>JARLHW010000339.1 GCA_031292075.1 Desulfosporosinus sp.
CTTCATCCCGCCTTCGCTCTCCACTCCCGCTTCCATCGTTGGCTCCATCACAAGTCCCTCAGAGGCCTCGCTCCTCCTGCTTGTACCAACCTTCCTTAGCCCCACGCAATTCAAATGTGCGAAATTTATCCTACGTTATCCGACGGCTAAACTGCTTAGAGATTGCTCAAATGTGGGTTGTATAGTTTCCCGAGACGATCTCATTCAGCACGCAACAAAGATTTGTCGCTCAATTCTCAAGCAACAGATCCGGGCTCCTCTTACTACAGGCATATCTGGTGGCTTCGATATTTCGGGGCGAACTACCCCCACTGCGACTCGAATTGAAGGTCTCTGTGCAGCGCTTGATTTTCTTTCCGATCCAGATCTCACATCCGCAATTCGTACATCTATCACAACTGGAATCATATTCTTATTGAAAGCGGAAATAACAGTTGGTAAATATGCTGGGGGGATGCCCGGCTCAGCCATACTTCTCAGCCCTGGAGCGTCTATTGTGAGAATTGACTATGTGCAGCACGCACTTTCGGCATGGTTAAGCTTCGCCGCACTACAATCACAACCACCTCATCGTAATTTTCAACTGCCATAATACATCCGACATATATGTACCGCCATCGATTTAGATTATGGCAATCTGATCTCGTAGAAGCTAGCTTTTGGGTGCGAATCTTAAATCATATGCACCATACAACTTGAAATTTTTCCGGGCTTGTGTGAGGCTCCACACACCATTAGGACCACCACGAACATCTTCTGCATCATGGTCATCTTGGCCATCGTCTTGCCAAAAACAGATAGGACAGATTTCATCCGCCCCCCGTTCATCAAGGATCTTCGTTCCACAACAAGGGCACGGATACTTTTCACCTATCTCTTTAGGTCTTACGGTATTCCTGAACACCTTCATTAAAATCTCTCTTTCCAGCGCAAGAATTGCGATGCAGACAAGATCTAGCTCTCGCACTATCCTGTCTTATTAATTACCGCCACTTCTTCTTTTCGTCGCAATTAACACTCAATCTCTCCCAACAAAGAGCTCATCCAGTTATTGATTAAAATAGTTGTCCAGGCTGTCTATCCCAGTAGGTCGGTGAAGAGGGCCTGAACATTGTTCGAGTAGTTCCATCTGGATTAAATGATCCAAATGTATTAGTACTTGGATCATAAACTCTAATTACGCCATTGCTATCAATTTTTGTTGGTAACCCCTCTGCTTGTGATCTCTGTAAAAAATGTGATGCTTCAGCCGCATAAGCATCTTCACTTGCCGACTCAAACTGGCCTCCTTTCTCCGCAAAATGCCGTGCTAATGTTTGAGCATTTCCCCAACTCTCGGAGGTAGCTAAACTAAGTTCCTCGACCGTTCCTGTGGCCTCCGTAGCAGCTTCGACTGCTGGTGCAACCTCGGTCAGTGCAATACCCGCTTCAGCAACCTCTTCACCTGGGAGGCAGAAGAATTGCCCAACGGCACCGGCTGCGAGCGCGGCTCCTTGCCAATAGTGGCCAGTAGCAAAGGAATGGACTGCCAGCCCTGTCCCGAAGGCGGCCCCTATTGGGCCTGGGATAAACGACCCAAAAGTCATCACGCCAATTGCGGCTGTATTGGCGACGCTGCTACCGCTGGATTGAGCAGTCTGTACAGGTGCACATCCAGAACAAAAAATTATGGTTGTCGTAACTGTTGCCAGGCTTCCATCAAAAGGACCGCCACTCATAATCATTTGTGCAGACATTGAGTTAGCGCCATTGGCAAAAGTCACATCACTTCCAATTGGGGCTCCTCCGTCATCACCATACCCACCACCGTACCCGCCATCATCACCATAGTCATCATCACCATCATCATCGCCACCATAACCACCGTCGAGCCCATATTCATCGTTAGTTAACAAAGCTCTATTTCTAAGATAAGCATAACGATTTAAGCTTTGAGGATCAGTTAGGTCAATACTGCCAAGATAGGGGTCCGGGGTTAGCCAACGTCCCTGCACCGACGACATATTCCTATATACGGTGTGATACGTACTATTTTCACTATCTAGATCATCTCCCGTAAACAAAGTAGCATCTGTCCCAGGAAAAGAAATTGACTGGCCAAATGGTGCAAATTCAGCACTCCCGGTAATGGCTCCAGTAGCATCTGTCATTAGCGCCGTTGATTCAAGATGGTTGCCCAAGCGATAGACTGGAGCACTATTTTGTCCACCCGTAACCTTTGCAATATAGCGGCCATTTGCGCGAACCCTGTCCGACCACGTACCGACCGAGGGGTCACGCGAAGCAATTAACTCTCCCCCCAAATATAGATATTCCGTAGATGCCGAACCCGTTCGACTGACTCTCCTTCCAAAAGCATCTCGTGTATATGACACACCGTTACTCCCAGTTAGAAGACCTTCGGCATCATAAGTATAGCTATTAACTATTCCTGCAATATTCTCATAGAGCAAAT
This sequence comes from Desulfosporosinus sp., assembly GCA_031292075.1. Classification (GTDB taxonomy): domain Bacteria; phylum Bacillota; class Desulfitobacteriia; order Desulfitobacteriales; family Desulfitobacteriaceae; genus Desulfosporosinus. Next base: position 2,456 of record JARLHW010000339.1, read on the forward strand.
TCCCCGATGCCGTGTCGTATTGATAAGAGTTTGAATTGATTTGATTATTAGCACTATACGATTGAAGAAAACTAAAATTCCCCGATTGCTGGATATTTCCCCACGGATCATATGTATAGCTCTCATTGAGAGTATAGCCAGACGGCGGAGCCTCATTTGATATAGTGGGGTCAGACAATGTGCCCGCGAACGAAGTACCGGAAAAATCTTCCGGATCACCGTCGACAGCTTGGAATGAAATATTATAATTCCCCGGCGCAGCAGTTGGCTTCAACGTCAACGTGATCACATTACTAGATACGCTTGCAACAAGTTGAGATGCATTATCTCCGTTTATTGCACTTGCTAACTGAGAGGCTACGCTAGCGTTATTCGTTGAGGCGGAGCTATAGACTATACTGTCGCTCTGCTGGTTTGCGCTAACCGTAAGTGTCCCGGAATCCCAGAATGTCTCCCGTATGCAGTTCGGCGGCGGCATATCAGGACTTATGCGGCTATTTCCTATCTTGTTATTAGACGACGAAAGGGAGTCGTCCCCATTACATATCAACTTCGTTACGCTACGTTCAGCACCTGTGATCGTTAGTGTGAGCGCGCTAGGATACTGACTTGATGGCCCATTTGCCGTGGCTGATTGCAGCCTATTCACTGTGTCATAGGTGTAAGTTGTGGTCTTTGCACTATCAACAGCATCAACAGACTTAAGTAAATTACCAGCTGTTGCATCCCATGTAAGAGCTTTCGAGTATAAAGTTCCTTGACCATTCGCATAGGACAGTCCCGTAATATTTAGACGAGGGCTAAAAGACGCATTCATTTGGATGTTGTTGCCAAGGTTGGACTGGGTAAGTAGCCCGGGAGGTGCATATTGCGACGATGACACAATAGGGGAATAGGCCTCCGGTTGATTGCGCCAAAGAGATGTAACGTCCGCTAGCCGACCAAGTGCATCGAAATCTGCATGAATCGTTCTTCCGTCAGGATAGGTAAGATCTGTGAGATGGTCGCTCAGATCATAGCTCGCCGACACTGCAATCCCATAGGAGCAATCTGAAGGCAAGCAATAACTTTCTTTGCTGATCCGTCCTTCAATGTCATGTATTATATTGGCGGCCGAGTATCCATTGCTGCTGTAGCTCGTCAAACGCCCGATACCGTATGGATCACCTGAACCATCTTGTGCATCGTAACCATATCCATACGATTGACCGCTCGACAGCACTTTGGCTGTCAGCCGATTTTTCGTATCATAACCATATGTCACAGAGCGGCCAGCGCCATCTGTGATACTGACCAAATTATCGTCATCATCATAGTGCATGATTTTTTCACCATATTCTGGCATCTGCTGAGAGATGAGACGTCCGAATGAATCATGCACAAATGTACTGGTGCGCCATTGGGTTGTATCGGTCGTTCCTCCCATTTGATATATCTGAAATGGCAAGCCAAGCTTGTCATAAACGTAGCCAGTGATCCATCCCAACTGCGATGGACTACTTTGTTCGGACACGGAGATCAGATCACCAAATGCGTCGTAACCTAGTTGCTCTTGATGGTCATTTTCATCCGTAATTAATGCTGCATTTCCGGAATATGTTGTTGACACTGAATTTCCATCAGCCTTCTGGATATTAGTGATACGGTTGAATTGATCGTATGTGTAAAACGTAGAACCATCAGTCGTCGCAGGAATTGCACTGTGGGGATTAGATATTGAATATAACCTGCCAAATCCGTCATAGGATATATCTGTTGAGATCAGATTACTACCAGTCCCAATAGTCTTCTTAATTGTTCTGCCGTATCCATCTTTATTAACACTCGATTGTAGTGCGATTCCAGAAGATTGGGATCGTGATATATCGGTTTCATTGGGTGTAGGATAGGTAATTATTGTTCCGCCGGAATCAGGACGTGTTATTCCTGATAGCCTGCCGACTGTATCGTAACTGTAGGTGGTCTCGGCACGGTTCTCATCCCATGAGTGAACTGGAAGTCCAGTGCTAAAATCATACTGTGTCTCTATGTAATCGGATACTCTGTTATTCGGATACGTCACAGTCGTAACAAATGTATCGGTTGAATCATATCCATATGTTGTTCTGTTAGTTAGTGCATCTACAGAGCTAGTAAGAGAGCCTGCATTATCATAGTATAGGTTGGTAACAGCGCTGTGACCGTCTTCTAGGTAATGGCGCAGTATTGAGGTCTGATTACCACGAGCTCCGCTCATCGCTTGGAGTTGCGATGCATTAGAGGTATTAGAAAGATGTCCTGGATCGTCATAGCCATAACTTGTCCATGAGGCTAAGACTCCCCCCCCATAAGTCTTCTCATCAGACACAAATGGGCGCCCGTTTACCACCGGGCCCAACGTCTGGATCACCTCCCGGGCAGGTGTACCCGTCGGCTCGTTTGGTATCCCGAAACCATTGGGATCCTGAAAGGGATAATAATCCCACCATTTACTATCAGTTGGAAGATAACGTAGGATAAATTTCGCACATTTGAATTGCGTGGGGCTAAGGAAGGTTGGTACAAGCAGGAGGAGCGAGGCCTCTGAGGGACTTGTGATGGAGCCAACGATGGAAGCGGGAGTGGAGAGCGAAGGCGGGATGAA
>JARLHW010000340.1 GCA_031292075.1 Desulfosporosinus sp.
GGGTATCGTCGGTCATGGCGGGTGTGGCGCTTTCAGCTGCGGTAAAGATATTGTCTCGACAACAAAATCTTATGCTATTTCAGCTGGTTACGCTACATCCGCCTGCCAGATTCAGCCCCCTCATGAATAAGAGCGGCTAGCCGCTGCGATTAAAAATGGCCTTGTCAGTCCGAGTCAAATTCCCGTTGATTACGTAGTGACATCAGATGGAACAAAATTAATTTTAAATACGCGAACATCTGTTGCCCTAAGTCGTGCGGGAATCCCTCAATCCCAGTGGTATGGGGCGAATCAAACTGCCGTACAAGTGCCGGGGATGCCTGCAGGTGTAACGTTTGATGACTTAGCTGCAGCTCAATTGGCGAGAAATAAACTGCCCGCAACCGGTGTACCTAACTTACCGTAGGAGAATTAATGATGGAAGCTGGTCGTGCCATAAAAGTGATCGATCCATATGAATGGCTTCCTGGGCATGGAGAAAACAGAATAAATCTGCGTAAACAGAATAGGACTTTATTAGTTGATGTGGAATATGATGGAGAAAAAGGAGTAATGACAAAAATATTTAACTTTACTGATGTATGTGCATTCTGCGTGGAGGCTGTTCCTGGTCCCGTGCTATCCAATTTGACTTATAGCGTAAAGAGTCCGTTTCCGATTGGTTCGTTGGTCGAATATCCAGATTCAGAGGCGGCAGTCGCGTGGATGCAGCATTACGGCGATGGTCGGATTGTTAAACATTACAGTATCGTATTTCTGGCTGAGAACCTTCTGCTCGTTGTGTTTGCCGGTGACGTTTCGCTCAAGGTAAATCCTAGTCAGGTATATTGATAAAAGTTATTTTTATATTATATGTTAACCAAACTCTATTTTCAGACAGAAAAAATATATATCCTAGACGGTGCATTTCGTCTGCTAAAATGGTCAGAATAACTGGTTTTCCATGCCGTTGTCCAACTTGTGTTGCCGTCTGCTTATCCAATGATAGGTGCACGAACTGGCGTGATTTGGCAATTAAACCTTGTTTACGGATTGATTCTAAAAATCGAGTGGCCGTGCCATGGTAAAGAAATTTGGGTGGAACCATCTGAGGGTAACTAATTGATACGCCATTGCTCGAATGGCCTTGGGCGGCACGGATGGACCGCCCATCACTGGAAATGGTAAATCTCTTTTTCTCGCTTGTTTCGACGACAGTCTGGATTATTTCTCGGTCTAACTTCTCCCCATTCTGAGATGATCTCAATATCATTAAGTTAATGTCGGCCCATCCTTCGGAATCTAATGCTAGACCGATAGATTCTGGTTTATGGCGCAATATATAACTTAGATATTTACTGATATTTATCACGTCTGTATTCCTGGACATGATGGCTAATTCCTTGCAAAGTTTCCCGGTCGTGATCTTAGCGGATTTCCTCGGGCGGCGGCCTGCAGATCGTCGGCAGCAGCGGTATCTCCAATCTCTACAGCACCATCAGCAACGTCGGCAACATGGACCTGTCCGGCGGTTCGCTGACCGGCTCCTTCACCGGGCAGATCGACAATATCGCGGTGCGACAGTATGGCCAGGCGTCCGCCGTCACCGGCACGGCGGTGTCGGCGCCGACGCTTTTGTCCGTCCTGGGCGCCGCCGGCGTGGGGA
>JARLHW010000050.1 GCA_031292075.1 Desulfosporosinus sp.
GTCGTCCTGTCGCAGCATATTGTAATTGAGTTGCCATGTTTTACTTCCTCCTTCCTAAATCTATTGAATTGTCCAGATTTCAGGTTGTTGAGCTTGATGGGGGTGTGATTCTCCCTTATACACTTTTAATTTCGTGTACATTTGGGCGCCCAACTTGTTATGAGGAAGCATTCCCTTCACAGCATGTTCCATAGCTCTCTCAGGCATAATCTGCATTAACTTTTTGTAAGGAACCTCTTTTAGTCCACCTGGATATCCGGAGTGACGACGATACATCTTATCGTTCAGCTTGTTACCTGTTAACACTAACTTTTCAGCATTGATAATTATGACATGATCCCCTGTGTCAACATTAGGGGTGAATGTCGGTTTATGTTTACCTCTTAGGAGACGTGCTGCTTCAGTAGCAATACGACCCAAGGGGATACCCGCAGCATCAATGATAAACCATTTGCGCTCCTGGTCTTGTGCTTTCGCAAAAAACGTGGTCATGACTTTCCCTCCAATTTAGCAGTTTTCTGTTTCTATCTCACTCGCATGGGGCTCAATCATGCTTGCGGTATGCCAAGGGGATGAGGCTCAATCATAACCAAGGCATAAAAACTCATATTGATATTTTATTTAATTCTCTAGTCATTGTCAAGTATTTTTTGGCAAAAGGTCCTTGAAAACTTCAAATGGGCTTTCATTTGTATAATTCACATGTGCCAGCGACAAACCATGCGCTGGCGCAATCATTCTGGCCCGTTTCCGTTCTTGACTTGCGATAATACCCGGGATCTCTTGAGGGAGAATCCGACCTTTTCCCACGTCCATTAGTGTACCGACAATAATACGAACCATGTGATAGAGAAATCCATCCCCCACGCATGATACTATAATTAACCCGTGCTCTTCTTTGACTAAACAACGATAAAGTGTCCGTTCAAACGTTTTGCTAGCTCCACCGGCAGCAGCGAAGGTTTTGAAATTATGACGCCCTTCCAAAAGATCTGCAGCCATCTGCATCTGGACTACATTTAACGGAATTGGCACATGAGATGCATAAAGACGTGTAAAGACATTGGGGATGAGATTGTTGTCCATCTGATAATCGTAGCGTTTCCACTTCGCTGACCACCGAGCATTAAAGTCGTTCGGCACGTCTTCTGCCAGAAGTATACGTATATCCCTTGGTAACAAACTGTTAAAAGCCTTAGGGATTTTCTCGACGGGAATTCTTGCGGCGGTCATAAAATTCACCACTTGCCCAGAAGCATGTACGCCGGTATCCGTTCGGCCTGCCGTAGCTAGAGTGACCTCTTCCTCGACTAATTTAGCCCATACCGCTTCCAAGGTCCCCTGAATCGTGGGGCCATGAGTTTCATGCTGGCGCTGAAACCCATGATAGTTTGTTCCGTCATATGCTAATTTCAGCCTAATGTTTCGCATTAATAATGCCAACCTCCGCTACGCATGGATTGAAGTCTATCTCCATATCAGGAGTAATATTCCCCAAACTATAATGATCAGAACTCCTAAGCGATCCCTCGAAGTCTGCTCATGTAGGATGAGAGTTCGGTAGTTGCCCGAACCATATCCTCGCGACATCAGATTTTCGGCAAGCTCTTCTGCCCGTCTCAAACTAAGTAAGATCAGCGGCACAAGGAGTTGAATTAATTCCCAAGAACGTTTAAGCCATGAATGAGGCCACTCGGATTTTAACGCCCTGACTTTCCAAATCAAGGTTGCCTCTTCCACAATGAGGGGAATAAATCTCAGCGTTAAGGTTAGTAAGAGTGCAAAATCAGCAGCTTTAGGGGTAATACGGACGAGCGGATTAAAAAAGTACGCTATTCCTAACCCTTGCTCAAGGGGCATTGTTACTGCCGTATAGAGGCGGGTCAACCCAAAGACCAGTACGATGCGCCAAAGCATATCAACGGCTTGCACTAAACCGTCCACCGACCAATGGCCAAACAAGATGCTTTTGTTTTCCGGCCAAACCCATCCTGTTGCCAGACCATAAAACAACCCCATCCATAAAAGGACAACGATGAGCGAACGATAGATAGTTATGGGGATACGGCTCAAGAGCACAAGCCCTAGGAGAGCAAATGAGGTTAAAACAAGTCCCTGCCACTGAGTCATTGTTATTAATAAGGACAGGGCGGCTAACCCTCCGACCTTTAACCTTGGATCAAGACGGTGCAACAAGCTATTACCAGGACAATAGAGCTCAAAAACCTTGATACTCTGCTCCCCTCCTTTAGCAGCGAACACCTGCTGCTCGAAATTTCTCCCGATGCTCTTGCCAACTCTGTACGGAACAATCTAAAACCACGTTCCCATTCTCCACTAACCAAATCCGATTGGCATCCTGTAAGACCTCTCTCAGGTCGTGTGTTACATACAATATAGTTATCTCAGCCCACGCTGATATAATTTTTTGTATTCCCGATCGGCTCGTGGCATCGAGTCCCAGTAAGGGTTCGTCCAATAGAAGAATCTCAGGAGGAGTTCTCAGAGCTGCTGCCAGGGCAACCTTTTGCCGTTCTCCACCGCTCAAGCGCTCTGGCGCGACATCTGCCAGACTTACCGAAAGACCAAATTCCTCTAATAAAGCTAATTTCTCTTGGGTTTTTATCCTCAAGTCTCGCCTCGACTCTCCATAGAAGATCTCATGATAGACGCTGCGACCAATCAGATACTCTCCTGCCTCTTGAAGAACTAAACGGGTTTTTCGGCGCACGGTATTCAAACTGGTCTTGGTAATTTGTTCTCCGCAGACCATAAACTGCCCCTCAATTGGTAGGATAAGCCCGATGGCACTTTCTAAAAGTGTTGTCTTTCCTGACCCCGAAGGACCGACTATGCCGATATACTCGCCCGCGTAAACTACCTTATCTAGCCAAAAACGGGACTCATAGGTCGTATGTTTCCATTCTAGAACAGGTCGATTCAGTGAGTCCTTAGAACCTTGCTGACCGGCGTCCTTAGCCAGTAGATGTTTCTGTCGTGGAGAAATAGGTTTAGCGTCTACTTCTCCTGGAGCATATAGAGAGTGCCTTTCAGAGTTGCTGAAAGCATCGCTTGGTTTACCCATGTCTTGGATTATTCCGTTTTTGATAATCAGTAACCGATCTGCATGTCTTGCCAATTCTAGATCATGTGTTATCCAAAGTTGTCCCGTTTCTGCATGAGCTCGAAATAATAGTTCCAGAACCTTAGCTTGGGAGCGCGTATCAAGCATCGTTAAGGCCTCATCTAAAATAAGAAACGAAGGCTTCAGTGCTAAGATGGCTACGGTAACAAGCCGTTGTCTTTCACCGCCTGAAAGCGACGCAGTGGATTGATCTTCTTTGCCTCCTAGACCTACGCTGGAAGCCAACTCTCGCGCTTTATTTCGCACCGATTGTATATCCATGCCAAGGTTCATAAGGCCAAAGCCTAATTCTTCGGCGACGGTTGCGCCAATCGTTTGCCTCCGAGGGTGTTGCCCGACAAGTCCAATTTCTTGCCACCTTGTCACCGTATTCCAATTTTGAACGACTCCGTCTAGTGCGAGACGGATCTCCCCTTCCTGTGGTTCAATCAGCCCAGCTAAAAGACGAGCCAGCGTCGATTTTCCAGAACCGTTAGTGCCCATCAGCGCTAAGATCTCGCCTTGGTGCCAGTCAAAATTCACCCCGTTCAATATATTACCATAACAAACGTTCTGCACTTGGAGCACCTTCAATGGTCGAAATCACTCCTCTAGCTCGTTAAGATACCTGGCTGGCATGGCTTCAGCTAACGCTGGATTGTGGTATCAGCAAAGGCCGGGCATGCTTAGCAACGTAAGCAACCCGGCCTTTAACGACCCGCATTAAACGAGTTCGATGATTACCATTGTAGCAGCATCTCCTCGACGTAAGCCGAGTTTCATAATACGAGTATAGCCTCCCTGACGGTCAGCATATTTCGGCGCAATGGTAGTAAACAATTTTGTAACAACATCTTCATCCATGAGATAAGCCATCGTTAAGCGACGTGCCGCTAAATCCCCTTGCTTGCCGAGCGAAATCATCTTCTCAGCAATGGCATTCAATTCCTTAGCACGTGCTTCTGTCGTTTGAATACGCTCATGTCTTAACAGGGAAGTGACAATGTTACGCAACATTGCCCCGCGATGACCCGTGTTTTTTCCTAACTTGCGGTAAGCCAATTACATTCCCCTCCTTTTGCACCGAATTAGTCTTCAGCTGGGCGAAACAATAAACCTAAGTCTTTAAGTTTAAATTCCACTTCTTCCAAAGACTTGCGACCAAGGTTACGCACTTTAATCATGTCTTCTTCCGTTTTTTGGGTCAACTCTTCAACCGAATTGATCCCTGCCCGTTTCAGGCAGTTATAAGAACGGACGGACAAATCAAGTTCCTCAATCGTCATATCGAGGATTTTATCTTTGGCTTCCTCTTCTTTTTCCACCATAACCTCAACATTATTGAGTTTATCAGTGAGTCCCATGAAAAGGCGCAGATGCTCACTCAGGATTTTGGCTGCATGACTTGTGGCCTCTTCCGGTGAGATACTGCCATTAGACCATGCTTCAAGGGTTAACTTGTCATAGTCCGTAATTTGACCAACTCGGGTATCCTCTACCGTATAGTTGACCTTATAGATCGGGGCAAAGATGGAGTCAATAGGGATAACCCCAATGACATTATCCGGCTTCTTGTTTTTGTCGGCAGAAACATAGCCACGGCCACGCTCTACCGTCATTTCCATAAATAGCCGTCCATCATTATCTAAGGTAGCAATCTTCAAGTCAGTGTTTAGAATCTCAATGTCTGGGTCACTTATGATATCTGCAGCCTTCACAACCCCTGCCCCCTGAGACTCTATGCGAATAATCCGAGGTTCATCCGTGTAGCCTTTCAGAGCGAGGGACTTCAAATTGATAATAATGTCTGTAACGTCTTCCAAAACACCTGGTATCGTGGAAAATTCATGGAGTACCCCTTCGATTTTGACCGATGTCACCGCTGAACCTGGAAGCGAGGATAGAAGGATACGCCTTAAAGAATTTCCTAAGGTAATCCCATATCCCCTTTCAAGAGGCTCAACGACGAATTTTGCATAGGAGTCGTCTTCAGAACGCTCGATACACTCGATTCTTGGCTTCTCGATTTCTAACATCGGTAGGCACCTTCTTTCTCGAGAACTTGATA
>JARLHW010000005.1 GCA_031292075.1 Desulfosporosinus sp.
TAATGCGAATACTGCTTACAGTATCCCATCTACCCCAACAAACCTGATAGCAACACCCACCAGTTCCAGTCAAATTAATCTCACTTGGGATGCTACCAGTGGCGCAACCTCCTATTATCTTTATATGTCAACCTCATATTACGGGACTTATAACAATATTGCTGTGCTCACAAGCCCAAATTATACCAACACAGATCTGACAACCAATGGCACCTATTATTACAAAGTCCAAGCTTTTAACACTTACGGATTAGGTGCGTTTTCGGCAATCGCTTCTGCGACAACGACTAATGCGAATACTGCTTACAGTATCCCATCTACCCCAACAAACCTGATAGCAACACCCGCTAGTTCCAGTCAAATTAATCTCACTTGGGATGCTATCAGTGGCGCAGCCTCCTATTATCTTTATATGGCAACCTCGTATTACGGGACTTATAACAATATTGCTGTGCTCACAAGCCCAAATTATGCCCATACGGGTCTGACAACCAATGGCACCTATTATTATAAAGTTCAAGCTGTCAATAGTTACGGATCAAGTGGGTTTTCGGCGATAGCTTATGCGACAACGACTAATGCGAATACTGCTTACAGTATCCCATCTACCCCAACAAACCTGATAGCAACAGCCGCTAGCTCCAGTCAAATTAATCTCACTTGGGATGCTATCAGTGGGGCGACCTCCTATTATATATTCCGAGCAACCTCGTCTGCTGGGACCTATGCTAATATTGTTGCTGTAACAACCACAGGTTATGTTGATACTGTTCTACCATCGGGTACCACCTATTACTACAAAGTGCAGGCCGTTAATAGTGCTGGTACAAGCTCATATTCAGCAGGAGCTTTTGCAACAACTAATTCGGACGGTACTACTTCACCTTCGGATTCTTCAACCCAAATTCAGTCAACTCGGTTAGCTGGACAAGATAGGTATGAGACTGCGGCGGAAATTTCAAAATCAGGGTGGAAGACTCCATATTATGCGATAATTGCAAGCGGAGATAATTTTGCAGATGCTTTATGCGGTGCCCCACTGGCGACAAAATATAATGCTCCAATATTATTATCATCAAAGGATAGCTTAGCAGACCAAACTAAGCTTCAGCTTTCTAGTTTAAAGGTGAAACAAGTGTTTATTATTGGTGGAGTAGGTGTTATTTCAACCAATGTTGAACAAGAGATAAAAAACATGGGCATAGTCGTAACAAGACTTGCGGGTAATGATCGTTACGCAACCTCTCTTAAAGTAGCTCAAGCAATGGGGAAGTTCAATCAAGCAGTTATTGCTACTGGTGAGGATTTTCCCGATGCATTATCAATTGCTCCGATTGCTGCAATGAAAGGGATTCCAATCATTCTTACCCCTAAGGACAATTTGCCTGCAGGATTAAAAGACTACTTAAATAAAACTGTACAAAATACTTATGTTGTAGGTGGCGTTGGAGTTGTTAGTGATACGGTCTTAAATCAACTTCCTTCCCCTATGCGACTTAGTGGAGTTGATCGATATGAGACAAATCTCAGTATTATTAAAGAATTCTCTTCCGATCTGAACTTTGAAAATTGTTATCTTGCTACAGGCGAAGATTTTCCGGATGCTTTGGCGGGCTCAGCGTTGGCTGCATCGACTTCCTCACCAATTATCTTAGTTAGTAATCCCGTTGAGCAGTCGACACAAGACTTTATTACCAGTAAGGCTGGAAGTATATCGAAAATAATTGTTTTTGGAGGAATAGTTGCTGTACCTGAAAACATTTTAGACAGTATTAATGCAACAAATGACGGATCTAACACGCCTTCCATACCGTCCACACCAACAAATCTTACAGCTACAACCGTGAGTTCCAGCCAAATTAAGCTCACTTGGGATTCTGTGAGTGGCGCAACTTCCTATTATGTTTACGGGGCAACCTCTTCTTCCGGAACTTATACCAATCTTGCAACTGTAACAACCTCAAGCTATACAAATACTGGCTTGTGGGCAGGTACCACCTATTATTATAAAGTTCAGGCAGTGAGCGATACAGGTTCAAGCTCTTATTCACCTATTACTTATGCAACAACTACTGCGTCTACTTCCTAGAGTTGTAACTAGATCCTCAGAGCAAGCTGAGTCACCGGATGATTTGATTTTAGCCGCTGACCGGGCCCTGTATCGTTCGAAACATGAAGGTCGTGATCGAGTCAGCATTGAACGAATTTGTTTATAAAATATAAAAACTACAAGAACGGATGATCGGGTAAACCTAAATTTCCTGTAGCCACGTAAACCAACCTTAAGTCTTTATTTATAGTGCGTTTAAGCGTAAAAAAACCAAATTGGCTGAGGATATAATCCTCAGCCAATTTGGTTTCAATTCCCAGCGCCCGGTTGAACTCGTAGCAGATATAGTAAACATTTAACCGTAAACGCAATGAAACAAATACAATATTTTCACTTCCAATCATAGTAAAGATTGATTATGGTCATATGGATTTGCTGTAGATTTGGCATTGACACAATGCTATTCTTAATTTGGAATTAACTACCCTCTCGGAGTTATATTGATAGAAAAGACGTTAGAATCATCATAATTTGCATTTCTCAGAAAGTAGGCAGCCAGAAAGGAGGTTCTTGCATTGATAAATGGCAAAGGCTATTCATCGTTTGATCGTTCAAAATTATATAGTTATTGGAATGTATTTTTTGTTTATGAGAAGTCATCTCTCGTAGCCATAACGGAAAAGGAGTTAAAAAATGAAATTGCTTCAGAAAAATACAAGGCTAAGCCATTTATAGATTCGCAACAAATAATCAACATCATACTTACGCGATTGAGTAAAAGGCACAACTTTCATGATCAGTTTCATGAACAGTTCCCTGGGGCAAATGAAGGTAGCCTTTTAGGCATGCAATTGTACACTTTAATATTAAAAGACGATAAAGATTGGTGTTACATTGTTACCCAACATCCGGGACATTTGTTTGCACATGCTACTTATTTTATTCCAATAAGAAGAAATTTGTATGCTAATTATAATCAATGCAAAAGCTAAAACAATAAGGTAATCTAAGCACCGTAATCAGATCTAAACCTGATTACGGTGCTTTCTTGGCATGGTGTATGCTATCGTATTGACTGTGGCTTAGTCATTAGCTTTCCTCATACAGTCGAGATGCGCGACACTATCCTTATAGTTATCAAAAGTTTATTTTCCGCGCGATGTTACAGTTTTTACTATAAATATCCAAACATTATTTCTTATATTTAGGACGATACTAATTGAGGAAAAAAACTTGAGGAGGTTTTATTAATGAGCAATACTAAAGATAGAATGGAAATGGGAATGAAGGAATTAAAATCTATTGCAAGCCAAGATGCGGGAATTGATATGGAGGTGGCAACTGAATTAGTAGAGCTAAAAGATAAATTTCTCCAGATGGAGCAAGCCTTTATGGGCTTAAAAGACCAAACTCACCAATTCTCGCAAACTCAGCAATTCTCCACCACTCAACAGCCTCTCCAAAATCAGCAGTTTCCCTCGAATCAATTGCCTCCCCAAAATCAACCACGACCAAACACTGGTCAAGCTCAGGGAGAACAACAATTGAATCAATTAGTCCAACACATGACACAATTTAAGGCGCAATCGCAACAGCAGCAACAGCAAGCCTTTAATCAACTGCAGCAAAGCATCCAGCAAGGCATCCAGGCCCTAAGTCAAGCCGATCAATATATTCAATCCACTCAGGTTCTTACTCAAATGAATAATTTTATTGAACAGGCTCAGCAGCAGCTGCAAAATATGAGTCAACAAGAACAAAACCAGCAAAATCAGCAAAATCAGCAAAACCAATGTTGGGCAAGTCAACAGTCTACGTTTCAATAAACTATTAGAAAAGAATTTAGCAAAAATACCATAGTCGCTAGAATGCCAGATCGTGTGTGGGCGGTCTGGCTATTTTGTTCAACAACGTGTAGAATGCTAGATAGATCAGGGGAATTAAAGGTATGAGAAAACCTACCAAGGTTGGAATGTGCAGGATTGTTGGGGTTTTCAGATAAGACGAGAAGGGGAAAAAACAATGAAGTATTCAGCGGCAAACTTGGGAAGAATTTTCATCTTGAGACTAGAACATGGAGATAAAATACCTGATACTATTGAAGAATTTGCAAAAACACACCAAATTAATTCTGCAATCTTACACTTTCTTGGTGGTGTTGATACAAACAGCAAAGTTGTGGTAGGTCCAGAAGACGGCACTGCCAAGAAACCACGTAAGATGATTACAGAGTTGCTAGGAACAAGTGAGGCTGTAGGAATTGGAACTTTGTTTATCAACGAAGACCGGGTTCCAAAATTGCACCTACACTCTGCTTTTGGGCGTAATAGAGACACGGTTACAGGATGTACAAGAGAAGGTGTCACTATCTGGCAAATTGGTGAAGTAGTGATTTTTGAACTAATCAATTCATCGGCATGCAGGAAATTAGACACTAACACTGGTTTTGAACTATTAGATTTAGCTAACGAATAGAAACGCTCGATTATAGTGACAATAAGCTGTACGATAAAAGTTAAAGGTGGTAATATACAAAAATGTTTAGTCTCAATAGAGGCTTACGCTGTTTTAAAGTCGGTTGGGTTCTCCTCTTAGGATTAGCCTCAGTTTTTGCTCTTTTGTATTTAGGATCTTCTTTTTTTCCCAGAACTATTGATCCTTCCCTTAGCAAGTATTTTTCGCTAGCATTAGTAGAGAAAGCGAGAATATACAACTTTCCTATCCGTATCCTATATATTATTAGGGTTATCTTACAAGTTGCTCTTCTATCTTGGTTGCTCTTTAGTTCCAGTGGACAAAGCTCTTTTCAGCGCATCCGGAAATTTGGTCGCCATTATTGGTTAATCACTGTTTTATCCATCTTGTATGTTTGGTTTCTAGAAAAGATACTTGCCTTGCCTTTTTCTTATTATATAGGATTCTACTGGCAGAAAATCTGGGGTTTCAGTACTCAAAGCCAGACAGCTTGGTGGTTTGACTATTTGAAAAATGCCAGTATTGACTTACTAATTGTTCTAGCAGGAGGGCTCATTTTTTTCTGTTTGGTCAATCGGTTATCACGCTATTGGTGGTTAGTTGGGGCTATTTTCTTCAGTATCTGGCTCGTTGTTGAGTACCTATGTTGGCCTATCTTAATATCCCCATTTTTTAATCACTTTGAACCTATAACTAATCCCGCAATCGTTACGATGGTTAATAATCTTGCTCAACATGCAGGTCTACATATTAACGGCGTTCTTGTGATGGATGCCAGCAAGCAGACAACTTTAGCGAACGCCTATTTTACCGGGATCGGGACTACAAAGAGAATTGTTATTTACGACACCCTTTTACGAAATTACTCTTTCCCTGAAGTAAAAGCCGTAATTGCCCACGAGATCGGACATTGGCGGCATAACGACATCATCCATGGCCTCTTCTACGGAATGATTGGTGGCTTCACTGTCCTTGGCTTATTAACTTTTCTCTTAAAACCTTGGCTTCCTATAAATAACAAAAAACCGCCTCAACTCTGGGCAGCCCTGCAACTAGCTCTAGTCCTACTTCTCTTTGTGAGCAACCCTCTTCAGAACGCCGTATCCAGAGATATGGAGTTGAGAGCAGACAGTTTTTCACTTGAACTGACTGGAAATCTTCCTGTAGAAATTCAACTTCAGAAAGATTTGGCTAGTACCAGTTTAGCCGACTTGTCTCCTCCCAGTTTCATCGTCTGGTTTAGCTACGATCATCCTCCGGCTTTAACCCGAATTCACGCCATGGAAAAAGAATACTCTCAACTTTCTTTTGTCACTAAAAATTTAGTAAGATAAAACAATTTAATTAGCTTTTATCGACAGTTTTTACCGATTAAGCACTGTTCCGTGTGTTAGCAGTGCTTGGTCCAATAATTGCGTTCAAATTAAGGTAGATTTTATCATCTGTTAAATAACGTGGATTATAATAAAGTTTTGTTAGTTTTCTTTATAAAAATTCTCCCACTCGTAGTAAGACATATTCTGCCAATACCCACATTTACGGCATAACACGATTTCGCGATTATTTATATAGGTGTAATAATACTTCTCACTTTTGCATATTGGGCATGCTAATACCATATAGAAAACTCCTTACGAAAATCCAATTTTCCAATTCGAATTATATCATTTTTAATAGCTTTTCCAATTAATTCAGAGCATATTAATTTTTCAGGCGGTACAGAATCCTACTAAGCAGTTCCTGAGGAGTGCATGAGGAAAAAGCACGGTATTTACTAAAGAATGCAACAAAGCCTCATCTCATAGTAAGCGCTGAGGCTTTTTAATTTCTACCTGACTAAAGTGCGTTCTAAGCTGTTTCTAAGAAAAAGATGTTAAGCTATTTAGGTATAGTGAGATAGAGAGGGGACTAAGGGTTGGAAAAATTTTAGATCCAGTATAACCATTTTGACGCTAATGATATCACATGATAAATACATTTTAGGGAGGATCAACAAGTAAATGTCATTTTTTCAAACCTTTATAATTGCTATAGTTCAAGGAATAACCGAATTGTTTCCTGTCAGCAGCGTTGCCCATAGCGTTTTGACCCCATATATCTTTCATTGGAATCTGGATCCGGAATTTCTGAAAGTAAATTTTCTGCCATTTATGGTTATGCTTCATTTAGGAACAGCTTTAGCTCTATTTACATATTTCGGGCGCGAATGGATTGACATTGTTAAATCTGTTTTTGTTTCAAGACAGAAAAGCTCACGAAAACTTCTCAAACTAATAATTATTGGCTCTATTCCTGCTGGTCTGATTGGCGTCATACTGGAAAAGCCTTTAACCAATATTTTTTCAAATGTAACAAGCGCCTCATTTTTCCTAATCATTAATGGATTTTTGCTTTTCTTTGGGGAAAAAATGCGCAGGCACGGAACCAGAGGGATAAAGAATTTATCGTATCGTCAAGCATTTGTCATAGGCATGTTCCAATCACTTGCTCTCGTGCCAGGGTTTTCTCGTTCGGGCGCTAGCATGACTGCCGGATTTATGGCCGGTTTAAGGCACGAAGAAGCCGCACGATTTTCGATGCTTTTGGCTACGCCGATCATAGTAGGAGCAAGTTTACTAGAACTTCCAAAATTATTTAAATCTGGAGTTCATGGCTTATTACAAATGTCGTTGACTGGTGGTCTATTTGCAGGGTTATTTGCCTATATAAGTGTATGGATCTTAATGCGTTGGTTCAAGAAAAACGAGATTAATGCAATGCGACCTTTTGCATATTATTGCTGGATTGTTGGTGGTATTATTCTGTTAACCCGAATTATCTAATTAATATTAATGCCCTCGCCGAAAGGCGGGGGATTTTTTATAAAAGGAGGTCCTTTTATTTCTCTCAGTAGCCACAGTTATGTATTTAAAAATACATTGTTAAATTGAAGGAATATGTTCCAAACCGGAGAATAATGGATAGTACAAGTAACATTATAACAAGGGGGTTTATAAATGAGTACTTCGACAAAAAAATTAATTATTAAATTAAATACTTCCAACACAAGTCTGAAAACAAATGTTGAGGATATGATCCCTCTATTAGCCGTAGAGGTTCTGACGAAACGAAAGATGACAGACTTTTTTAGTGATCGAGATTTTGAAACGATTTTGAACGTCGGCTTAACTGTTATTAGTTCAATAATTTCAGGAAAATTTCAAGAGGAATTTAATTACCAAGGTGACTTGGCTTATAATTCAACTACGATACAGCAAATAGTTGATTCAGTTCTTTCTCTAGCAGAAGCTAAAAACGAGAGAATTGATTCAGAACTCCTGCTGCGATCTTTTCGATCGGGCCTTTCTATAGCAATTAAGGACGGCGAAACAGAGAAACAAAAACTCGCTCTTTTTGTTCAGGAATTTTGTTTCTACTTATTATATTTACTTATTTTAGAAAGTTCTATTGAAGCTTTACGTGACGTTTACCCTGAAGAACCTATGCACAACATTGATAATTTAATTAAGGATTCAGCAAGGAGAATTGTAAAAACTACTCTTATTGAGGATATTCGAAATATACTTACAGGCGAGATTAATGTATCAAATTTAGTTTCTTTAATTAAGGATAATGCCACCAAGATTAAAATCGGTGAGTTCTAAATAGCCCCGTCTCAATTTGCTTGGCAGGGTAAGCGTTTTTTGTACATGATATAGGGGGAATTTTTTAATGGCTAAATATTTTTTTGAAGCATATATCGCTTGCTTGCTGATGTTTCTAATCCCAATAGCAATTATTATAACTTCTAAGCTAAGAGATTTTACCAATAGAAAAAAGGGGGGAAAGTAAAAAATAGGTGATCGGGAATGATAAGATTAAGCTTAATATATTCTTTATAATTCCTTAATGATTTCTTAATAGTTTGATCTTATTTCCATCAAAATTATAGAGTAGTGTTGTTAATGATGAAATATGGAAAATATAACATAGTTACTAGCAATCTTGATCACAGAAATGTCAAAATCACTAAAAGGAGGAAATTTGATGATGCTGGAACAAAGTCAAGTTCAGAGAAAATTCACTGGAAAGTCATGGATCGTAGTAGGGGTATTATTGTCGCTGACCCTAATCGGAGTGGGCGGATGTGGTTCCCCAACGACTACATCAACCCCTACTGCGCCAGCAACACAATCACCACCTTCTAGTCAGGCAAACCAAGGAAAAACTTCCAAACAAGCGAATCAAAATCCCGCTTTAAGAGCCGTTATGGAGATACGCCGTTTACAAAGTAACCAACAAAACGCGCTCACCACCGAGCAAAAAGACAAAATTAAACCTATCCTGCAAGAGCTGATTAGTACATCTAATCCCAGCCAAGATATTCTACAACAAAAAGCAGATGCGATTAATGCCGTTCTTACAGATCAACAGAAAAGTTTCTTAACTACTCGACCGAATTCACAAGGAAATACTCAGGCTGGAAATAACTCTACAAGTAATAAGGCTAATGGTAATAATTCAAATGGGAAAAAAGGAACGGGTAACAACCAGACCGGAGGCTCCTTTAATCCACAAGATATGTATCAGCAGGTTTTAGACTCTTTGAAGTAACTTTGCGAAACCGTTGATTAATAGATGTTGGTCAGATCGTTATTGGACGATCTGACTTTTTTTGTTGACGTTGATTAGTTGATTAAAGGAGGTAACAGTTTAGAAAGAAAAAAAGCAGGAATCGTCAAAATAATGGCGAAGTAGATATAGCTTATCGTTCAGCTTTGGCTGAACAAGTTTACTTGGTCAATTTAGAAACGATTTATCCAAGTACTACAGAATGAGTAAGGGGCATCCCAACAATTTGCACCACTTAAGGGGGGAAGAACTTGGATTTTGAAATTTTGGTGGGTAACGCTTTTAATTGAAACTTCTTAATAAGATAATCTGAGTTGAAACCATAATGAGGAAGGTAAAATATGATTGACACAAATAGTTCGAGTTATTCTCGAGAAAGACATAAAGCCTTACTTCTTTTAGTAGTCACGGCTATACTGTGGAGTCTGGGAGGTATATTAATAAAATCTGTAAATGCTAATCCTCTGGCTATTGCGGGCACAAGAAGCGCTATAGCAACTGTTGTATTGCTACTGGTACTGAAAAAACCAAAATTCACTTGGTCTTTTGCTCAGATTGGCGCTGCTTTTGCCTATGCTGCTACGACTATCTTGTTTGTTGCAGCGACCAAGATTACTACTGCTGCCAACGCAATTTTTCTTCAATCAACTGCCCCCATCTATGTTGCCCTATTAAGCGCCTGGTTGTTAAAAGAAAAGATAAAGTTACAGGACTGGATAACCGTTTTTATCGTTATGAGCGGTATGGTCTTATTTTTTCTTGACAATCTCAGTACTACCGGCATCTTTGGGAATGTGATTGCTGCGACGAGTGGAATAAGCTTCGCCTTATTTGCTATTTTCATGCGGATGCAAAAGGATGGGTCTCCTTTAGAATCAATCTTACTAGGAAATCTTCTCACTGCTGCAATCGGCCTCCCTTTCTTATCCCGTTCATTACCCAATGCCTCTGGATGGGTATGTTTAGTGATCCTGGGGATTGTTCAGCTAGGAATTCCCTACATTTTATACTCCAAAGCCATAAAGCACGTCACAGCCTTGGAAGCAATTCTGATTCCTGTCATCGAACCTCTATTGAACCCTGTTTGGGTATTTCTAATGTTAGGCGAAGCACCCGGGCCATTGGCGCTCATCGGGGGCGTCATCGTGCTGGCAGCTATTACAGTGAGGTGTGTTCTGGCAGCACTTCCCTCCAAGGTAGTACCTTTGCATAAAAACGTATAGAAATAATTAAATTATTTTAAAGTCCATAAGTACATGCAAAAGATTTGTTACAGAATATAGCTCGATAAAGCTGATATTGAAGGGATATTGCTGCATCTGCTCTGTAAATCGTTGAAATTTTTAGTAAAAAAATAACACGTTTTGAATTTTCAAGACGTGTTATCGAAAATATAAGATTCTTAAAATGCTAACTCATGTACGGCTCCATAAAGAATATCGCAAGCAAGGGCAATCTTCTGTGGTTCCACAAAACTAGGAACATCCTCTGGTGTATGGTTTTTATAAAGCCAGTCACGAGACATAAGAGTAACCGCCGGAATATGTTCTAGGTTAAAATAAAGTTGATCACTGTTGTGACCATTGTTAGGTGCTAGCATAATTTTTGCCTTATTTCGGGAAACGGCTGCCTGAACAGCCTGCACTGCCCGGTTATTATTGTTAGCCCAGAAGGCAAATTCTCCGACTGGACCATTTCCCACTGTATCAACATTAAAAACGGCTTGAATACCACTGAGCATAATTGTTGGATCTTTCAAGAAGGAATGAGAACCAACAAAACCCATCTCCTCTGCGCTCCAAAAAGCTAAAACTACATTGCGTTTAGGTTTCAATCCTTCTCTAAGCAACCGACGCATTACATCAAGGATGCAACCTACGCCTGAAGCATTATCATTAGCCCCAGAATAAAGCTTTCCTTGGAAAATGCCTAAATGATCATAATGTGCAGACAAAATTACAGATTCATCAGTGTTGGTTCCCAATAAGCCGCCAATCATATTGGCACTTGGTGTTCGTAAGGAGCTAGGATCACCCTGCAGGAACGTCAATCGGCCATAAGAAAATTCTTCAAGCACCGGGTATATTGTAAAAGCATGTGAATAGTTGCGTTGTTGATTTTCTATGGTATCACCTAAAGGGTCCAAGCCTAATCCTCTCATCTGATCCACTAAATAGGCCGCTGCCTTTTCTTCTCCAAGAGAGCCTGCTCTGCGACCCTCAAATTCCTGCTGTGAAAGAGCTAAGATGTCGTCCATTGCTGTCCGTTTCAGATAGGTGGTAGTTATATCTTGATTGAAATTAAGTGCTGGAGGTTTTTTAGGTACGAGGTTTTTAAAGGACGCTTGAGCTGGTTGGGAATTATGCATTAATAAGTCTGACCAACCATTACATGGTAATAAACTGGCTCCTAATCCTACCATGCATTTTATGAAACCCCTTCTTGTTGACATACTATAGGTCCCACCTATCCTACTATCCTTATTGGATTATTCCACACCTAGCTGAAATTGAACCTTACCTTTGTTCTTACTATACACTCTCAGGCAGGTAACAATCAATGATTAAATTCATACTCTGTTTAGTATGCGCAAAGAAGATCCAAGGAACAATAACTCCGCCTTATAGAATGGGGCTTAAGTTAATTAAGACCAAGATAATGATGATACGTGGTATAGAAGACCCGATACTTTATTATGGTACAACTACGTTTTGCGCAGTTCCAAAGGTGTAACCTGCATCCGCAGCTGTTAAAATGTAGGTTTGACCTGCATTCAGCGCAGCACTAATTACATAAGTAGCGCCATTGTCCGATGATATTGCACCTGTAATGACAACTGGATTTCCTAAATTATTATGAAGAGTAAAGTTGCTAGTTACCAAACCAGGCAATGCTGGATTCAACGCCACGGTAAACCCGGTTGTCGATAGAGTGTTAATAGTCATTGTTTCGCTAATTGCTGTCGTAGGCTGAATTGTTGAAGGAGAAGCTGGTGGAGGAGAATATGTTGAGTTATTAGAAGCCCGTGCATTAATCGTTGCAATATTGGATATGACTGAATAAGTTTCATTACTGACAATGAATTGACGAATTTGTCCATTATTAACCAAAAAAACTGTATTAGTGGCAGTTCCTTTGCTATCGCTTTGAATCAACTCCTGTAAAAAAGCATAAACCTGAGCGCTAACGGAAAATTGCTGAAATGTTGCATTAGAAAGAAATAGTATCCAATATCCTGTTGATATTTCGCTATTTCCGTTACCGCTGTTCAAGGTGTTATTATTACTCGAGAAATTCTGGTTAGGATAAACGGATGAATTAGAGGCACTAGGATCATACGCACTGGGTGGATTGAGATTGTTTAGATAGTCTTGACTGGCAGAGGTAACGTTTGGATCTGCGCTTAGATTAAAAGCTTTAAAAAGATTGGGAAGAAGGAGATAACCAATAATTCCGATTATAACTATCCCAAAAACCAATGTCCGTGAATCTTTTCCGATCGGTTGACGCCCCCACTGATTCATAAACACCTTCCCCTCTCAAAATACAGAGAATAGTTCTCTCAGATACATATACGTATTTTCAGGGATGTTTATGTTTCTAAGCCTTCTCTTTAATTTCAAAAGGCTATGGTTATCGTACCTTCATCTGTAGTGGAAACTATGGGCTTAGGAGGAATTTCAGGTTTAGCTAGTTTAGCTTCTAACTCAACTCCTAGTAAGGACTGATAAGCATGACAAACTACAAATATATTATACCTATCCCGCTGAAAGCTTTGCAGCGGGATTATTTTTTGTTGTGGTACTAAGGAAAAAAATTACTTTTTTCTATACCGGTCTTGATGGCATTAAATAATACTTATAAAAGTATATTGGTAAATATATAATAATTACTAAATAAAGAAGGATATAAGCATATCAATGTTGAATGTAATCTACATAGAAACGTTATAATATAGATCAGGTGATTATTTCCATAAATGAAAGGAGAATAGAGATGGACAAAGTGAAATTCGCAGTTATTTATTACAGCATGACAGGAACCAATTATCAGTTGGCTCAGTGGGCAGCAGAGGGTGCAAATCAAGCAGGTGCGGAAGTTCGTCTGCTCAAAGTTCATGAACTAGCTCCAGATGCCGCTATCAACAACAATCCGGTTTGGAAGGCAACTGTTGAAGCTACTAAAGATATTAAGGAAGCCAGCTCTGATGATCTTGATTGGGCGGAAGCAATAATTTTTAGTGTCCCGACGCGCTTTGGGAATCTGGCCTCTCAGATGAAACAGTTCATTGACCTGCAAGGAGGCATATGGGCACAAGGAAAACTGATGAATAAGGTTGTCAGTGCTATGTCTTCAGCCCAGAATTCACATGGCGGTCAAGAAGCCACTATTAAGAGTCTCTATACTTCCATGATGCATTGGGGGGCAATCATTGCAGCGCCTGGATATACTGACGCTTCAATTTTTAAAGCAGGGGGCAACCCTTATGGAACCTCAGTGACTCAAGGTCAAGATGGTAAAATGGTGGAGGACGTAAAAGATGCTGTAATCCACCAAGCAAAAAGAACGGTTGAAATTGCCAAATGGTTAAAAAAGGGTAAAGAGTAACAGTATGACAGAATAAATATATTAGCGCTTAAAGGTCGAGAACGTTGTTTGAACGTTCTGACCTTTTTGTTTTTTTTGGATTTTTTTTACCATTTAGGGAGGATTTGAAGGGAAAATGTGGAATGTTAGAAGTATCGGTAAGTGTACAGAATATGATGCTTTCAAAACCTAAGAAAAAGCTGGAAACAAGGTGATATGTTAATTATGAACAATCTACCTAGTACGAATGTTCTTATCATGGACGAGGTAACCTCAATTAGAAATCGACTAAAAACAATTCTTGAAAATTTGAACATATCTGTTTATGAAGCATCAAATCCCTTAGAGCTCTTTAAGGTAATGGCTGATTTACATAATTGCCCTGACACCGTTATTATGGATATTGGAAATGATACTGAAAAGGGCTTTGAGGTTCTGGCTAAAATCAGAGCAAAAAATCAGCGAATTCCAATTATTATTCTCACTTCAAATAGTAAAAGACATATATTCACTAGAGGAATTGTAGAAGGCGCTTCTGATTACATTTTAAAGCCATTTAGAGATGATGTGATCATCGAAAGGGTTCTTAGATGCTTACGTAAAAGCAATGAAAATGAAATTGAAGTGTTATTTGATATACACAGTTACTTGAACACCGAACTCAAGAAAGCACTGAAGGGCAAGTATGAAGTAACAGTTATGATGTGCGCACTTTTTTTGCCTGTTGAGGATGTCAATATTCAAATTGAAGAAAACTACTTAAGCCAACTAGATTATATCTATTCGAATATGAAGAAGGTTTTATGGGAAACTGATATTTTCGTAAAATATAATTCACGCTCATTTATTGGAGTTTTTCCTTTCTGTGGTTTAGAGAGTAGTACAATTCTAAGAAATAAATTTGTAGAAAAATTTACTGAGATTAAAGCCGAAAATCTTTTTTTGGCAAAATATCAATTATTAATTTCTACAGTTTCATTTCCTTCAGATTCTGCAGATGCCCAGGAGGTTTTGACGATATTAAATGAAACTATAAAAAAATCAGTATTATTAAACCATTTCAGAAATTCATAAGTTCATAAATCTAACGCAAATCGTCCCTCTTTTAATTCGATCAGAATCATGGTATTATGCAAACTAGAAGTTTTTTGTGCCACTATTATTGTGCGACGAGGCCATAGACAAAGTGCTATGGCCTTATACATATTTAAACACACGAGGATTTTTGTATTTATAATGTCGCATTTTAAAATATTAATGATGGAGGATTGTATGGGATCACAAGCAGTCAAACGAATTTACGTCGAAAAAAAACCAGGCTATGATATTGAAGCCCAGGGTCTCTATAGTGATTTGTTGGAAAATCTAGGTGTCAATGGGTTGGAAGGCTTACGAGTCATAAACCGCTATGATATTTCTAGAATTACGGATGAGGAGTATTTAAAGTCCCGTCCGATTATTTTCGCCGAGCCGCCGCTGGATTTGGTCTTTGACGAGCATCTGGAGATCCCCCCTCAGGACCTGATTTTTGCTATGGAGTACCTACCCGGTCAGTATGATCAACGGGCGGATTCCGCTGCCCAATGTGTACAGATCCTTACTCAGAAAGAGCGGCCCAATATTGCTTCGGCCAAAGTGATTGTTATCAAGGGTCTATTATCAGAGGAAGATTTCCAAAGAATAAAAAATTACTGCATTAACCCTGTTGAATCACGGGAAGCTTCATTAGAAAAACCCGAGAGTTTAGAATTCGAACCCATAATACCGTCAGATGTAGAGATTATCGATCATTTTATTGAGAAGACCTCTGCCGAGCTCAGGTCGTTCTTTGAAGAAACCGGCTTAGCCATGAGTTATGAGGACTTGGTATATTGTCAGAGTTATTTCCGGGATACCGAGATGAGGAACCCGACGATTACCGAGATTCGAGTGATTGACACTTACTGGTCAGATCATTGCCGACATACCACTTTTTTTACCAAGATCGAAGAGGTTTCGATGGCGGAAGGGGATTTCGCCTACCCACTAACCACGGCTTACCAGGAATACCTTACATCTCGGAATTATGTCTACGGCGAAAATGCCTCAAACAGAGATGTCTGTCTGATGGATGTCGGCATTTTAGGTATGAAAGAATTGAAGAAGAAAGGGCTTTTACCCGATCTTGATGAATCCGACGAGATCAATGCTTGTAGTATTGTTGTGAAGGTTGATATTGACGGTCAAAATGAAGAGTGGTTGGTGATGTTTAAGAATGAAACACATAATCACCCCACAGAAATTGAACCGTTCGGAGGTGCGGCTACCTGTTTAGGGGGTGCCATTCGAGACCCCTTGTCCGGTCGTACGTACGTTTACCAGGCAATGCGTGTGACAGGGTGCGGCGATCCGAGGTCGAAAATTGAGGCTACTTTAGCGGGAAAACTTCCCCAAAGAAAGATAACTAGGGGGGCGGCGTCTGGTTATAGTTCTTATGGAAATCAAATCGGACTTGCCACGGGGCAGGTTACGGAAGTCTATGATGAAGGCTTTGTGGCTAAACGGATGGAGATCGGAGCTGTGATCGCGGCTGCTCCCCGGGCTAACGTTATCCGCCAAGCCCCTGAGCCTGGAGATGTTGTCGTACTGGTCGGTGGGAGAACGGGCCGAGACGGGTGTGGCGGTGCTACAGGTTCTTCAAAGGAACACACTGCGGAGTCTTTACTGACCTGCGGGGCCGAAGTTCAAAAAGGAAATCCTCCAACCGAACGCAAAATTCAAAGGCTCTTTCGTAATGCGAAAGTAAGTACTTTAATTAAACGCTGTAACGATTTCGGAGCGGGCGGCGTGGCCGTGGCTATTGGGGAATTAACGGATGGTTTAGAAATCAACCTAGATGCTGTTCCCAAAAAATACGAAGGTCTCGATGGGACAGAATTAGCAATTTCCGAATCCCAGGAGCGCATGGCCGTTGTAATTCGGGCTGAAGATTTTGAGGCATTTGCCTTATATGCCCAGGATGAAAACTTAGAAGCAACTTTAGTAGCCCAAGTCACATCTAAGCGCAGGCTCAAGATGCTTTGGCGGGGGCAGGCGATTGTCGATCTTAGTAGGGAATTTCTCAATACCAATGGAGTTAAACAGACGACAAAGGTACGGGTCACTCTCCCCGATGCCAATCGTAATTACTTTAATAGGCTGCTGGAAACAGTCGAACAAGAATTAGCTGTTGAAGATCGAGGGGCCTCATTGAAAAAAGCTTGGCTGCTCAATTTGCAGGACTTGAACGTCTGTAGCCAAAAAGGGCTGGTGGAGAGGTTTGATGGCAGCATCGGTATGTCTTCAGTCCTGATGCCCTTGGGAGGTAAGTATCAGTCCACTCCAACGGAAGGCATGGTGGCTAAGCTCCCGGTGCTTTCTGGGGAAACGAATACTGCAACTATGATGACCTTTGGCTATAACGCACAATTGGCTAAATGGAGTCCTTTCCACGGCGCCCTCTTTGCCGTCGTTGATGCGGTAACCAAGATCGTGGCCCTTGGTGGGGATTATCGTCAGGTTCGGCTCACCCTGCAGGAATATTTTGAAAGATTGGGGACAGATCCAGAAAAGTGGGGTAAACCCTTCAGTGCTTTACTCGGAGCTTTTTATGCCCAAAAGAAACTGGGCATTCCCGCCATCGGCGGCAAGGACAGTATGTCCGGAACCTTCATGGATTTAAATGTTCCTCCGACGTTGGTTGCTTTTGCAGTCACTGTTACCCGTGCAGATAAGGTTGTATCCCAAGAGTTTAAACGGATCGGCAGTCAAGTCGTCTTGATAACGGCTGGCCGCGATGAACACGAAATTCCTAATTTTGAGCATCTGATTCAAAATTATCGGAAAATTGCAGAGTTGATTCATTCTGGCTTCGTTCTGGCCTCGCACACTGTCAAAGTGGGAGGACTAGCTGCAGCTCTCAGTAAGATGTCTTTCGGCAATCGAATCGGGATGTTCTTTAACACTCAGACAGATATAGACAGTTTGTTCGCCCCTGACTATGGTTCGATTGTCTTAGAAATCGAACCAACGGTGAATCTAGTTGATGTTTTTGGTGAGGTAGCCTACCAACTGCTCGGCTTTACTCAAGAAAAACCCGTAATCGCGGTTAATGGAGTGGAGGTTGAGTTGGAAGAGTCTTTCCAAGCTTGGGAGAAACCTCTGGAAAAGATCTTTCCGACACAGATTGAGAAAGTTTCAAAGCCGCAAAAGATCAGTTTTAACCTGCGAAATACTCAAAAACCGTCTTCTAAAGTGGCCAAGCCGAGAATCTTTATTCCGGTATTTCCCGGTACTAACTGTGAATATGATTCGGCTAAGGCCTTTGAGAAAGCCGGAGGGCTTGTTGAAACTCTGGTGATCAGAAACCTTACGGCCGCCGATGTGGAACACTCCATTCAAGCAATGGTTAAAAAGATCAACTCTTCTCAAATTGTCATGTTACCTGGTGGTTTCAGTGCCGGAGATGAACCGGACGGTTCCGGCAAGTTTATAGCGACCATGTTCAGAAATCCTCGAATTAACGAAGCGGTTCTGAAACTAATCAATCAACGAGATGGTTTGATGCTCGGGATTTGCAACGGTTTCCAAGCCTTAATTAAACTTGGTCTCGTTCCGTACGGAGAAATCCTGGATTTAATGGAATCTACTCCAACCCTAACTTATAACAAAATCGGGCGTCACGTTTCCTGCATGGTCCAAACTAAAGTTGTTTCCGTCTTATCCCCTTGGTATAGTGGGGTGAACCTGGGAGACATTCACACCGTGCCCATCTCACACGGAGAAGGACGGTTTGTCGCCAGTAAAGACGTGATCGAAACGTTGATTGCTAATGGGCAGGTTGCTTCCCAATATGTCGATTTTGACGGTAACCCTAGCAATGATATTAGCTATACACCGAATGGATCTTACGAGGCGATTGAAGGAATTACGAGCCCGGATGGGCGTATTTTAGGTAAAATGGCTCATTCCGAAAGAACCGGCACAGAAATAGCGATCAATGTCCCTGGGAATAAGTATCAACCGATTTTCGCTGGTGGAGTAAATTATTTCCGAGGCTAAGTTCAATTCATGAGTATCAATACACTTTGGTTGTTAAAAAGAAAGGGGTATGATTCAGGGCACTTCTGGTAACTATAAATGGAGAAAACAAAGGAGGTGCTCTATATGGAAGCAGGGGTAAGGAACAAGCTTTTTGGAGTCATCGATGAGATCAAGCGGGATGACATTATGGCTTTGGTTAAAATGAGTGTTGATGGTTGAAACAATGCACCGGAAGTCGCGTCCGTGATGACGCGGGAAAGCCTCGATGACGCCGGATTTAAAGAAGGAGATACCGTAGAAGCTCTTATTAAGGCCGTTAACGTAGTCTTTGTAAAAAACTAATAACGAGCCTCCCATTTGATAAACGCTATTTATAAACAAGGGGTAGGTAATTCATAGTACTGAGAATTACCCACCCCTTGTTTTACTCTCGAGACATTATTGTTATCCCCCTACCTTTTTCTGCAGGTTTTTTAAGGTGCCTGTCGAACACTAAATCTAGAGAATGTTTATTACAACAAATTTAGGAGATGAATTTCGTGAAAACTCAATTTGACGGAGCTGTTATTACAGAACAAGGCAAGACCTGTGCCGTTGTTTCTGTCCAACCGGCTATATTCCAAAATTCGGTTAACGCAACTATGATTATCAAAGCCTTATTACCTGCCTTTAATGGACTTCCAGTCGTGCTCATGACATTAGACACTAAGGGAGCCCCTGCTTATTTCGGAAGGGGAGACCTCATAGACCTACTTGAAAATATCAACATTAAAGAAGCTTCATGGAGTCCAATAGACGCCGATATAGATTTAGGTAATTCTTGTCCACTCAAAGAAGAAGTCGACGAGTAAAAACTGAGCCGGACAATCTCCTGGTATAATACGAGATAATCTACAGTGTTAGTGGTATTTTTCCTTTCAGTCGAGCCATATTTACTTGTTGTATTATCCTTGCCACTAGATATAGTAATTGACTCACAAAAATATGGGTTTCTGAATTGGAATCACAAATAATTTAAAACCCAAAAAATTTGAGGAGGGAATTACATTGGAGAAATTTCTATTTGTGCTGAATCGTGGGCTTGAGGATCCTATCCGTGCCACTCGAGCATTTCAGCTGGCGAAGGTAGCCAAAGAAAAGGGTCATGAAGTCAATATTTTCTTAGTTGACGATGCTGTTGCTTATGCGATTTTGGGACTGGCAGATAATGTTGTAGCCCCGACCGGTGATAATGCCAAACAATATATCGATTACTTAGTTGAAAAGAAGGTACCATTTTACGTCTGTACACCTTGTGCCAGAACCAGGCTTTTTGGTGAAGACCAATTTATCGAGGGAGCTAAATTATCCACGGCTGGTGTCCTTATTGACTTAGCGACCGAATCGAAAGTCTTTACATTTTAAGCTTATGAAGATAATAGCAAGTCAGATGCCTTGGATTTTTGTGTCTGACAACTGACTATTTGCTTGAATGAAGCTCAGCTTAGAGAATCAGTTAAAATCTTAGCGAAATTTTAAAAAATTAATACAATAGCCTGCCATGAGGAGACTAGGCTATTGTATTTTTTATGCAAAGATAAGGGAAAGGCAATAGTGAATTCGCCGAATCCTTGATAATATAAGAATCATGGCTAAAACGAAAGAGGTATAATAAATGATTAATCGGGCAAGATTGTTCGCAGAGTTTTGCGAACTAACCAAAATTGATTCTCCAACCAAGAATGAGCGCCAAATTGCGGATCTTCTTAAAAACCGTCTGGAAAACATGGGTATGGTCGTCACAGAAGATCAAGCCGGCTTGGCGATTGGCGGCAACTGCGGCAATGTGTTTGCCTATTTAAAGGGTAACCTTCCTCAGGCTCCAGTCCTATTGCTCTCGGCGCACATGGACACGGTGGATCCCTGCCTGAGTATTGAGCCGGTGCTGCAAAATGGACGGATTACTTCTGCTGGTTCAACAATTTTAGGGGCAGATGATAAAGCCGGTATAGCACCGATTTTGGAAGCCTTAAGAACAATCCACGAGCAAAGTATCTCTCATGGGGATATTCAGGTTATTTTCAATGTAGCAGAAGAAGGCGGTCTAAACGGCTCCAAGAACTTAGATAAATCACAGTTAAAGGCTGACTTAGGATTTATCTTAGATGCCGTAGGTGAGCCGGGTATCATTATTCTTGAGGCCCCTGGGCAAGATCGAATCAACGTGACAATTAAAGGCAGGGCCTCTCATGCCGGAGCAAGTCCGGAAGATGGAATCAGCGCAATTGTTGTAGCCGCCAAGGCGATCGCCGCCATGCCAACAGGTCGCATTGACGAGGAAACAACTTCCAATATCGGTACGATTCAGGGCGGTCGGGCTACAAATATTGTGGCCGATAGAGTAGAAATCACGTGTGAATCTAGGAGCCGCAACCTAGGAAAATTGGAACGTCAGACTGCTGAAATGTGCGAAACCTTTACACGCTGTGCGGATGAGATGGGCGCCGTCGCAGAAATAGAGGTCATAAGGTTATATGACCCTTTTACGATCAAAAAGGAATCGAAAATTGCCTTGCTCGCGGCTCAAGCAGCGCGCTCGGCCAATTTAACAGCGTCTTTCGAGCCTACTGGCGGGGGGAGCGATGCCAATTATTATAACCGCTACGCTGTACCCTGTGTTGTTCTGGGAATTGGAATGCAAAAGCCGCATACAACCGATGAATTTATCGAAGAAGAAGATTTGTACCGATCCGCGAGGTTGGTTGTCGAGATTATTAAGGCTGTAGCTAATTCCCTATGAACTTAAGCAAAAGGTACTAGTAATAATAAGTCTAATTTTACAAGAGAACGGCTGTGCACTTTTAAAGGGCATGGCTGTTCTCTTTTTCTAGTCAGATTTCCGAACCACCCATTGATTGGGTTGTGAGGGATAATCAATAAGTTACTCACCGATTAGGGCAGCCTCCCATACACTATTAAAAGCTAAGGTACTAAGGAGGGAGTGCCATTGAACCATGTGGTCGAGGTACATAACGCAGGCATGAAATATCAATCTCTCAATGGAGAAATAACAGCCTTAGAAAATATCGATTTTTCAGTTCGAGATGGCGAGTTTGTGAGCATTGTCGGCCCGAGCGGCTGTGGCAAATCAACTCTTCTATCGATTATTTCAGGGCTGCTTTCTTCAACTTCTGGGACCGTCTCGCTTTGTGGGGAAAAGGTCACGGGGACATCTCGGAAAATCGGATACATGTTACAGAAGGACCATTTATTTGACTGGCGAACCATTTATCAAAATGTCATGTTAGGACTTGAAATAAGAAAAGCCGTGACAGCTGAGGCCAAGGAGCACGCCTTAAAACTTCTTAAAACATATGGACTTTATGAGTTCAAAAATAAATATCCAAACCAGCTATCGGGCGGGATGAGACAAAGAGTAGCACTCATACGAACACTTGTCACGGATCCTCAGATCCTACTTCTCGATGAACCCTTTTCGGCATTGGATTATCAAACCAGACTCGTGGTCAATGATGATATCTATGCCATTATCAAAAGTGAAAACAGAACAGCTCTTCTCGTCACCCACGACATTGCGGAGAGTATCAGCATGGCAGACCGAGTCATCCTCTTATCTAAACGGCCCGGAACGATAAAAAACATCTATGAAATCAGGTTAAGTTGTGAAAACAGAACACCCTTATCATCTCGAGAGGCACCTGAGTTTCAATATTATTTTCACGAGATCTGGAAGGGACTGGATGTCCATGTCTAATCTAGGACAAGAGAGCGTTCTTCACCTGAATGGGACTCCTTTGGTAATTTCACAAGAACATAAAGGTTATTTGCGGCGGGTAAGAAATGAAAAACGACGGATTTGGCTAATTCAATTCTTGATTTTAGTCGTTGCGTTAGCACTTTGGGAAATCTGTGCCGACGCCAAACTAGTTGACCCTTTTATCACCAGTCAGCCCTCAAGGATCATTCAAACCATCATCAGGTTGTTTGAAGAAGGGGTACTTTTTCAACATATAGGGATTACCTGTCTTGAAGCGGTCGTTGGCTTTGTCTTGGGGACACTTTTGGGAACAATAATAGCCATTATCTTATGGTGGTCAGAATTTTTGTGTAAAATTTTAGAACCTTATTTAGTAGTTCTCAACAGTTTGCCAAAAATAGCACTCGGACCGGTGTTTATCGTTTGGATTGGGGCAGGCCCAGCGGCTATCATTGTCATGACGTTGGCGATTTCTCTCATTGTTACGGTTTTAGAGGTCTTAAATGGATTTTTAGCAATAGATGAGGAAAAGATCAAACTCATCCAAACCTTTGGCGGCACAAAATTCCAGGTCCTTACAAAGGTAATACTTCCTGCATCGTTGCCGACCATCATCAATGCACTTAAGATTAATGTCGGGTTGTCGTGGGTTGGGGTCATCGTCGGAGAGTTTTTAGTATCTAAAGCTGGGTTGGGTTATCTCATTGTGTATGGAGGTCAAGTTTTTAAATTGGACCTCGTTATGACCAGCGTCATCATTTTAGGTATTGCTGCTACCTTGATGTATCAGGGGGTGGTTTACCTTGAGAAAATACTTGTGAAAAATTGACTATAACGAAAGGCAACTTTAAGTAATTAGGTAACTTCAAGTATGTTTAAAATATTAAGTGGAATTCTTCAAAATCTCGCTGAAGTCAGAAACACATAGACATTCACATTACCCCAAAGGAGGATTAATATTATGAAAAAAAGGCTTACATTCGTACTTGGCGTTCTGTTCCTAGGGATGTCCTTAGTTCTATCAGGCTGTAGTAATCAAACGGGACTCACAAAGGTAAAACTGTCTGAGGTCACACATTCCATATTCTATGCACCGCAGTATGTAGCCCTGACACAAGGGTTTTTTAAGGAAGAAGGCCTAGACATTGAGCTATCAAATGGTCAGGGCGCAGACAAGGTTATGACCGCAGTATTGTCAGGGCAGGTTGATATTGGCTTAGCAGGACCTGAAGCAAGTGTCTATGTCTATAACGAGGGTAAAGAAGATAATAGTGTCGTCTTTGCCCAACTCACCAACGGAGATGGAACGTTCCTAATGGGGAGGAAGCCTGATCCCAACTTTAAGTGGAGTGATCTTAAAGGAAAGAATGTTATAGGGGGGCGTAAGGGTGGAATGCCAGCCATCGTTTTACAATATGTCTTAGGTAAAAATGGACTTATTGCGGGAAAAGATGTATTAATCGATACCACAGTCCAATTTGCAGCAATGCCGGGTGCCTTTATAGGAGGCCAAGGAGACTATGTTATTATCTTTGAGCCTACGGCGTCGAGTCTGCAGAAGGAAGGTAAAGCTTTTATCGTAGCCTCTCTAGGTAAAGAGAGCGGTGAAGTTCCTTATACAGCCTATTTTACAAAGAAGAGCACGATCGAAAAAAACCCAGATCTCGTTCAGAAGTTTACCGATGCAATCTACAAGGGTCAGCGTTGGGTTGCAAGTCATACTCCGGAGGAAATTGCCAAGGCTATCAAACCTCAATTCCCTGAGGAAAAAGATGAAATTCTAGTCAGTGCTGTCAAACGTTATCAACAACAAAATACCTGGAAAATTGACCCTGTCCTCAACGAAAAAGATTTCTACCTCCTGCAACAAATCATCCAAGATGCAGGAGAGCTAGATAAGATTGCTCCTTATGAAAAAGTGGTAACTGGAAAATTCGGAGAAGCTGCGATTAAGAAACTCAAATAGGGAGACCTGAGGGATTAAGCATCATGCATAATCCCTCTTCTTATATTAAAACTGAATTCTATTTCGCTGACCGTTTACGTTGATCTTTCGAAGGGGAATCAACCTAGAGAATAGACCTAAACGTAAAGGACAACACGCCGTAATCAATTTTTCTATTATATAGGTTATTCTGATAACGTCTACGAATTTTATGTTAAACTATATATGGATATTAAGTATATATTTAGGTGAATTTATTAGGAGGAGTTCTATGAGAAAAGTAATTACCTTTATGGGCGTCGCGTCGCTCAGCCTAGTACTTATGCTTAGTGGCTGCGGAACTAAAGCTTTACCCACATCTGCAGGCCAACAATCTTCACCCGTCTACCAACGAACCGAAGTAATCACATCTCCAGACGCTGCAAAAAAACTACTCGATGATGGAAACGCCCGCTTTACCTCCGGAAAGACCCTTAACAAAGACTTCAGTTCTACAAGACGAATGGATTTGGAAAAGAATGGCCAGCACCCGTTCGCGATCATTGTAAGTTGCTCAGACTCCAGAGTTCCGCCCGAGTTACTTTACGACGAAGCCCTCGGAGACTTGTTCGTTATACGTGTGGCAGGTAATGTCATTACTCCGGTGGAGTTGGGAAGCGTAGAGTATGCCGTCGAGCACTTGAAAACTCCGCTTGTGGTCGTTCTTGGGCATGAAGGTTGTGGAGCTGTCACAGCCGCTGTGCAGGGCGGGGAAATACCTGGCAGTATTTCTTCAATTGTTGAGAAAATAAAACCAGCAATTGATACAGCCAAGGCTAGTGGTAAAACCGGTAATGATCTGATCGAAAAGAGTATTGATCTTAACGTTCAAAACGCAATTCAAGACCTCTTAAAAAGCCCGATTGTAAAACACGCCGTGGATACCAAGGAAGCAAAGGTTTTAGGTGCCAAATACGACTTGGACACGGGCGTTGCTCAATGGTATACTGAATAAGAGTTATAAAGAGCCTGCAACAGCAAAACGTTGCAGGCTCTTAGCTATTGCGGATCGAGAGTGTGCAAGTAATTTTAATAATGTAATAATGAATGTGGAAAGGAAGTTAAGGCGTTTGAGTACATTAAGGATGGCCGTTATTCAGATGGACGTGGCTCTTGGTGAACCGGAAACAAACCTGAAAAAGATGGAAAAGCTGGTTCGCGAAGCTGCTCTAGGTGAGCCTGATGTCATTGTTTTACCAGAAACATGGAATACGGGGTATTTTCCTGTAAATATTACTGAGCAGGCTTTAGCTTCAGGAACAAAAGCTGTTGAAAAAATGAGTGAACTCGCCAAAGATCTGAAAATTTACTTAGTTGGAGGATCAATCTCAGAAGTAGATAATGAGCAAGTTGTTAATACCGCTAAAGTATTTAACCGATATGGCCTAGAAATCGCAAGCTACCAAAAGATTCATTTATTTTCACCTGGAGATGAAAATAAATTCTATACTGAGGGGAACAAGGTTGTTACTTTCGATATCGAAGGACATATTTGTGGTGTTATTATTTGTTATGATCTTAGGTTCCCCGAACTCATTCGGCGGCTAGCTCTCGATGGTGTGGAGGTACTCTTCATACCCGCTGAGTGGCCTCATCCGAGATTAGAGCACTGGCGTACCTTACAAAAAGCTAGAGCCATTGAGAATCAGATTTTTGTAATTGGTTGCAACGGTGTAGGCCTTGGTAACGGAGTTAAATTTTGCGGACATTCAAGTATTATTAGCCCTTGGGGAGAAATAATGAAGGAGGCCGAGGAAGAAGAGGAAATTTTCCAAGCAGAGCTTGATACAACTACAATTAGTGAGGTTCGCAAGAGAATTCCAGTTTTTGTGGATCGGAGATACTCTTGTTATCAACTTTCCTAACTCTTATCAAGGAGTGAGTCATGGTACCGATTTGGGGCCATAATTGTTGGGCGTTTTAGGGGGTGAGGGACTGCAAATCCAGAAAGGTAGATGTTCCGTCTGAGCTAAGTTGGATAAGTTCGGCGCCATCATCTGAGATGTAGTTTTCCTCCCCATGCATTGGAACTCTTTTAAGTTGACCGGCTGTAACGATATAGGCGGTTTTATTATCATAAGCAATCATCTGACCTTTTGCACCGATCAGTGAATGTACGTCTTTGAAGGGAATTGAGCCTGTCCATTCCGTTTTTAGGGAAGGGTTGTCTGTCAGGCGTGAACGATCAACAATAGTTTTAAGTTTAACAAGTTCATCATTCTTAACTTCTCCGATATACACCTTTCCTGTTCTAATGCCTAAAACCTTATCATAAGGGTTTCTCGAAATAAGTTTTCGCATTCCCGACTCAAAGGCAATAATGCTTTGGCTTGAACCTAGCCTGCTATCGATGTAAAGTGTTCCATAGTGATCTGAAGCGGCCATTTTGTCAATAGTCTCTTCCCATTTATTAAGAGTACGAACTTTTTTCATTACATTTATCTCCATAAGTCGTTCAATTTTTCCGTACTTCACTGTGAAGTACATCAGATTGGTAGAGGTTGAGATCACCAACTCTTCGATTTTTCCACCGGCAGGGAAGTTAGTAATAATTTGATTAAAACGATTATCCGGTACAAAATCCTTATCACTGCTCGGAAGTTCAAGCGAATATAGTTCGGTGTTTTGTAATTTTCCAGATTGTTTGAGGTCTTTTTGGGCATAAAAATAGATTAAGGTACATCGGTCTGGTAACCATTGGTAAGCTAGAGTACCCATAGTTTTATCATTTTCGAAGAGTGATGGCGGCTTTTCAAAGATAATTTTTTTCTTTTTAAGGCTAAATATTTTAAGTGTGCCATTTTCCAAATAAGCCAAATAATTTAAGTCATGTGAAACTTGGATATTAGTAAGACCTGAACCAGGGATGGTTACTTTAGGCTGTTGAGAGATTGTTTCACTACCTGCAGGTTGCGGTTGCAATACTTTTTGAATTTTGTAATTTATAAAGGTATAAGCTCCAAATTGAAGGACGAGTGAAATTAATGTCCAAATTAAGACAATATGAAGTTTCTTCTTCATAGGTGTTTTCCCGTTCTTTCTTAAGTATTACTTCAACGGCGATACGCCAATTCTCAAAGTAGGTGTCGCTAGAATATTCATTTAGGTCTGTACGCTTTCAGCCTTCATTTGCTTGACAGTTAGTATACCCTAAAAAGTATTGAAACCTACATAAGTTATAGGTTTCAACGCTTTGTAATCTAGGGCGTTCTTGATATAATGAGCATGTGTAAAGGAGTGGAAAAGATGGCGGAATTCAAAGAAATTACTTGTTCTCAAGAATTAGGGGAGATTCTGGATGAGTCTTGCC
The DNA here is from genome assembly GCA_031292075.1 of Desulfosporosinus sp. Classification (GTDB taxonomy): domain Bacteria; phylum Bacillota; class Desulfitobacteriia; order Desulfitobacteriales; family Desulfitobacteriaceae; genus Desulfosporosinus. The sequence goes on from JARLHW010000005.1 coordinate 27,836, forward strand.
AACGTAAGATCATACTTTTTAAACATAGTACAACGTGTTCAATCAGTGCTCATGCATGGCAAGAAGTGCAGGCTTTTATTAGAGAAAGTTCAGCTGAAGTTCTGGTGGCCATGATCAAAGTGATCGAATCCCGGCCAGTGAGCAACCAGGTAACTGAAGATTTAGGGGTCAAACATCAATCCCCTCAAGTGCTTCTTTTAAGTGAAAGAAAAGTTTTGTGGCAGGCATCCCATCAATCCGTAACCCAAAATAAAATTAAACAAGCGTTGGCAGGCGAAATTTCGCCCTTTAATTTAAGTAGTTAACAATACTCCTGATATTCCAGAAAACAATGCTCTATAGAAAAAGGCATATATTTTTTCTATAGAGCATTGCTTGTTACGCCTAAAATACCAAGAATTTAGTTTTGAAACGCGAAACTTGTCAAGAAATAAATTACAGAAGACGGAAGGAAAAGCAATTGTCAAAGAGAATAGTAAATTTAATATAGTAATTGGAACAGAATACAGAGGTTGTAACGAGATGGTGGGTAAGAAATACTTTCTTAATCCGGAGGATTGATATCTATGGTATCGTGGAGAAATGTACCACAGCTATTTAAACTTGATGCGCATATCATTGAATATGAAGATATCTCGATTTAATGCTGCTCCCTTAGCCACAATCCTATTGAAACTTAAGTTGGATAGAAGATATTGGAGGGAAAAACAGTATGTTTACAGATAAAGAGAGCTTTAAGCAAGCTTATCTGATGAAATTGATTGAGGGAGAAGGGATCACTCTAAATGAAGCTACGCATTGGGATCAATTCGTGGCATTGGTCACATTGGTAAAAGAAAAAATGAGTTATTATCGAGCTATAAACCAAAATTCTATGTCACGGGGAAAACAGGTTTATTATTTTTCGATGGAGTTTCTAATTGGTAGGCTTCTCTTGAATTATTTAGTCAATTTCAAAATAGAGGATCTCGTGCGAGAGGGTTTGTCAGAGTTAAATATCAAGCTTGATGATCTCCTAGAACAAGAAGCGGATCCAGGTTTGGGTAACGGAGGTTTAGGGAGATTGGCTGCGTGTTTCCTCGATTCGATGGCTTTTTTAGGAATCGAGGGACATGGTAATGGGATACGCTATAAGTATGGGTTATTTGAACAAAAAATTGTATCCGGCAATCAGGTTGAGGCAGCGGATAATTGGCTTAAAAATGGGTATCCATGGGAAATACGCAAGCCAAATCGGGCTATTGTCGTGAAATTCAAAGGAAATATCAGAACTGAGCAAAATGAGGGGAGATTAACGTTTTATCATGAGAACTATGAACAGGTGCTAGCTGTACCTTATGATGTCCCAATTATGAGCTACGATAATTGCTCGTATATTAACAACCTAAGGTTATGGAGCGCAGAAACAATTTGTGGCGAATTGGATTTGGTCTGTTTCAATCGTGGGGACTTTAATCAGGCTACAAGCTTTAGGTCGGAGGTTGAGGCCATTTCCTATATTCTCTATCCTGACGATAGTAGTCGCGCCGGAAGAGAATTAAGGCTTAAACAGGAATATTTTTTTGTTGCAGCTGGGTTAGGGTCAATCGTAAGGAGTTATAAAAAGAATAGCTTAAATTCCTTGCCAGACTTCTCACGACGGGTAGCAGTTCATATTAATGATACTCATCCGGTTTTATGCATTCCTGAGCTGATGCGCATCTTGATGGATGAAGAAGGAATGGGATGGGATGAGGCTTGGAATATCACAGTCAATACCATGTCCTTTACCAACCATACCATTATGCCTGAGGCCATGGAAAAATGGCCAATTGATATGTTTAAAGGCCTTTTGCCTAGGATCTATCTGATTATTGAGGAAATCGATCGCAGATTTATGGCAGATTTAACCCGAAAGTTTCTCGATAATGAAGAGGTGATTCGCAATACTCAAATTCTTAAAGATGGGTATGTCTGGATGGTTAACTTGGCTATTGTTGGAAGCTCATCCGTGAATGGGGTTGCAAAATTACATACCGAAATCCTTAAGAAGGAAGTCTTCAAAGACTACAATCGGATTTTCGGCTATAAATTCAATAACAAAACAAATGGAGTTAATCATCGGAGGTTTCTGTTAACAGCAAATCCCAAACTTTCTCACCTGATAACGGAAGCCATAGGTCCAACCTGGAAGGAAGATGCTGGTGAACTCCAGAATCTTCATGTCTTAAAGGATGATTCCAGCTTTTTGGAACAGCTCACCAAAGTGAAATACGAAAATAAATGCCGTTTGGCCGAGAGGATCAAGTCCAAACAAGACATTATTCTGGACCCTCTGTCAATTTTCGATGTTCAAGTCAAGAGAATCCATGCCTATAAAAGACAATTGCTGAATGTGCTCAAGATCATGCACTTATACAATAAGGCTATCAACGATCCAGAGTCATTAACGACTCCACAAACTTTTATTTTCGGTGGAAAAGCTGCCCCTGGTTACCATTATGCCAAAACTGTGATTAAGCTCATTAATGCTCTGAGTCAGAAAATAGAGCGTGATCCGAAAGTTAATCAAAAACTTAAGGTCGTATTTCTAGAGAATTTTAATGTGACACTGGGAGAATTAATTTATCCTGCGGCAGACATTAGTGAGCAGATATCCACAGCTAGTAAAGAGGCTTCAGGGACTGGAAATATGAAATTTATGATGAATGGTGCCCTTACCTTGGGAACCTTGGATGGAGCCAATGTCGAAATTAAAGAAGCCGTGGGCGATGATAACATCTTCATCTTTGGACTTACTGCCGAACAGGTTTTGAATTACACCCGTTTTGGAGGGTATAAGCCATGGGATGAATACCACGCCAACTCCGACATTAGAATGTGTGTCGATCAATTAAGTAGTGGATTTTTTGATAATCTAGGTGAAGAATTCAGAGTAATCTACGATTCTCTGATGATCTATAATGATGAATATTTTGTCTTAAAAGATTTTAATTCTTATTTTGAAATGCATGAAAAGCTTCAAACACTCTATCTAAATCAAAAAGCTTGGAACCAAATCTCCATAGTTAATATCGCACAGTCAGGCATATTCTCGAGTGATCGGACAATTAGGGAATACGCAGATAAGATATGGAAAATCAAATACCGTACTGTCAATGATAAATCATGTAATTATGGGTTTGAAGGGTAGGTAGGGTCGACATGAGGACGATTGTATAACTAAGAGGAAGGGGAAATATGTATGAGAAAGCAAGAATGTGTAGCAATGCTGTTAGCAGGTGGACAAGGAAGCAGATTGAGCGGTTTAACTCGGATTCGAGCCAAACCAGCAGTCTCATTCTGTGGTAAGTATCGAATTATTGATTTTACCTTAAGTAACTGCTCAAATTCTCATATTAACACGGTTGGGGTTCTTATCCAATATAAACCCTTTCTACTTAATTCATATATCGGTTTGGGTTCAGCTTGGGACTTGGATAATCCTTATGGTGGAGTTCATATTTTACCCCCTTATCTAAGTGAAAAGGCAGGAAGCTGGTATAACGGAACAGCGAATGCTGTATATCAAAATTACGAATTTATTGATTATTACGATCCCGAATATGTGATTATCCTTTCCGGGGATCACGTCTATAAAATGGATTATACGCTGATGTTAAAGTTCCACAAGGAGAAGAATTCGGAAGTAACAATAGCAACCATTCAAGTTCCCTGGGAGGAAACTTCTAGGTTTGGCATCTTAAGTGTTGATAAAGATGAACGGGTCACAAAATTTTCCGAAAAACCAGCTCAAACCGATAGTAACCTTGCTTCAATGGGAGTCTATATTTTTAACTGGTCAACACTTAAGCAGGCGTTAATTGCAGATTCAACAGATTCTCAGTCTCAAAATGACTTTGGCCATAATATCATCCCTCAGCAGTTAAAAGAAGCGAAACGAGTTTATGCGTACAAATTCCAGGGTTATTGGCGAGATGTCGGGACGATTGAAAGCTATTATCAAGCAAATATGGAGTCCTTAAGAGCGGGACACTTCCTTAATATCTTCGATCCTAAGTTTCGGATATTTTCAAATGAGGATATCTTACCGCCCCATTATATGGGTTCAACAGCCATGATTGAGAACAGTCTCGTTTGTAATGGCTGTATTGTCCATGGTAAGGTTAGCAATTCAATCCTAGCACCAGGCGTCTATGTGGGAAAAGGGGTACAGGTCAAGGATTCAATTCTATTGCCTTATGTTAAAGTTCACGAAGGATCAATGATTCATAAGACAATTATTGGGGAAAATGCCGAAATTATGCGTTACTGTACTGTCGGCACTGAAGAAGCAATTGCACCGAGTCAAGAAGGGATTACTGTAATTGAAGATAATCGAATAATTCCTGCAGATTCCGTTATCGGGGCAGGTCAGAATGTTTAAAAAGACTCAAGTTATTTCGAAAGGTGGGGGCAATGGATGTCGAACGCTATAGGAATAATTTATGCTAATAGCGCACCTGACAGCTTGCAAGGGCTCGCATTGGAAAGGCCAATTGCTGCTGTTCCCTTCGGAGGAAGATATCGAATTCTCGATTTCGCATTATCCAGCATGGTCAATTCTGGGATAAGAACGATTGGATTGGTTACACCACACCATTATAGACCTCTCCTGGATCACTTGGGAGCTGGCAAAGCTTGGTTTCTGGACAGGAAAGATGGCGGATTATTTATTTTGCCAGGCGTCTTCCATGGTTTGGCAAGAAATGATCATACGTTTTGTATTAAGGACTTACAAAATAATTTAGAATACTTACACAAGGATTTTGCCGAAAATGTAGTTATTAGTAGCGGGGATCAAATATTTAATTTAAACTTTAAACAGGCCCTTGAAGTCCATAGTGACACTCAGGCAGACGTTACCTTAATTTATAAAGACATGAGGAACACGACTAATCTCACGAATGAGATGTTTTTCGAAATGAATAATCATAAAGTATCTCATATAGATAAGAATACAGAGAAAGGAAAGCTCATTCATTCGTATTTTGTAAATATGTTAATAATCCGAAGAGAACTGTTATTGGACATAATTGAAAAATATAGTTCCATTGGATGTACGGACTTAATCGATATTTTATCTGCGAATCTGGGAGCACTTAAAATATATGGTAGCCCAACGTGTTCGTTGATGGGGACAATTCGCACAGTTAAAGATTACTTTGACAGGAGTATGGATCTTCTGGATCTTGAAGTCCGAGGAAAATTATGGTTGGGAGAAGATCGAATTCATACAAAAATTAAGGATAATCCTCCCACTCGCTACACTTCTCAGGCCAGAGTCAGTAACTCCTTGATTGCTAGTGGGTGCACTATCTCCGGAGAAGTTGAGAACTCAATTATTTTTCGAGGTGTGATTTTAGAAGAGGGATGCCAAATAAAAAATAGTATAATCCTTCCGAAATGTCATATACATGCTAATGCTCAAATGAACTACGCAATTCTTGATAAATCAGTTAAAGTTAATGGAGAAAATGTTTTAAAAGGAAGTTCGAATAATCCACTAGTGGTCCTGAAAAAAACTGTGATCTGAATTTGAAGGGCGTGAATGAATGAAAATTGTATTTGTGATTGCTGAAGCGGATCCTTTCGTTAAAACAGGCGGTTTGGGGGAAATAGGAGGCTCATTACCTGCCTTCCTGCATAAACAGGGTGTTGATGTAAGGGTTATTATGCCGAAGTACAGCGCCATTGCCGAGCATTTTCAGTCAGACTTTAAACATTTGACCCATTTTGACGTCCCAGTCGCTTGGCGCCAACAATATTGTGGCTTGGATGAGATAGTTTATCAAGGTGTTCATTATTACTTTATTGACAACGAGTATTATTTTTCACGCCCTAGTATTTATGGGGAATATGATGATGCGGAGCGATATACTTTTTTCTCCCGAGCAGCGCTTGAAAGCTTAATCCATATACCCGGATTTAAACCGGATATCATCCATTGCCACGATTGGCATACAGCCTTAATTCCACTCATGCTTAAAGAGTTTTACAGCCGAGAACCCCTCTATTATCCGATAAAAACAGTATTTACGATTCATAACCTACACTATCAAGGAATCTTCTCCAAGGAAGTTCTTGGTGATATTGTGGGTCTAGGGATGGAGTATTTTACCGAGGATACCTTAGAATTTCATGGTGCAGTCAATTTTATGAAGGCGGCTCTGTTATATGCCGATCGGATCACGACGGTGAGCCCTACTTACGCTCAAGAAATCCAAAATTCCTATTACGGAGAAAATCTTGATGGTCTCTTAAGAAAGAGAAGCGAATTTCTGATGGGTATCTTAAATGGTATTGACTATCAGGTCTATGATCTGTATAAGGATCCCTATCTTGTCATGCCGTATAACAATTTCTTACTCGCTAAAGAAGAAAATAAAAAACACCTACAAAGTATTTTGGCCCTGCCAGTTCGAGGAGATAGAGCAGTGCTGGGCATGGTATCTCGACTCGTTGATCAGAAAGGTTTGGATCTATTAGCCCATGTTATGGAAGAAATACTAGCCTTAGAGGTCCAGATAGTTATCCTCGGAACAGGAGAGCACCGCTATGAAAAAATGCTACGTTATTTTGCCTCTAAGTATCCCGAAAAACTGGCCATAAGATTAGAATTCTCGGATAAACTAGCTCATGAAATATATGCAGGGTCAGACATGTTATTGATGCCCTCTCGTTTTGAACCCTGTGGTATTTCTCAGATGATCGCCCTTCGTTATGGAACGATTCCGGTCGTAAGAGAAACCGGCGGTTTAAAGGACACCATCATGCCTTATGACGAAACAACTGGTTCAGGTAATGGATTTAGTTTTACTAATTATAATGCTCATGATTTGTTATTTACGATTCAACATGCCTTAAAAATATACCAAGAAGACAAGGTGGTATGGGGCAATCTGCGTCAGAACGCTTTGACAAGTGATTTTGGTTGGGACAGATCCGCAAATGCCTACATTGAGATCTACGAATCATTGTTATGATAATGTTTAATGCGTTTCATGACTCTCATGATTTATTTTACCGTGAACCGTTTGGCGCAGTCACGTGCGGGCAGCGGATAACCTTCCGTTTAAGAACGTTTTCGAAGGTTCTTGTTGAGACCTGCATTCTTCGTCTTTGGGAAAAAGACCGGGAAATAACGTTTGCTATGCATCGAACGACCGAGAATAGTCAAGGTTCAGGTTGGAATTCCGATTCGGGTTCGGGGCCGAATTCCTTTGAAGAGATGGGATTATTTGAGGGAGACTATGTAGTACCCAACAGCCCCGGGCTCATCTGGTACTATTTTGTGCTTCAGGTAGGAGCTCAAACTTATTATTATGGCAATAACTTGAAAAAGCTTGGTGGTGAGGGCAGGCTCTGGGAGCAAGAGCCACCTTCTTATCAAATTACCGTTTATAATCAGGTAGAGGTGCCTAAGTGGTATAAGCGAGGGATGATGTACCAAATTTTTGTTGATCGATTTTATAACGATCACAAAAAGGTATTCGCCAGCTATCCACGGAAAAATGCTCTGTTGCATGCCAACTGGTCTGATCAACCGATCTACATTAAGGACGAACTGGGCAGAGTAACCGATTGGGACTTTTTTGGAGGAACTCTACAAGGGGTCATTGAAAAGTTACCTTACTTTCAAGAATTAGGCATAAGTATTCTCTATTTTAATCCTATTTTTGAAGCTCCGAGTAATCATAAGTATGATACGGCAGATTATCATCAGATTGATCCGATGTATGGAGATGACGTAATATTTAAACGATTGATCGACACTGCCAGACAAGCCGGGATCTCTATTATTCTGGATGGAGTCTTTAGCCACACCGGAAGTGACAGTATCTATTTTAATAAATATGGCAATTATCCAGGAGTGGGTGCCTATCAATCGGTTGATTCTCCCTATTATCATTGGTATCCGTGTATATCAAAAAGCCACGGCTATCAATGCTGGTGGGGTGTCGATTCTCTTCCTGAGGTCAATGAAATAGACCCTTCCTACCAACAGTTTATTTATGGTTCGAAAGAGAGTGTTGTTAATAAGTGGCTTAATATGGGGGTTGCTGGATGGCGGTTAGATGTTGCCGACGAACTGCCTGATGAGTTCATTCAGGGACTACGGCAGGCAATGAAAAATACTCGTCCTAATGCTGTTCTAATCGGAGAAGTATGGGAAGACGCCTCAAATAAAGTAAGTTATGGCAAACAACGTGAATACTTCTTAGGGAATGAACTGGATGCAACTATGAACTATCCTTTCCGTGATAGCTTCCTCCGCTTCTTGCTTGGACTAAGTGATTCCAGTTCCATTCATCAAGAAATTATGGGTCTATATGAAAATTATCCCCGCGAGAATTTTTATGCGGCCATGAACTTAATCGGCAGCCATGATACGGCGCGAGTTTTAACAGTTTTGGGAAATGCCCCCTCAGAACAAAGTCTGACTAAGTCCGAGCAGAGAACCTATCGACTTACCCCGTCTGCCCGCCAATTGGCTGTGCAAAGGCTCAAATTATTGAGTTTGGTACAAATGACCTTTCCCGGTGTCCCTTGTATCTATTATGGAGATGAAGCCGGCGTTGAGGGTTATCCTGATCCCTATAATCGTGGGACCTACCCTTGGGGTAAGGAAGATAAAGAGATTACCCAGTGGTATAAACGAATCCTACGCCTGCATGCGGAATTTGAAGTATTGAAGTCGGGGGATTTTAAATCGTTTTTTCTGGAACCGAATGTGTATGGTTTTACGCGAGCAGGGGACGATGAAGAAATCATCACTCTTATCAATCGTCATCCTGAAGAAACAAAGATAGTGAATCTCGCTACAAAGCTACAACCCTTTCCTTTTGTTATTGACTTAATTAACGGAGAAAGGTTGGCTTCAGATACTTTAAGTGCCTTACAGATTGGCGCTCTGAGTGGCAGAGCTCTGTTGCGGAAGAAAGATCTGCCTAATAATTTGCAACTTGACCGTTCGTGTGGAGTATTATTACACATCAGTTCCTTACCTTCTTCTTGGGGATTAGGAGATTTAGGGAAGGAGGCCTATGAGTTTGTCGATTTTTTAGCCAGTTCCGGACAATCTTTATGGCAGGTGTTACCTTTGAATCCTGCTGGAATTGGGGATTGTCCTTATCAAAGTGAGTCTGTTTTTGCTGGGAACCCTATGTTTATCAACATTGACCACCTGATCAGTGAGGGACTTTTAAGTTTAGAGGAGACTCGTCAAAAAAACGAACAGGTTAGAAGCTTGGAGCTGAGACGCAGTTTCTTGTCCCTAGCTCTTAAAGAGTTGAAACTTGATTTGCTCCACGATGCCTACCAACAATTTATCACTCAGCTGGAATCCATCCCCAGTGGGGCGTCCGGTACTACAAAATCAACCTACCTTTCTCAGGAAAACTTTTTGCGATTTCAAACTAAAAATAACGAGTGGCTTGAAGATTATGTTCTCTTTAGAGCCATCAAAGATCACTTTGAGTCTGTTCCCTGGTATGACTGGGAATCTGAGCTCGCTTCACGCGAGACGGATGCGTTAGCCAAATATTCTATCCTACTGCGAGAAGAAATAGGTTTTATACAATTTTTACAGTATACGTTTTTCTATGAATGGAATCAACTAAAAACCTACGCCAAGGCTAAAGGAGTCCAACTGATTGGAGATATACCCCATTTTGTCGCTGCCGATAGCTGCGATGTTTGGGTGAACCGCAGTTTGTTTGCGCTGGATGTACAAGGTAAACCAGCTAAAACGGCTGGAGTGCCGCCTGACTACTTTAGTAAGACAGGCCAGTTATGGGGGAATCCAACCTATAACTGGGACACTCTAGCCACTACTCAGTACGATTGGTGGAAAAAGCGTATAAAGTTAGGGCTAGAACTGTTTGATTATATTCGTTTAGATCATTTTCGTGGCTTTGAGGCCTACTGGGAGGTTGATGCCAGAGAAGAAACGGCTGAAAATGGTCGTTGGCTAAAAGGGCCAGGTAAAAGATTTTTTGAAAGTCTAGTCCAAACGTTTGGGAAATGTCCGTTTATTGTTGAGGACTTAGGATTTATAACAATAGAAGTCAATAATTTAAAACAGATTTTTGGCTTTCCCGGAACAAAGGTACTTCAGTTTACACCTTTAGAAGAAATAGCACTGGAGCATGAAACTAATTTTGTCTATTACACCGGAACTCATGATAATAACACCTTGCTTGGCTGGTATGAAAAAAATCACTTAGCAGAAGAGGGTGATCAATTCAACAGCCAGATAGACAAAAAAACTCTCAATACACAAACCTGTCGTATGTTGATCGAAGAAGTCTATAAGAGCCAAGCGGGATGGGTGATCATACCGATGCAAGATATTCTTGGTTTGGGTGAGAAAGCCAGAATGAATGTCCCAGGAACAATTAATGGAAATTGGCAATGGCAATTGGATAAGAATCTAGTTACAGAAGAAATTAAAATTTGGCTCAGTACCCAAGCAGAGAAAACAAAGCGATAATCCAACAGAAAGAGGTTCATAGCCAGATTGAACTGGTTATGAACCTCTTCTAAACTAAAACATTTAATGTTAGCAATATTTTTTCATTAAGCTGTTGGGAAACTTTGATGCCTTTGGAAAATTCCAGTTTAGAGCTTTCTATATATTTGCTGTTGCAATTTCTTCATTTTTAAGAATATGTTTGTGACCATCCTTTGTGTATTATAGCATGGTTTTGAAAATAAAGGGACACGACTACATGAGCGAGAATCGTGACACTAACTCAGAGAATTTTTTGGCTACCGGAAGGATAACACTAATATCTCTAGAATAAATATCAATATATTTTACGGCACACTGACATTAGTTGAGAGGTAAACATATATGACTGAAGGAATAGTTAATAAATTCGAGTTAATTCCCATTGAACGTTCTATTCAAGCCGAATTACTCCTCCTGTTAGGACAAAGACCTTCTCATGGGTATGAATTAATTCAACGCCTGAATGAAACTAACTTTACGAGCGGCGAAGCGGATGCAGCAACCGTTTATCGAAATCTCAGGCGTATGGATAAAGATGGGTTGATTAACTCTCACTGGGAAGTCGGGGAGTCTGGCCCGGGTAGGCGACTTTATGAATTAACACCTCATGGAGAAGCGGCATTAAAGGTATGGGCTCAATACATAGCTCAACAAAAGACAAATTTGGAGAATTTTATGCAAGCCTATTTGCAGTTAGAAAAATCTTTGTCCGCAAGGGAAATGGGGTGAATTTGACATGATAGATTCTAGAAAGACTCTTAGAATTATTCATGCTGGCGCATTAGAGCGAGTTATGGAAAAATGCCTAGAACACTTTTCTAAGCAAAACTCAGGTCTAAGATTTGAAATCACAGGGGTCGGTTCAAGGGAGGGTGCCAAACGGTTATTATCTGGAGAAGACTATGATATCATTGCTCTAGCTGACCAAGCATTATTTGCAGAGATGCTGGTACCTGATCTGGTGGAAAACTACTTTGTATTTGCTGCAGATCAAATTGTCATTAGTTATGATCGCTCTTCCAAGGGAAGCAAAGAAATTACTCAAGATAATTGGGTCGACGTGTTACTTAAACCGCAAGTCAGCTTTGCCCGCTCTGACCATCATCTTGATCCCTGCGGCTATAGAACACTAATGGTTTGGCAATTGGCTGAAAAATTTTATGACAAGCCCGGTCTGTTTACAACAATGGAATCCATCTGTATACCCTACTCTACTTATCCTAAATCATTAGATCTTGCGAGTGCCCTATTTAAGGGGAAAGTTGATTACGCCTTTCTCTATTCCTCACAGGCTAAACAATTGGGACTTCCGTATATAAGCCTGCCAGAGAAGATTAACCTATCTAATCCTGCCTATGCTAATTTTTATGACCAAGCTGCCGTATCCGTCGAAAGTATGATTCCGGGAACAAACGTCATCATTCACGGTAAACCAATAGAATTTGCTATTGGAATCGCTAGCAGCACAAAACATCCTGAGCTGGCCAAATCATTTATTGATCTATTAACTGGTACGGAAGGTAACTTTATTCTCGAAGAATGTGGTTTTATTCCCTGTTAAACACCATTCCAATCCAGCCGGAAAACTCTAAAGGCTACCACCTTTTGGATGATAGCCCCTAAGCAAAAGATTATTTAGAAGATAACCCCTAAAGCGATGAGAATCAAAATAGCAATTGCAATAATCCCTACTCCGATCCCTGCACCGACACCGCCATAGCCATAAGAAGTAACTGGGGCAACAGGGGGATGACAGCATGCTCCACCCATTCCATACATTGATATTTCCACCTTTCTAATTTAGAATACGATTCCCAGAGCGATAAGCAGAAGAATAATTACGACAACTACAGCAATTCCTGCGCCAAAGCCATATCCTGTTCCGCAAGCAGCTCCGTCAATAACACCACCAAATGCCATTTTAATTTCCTCCTTTTCCAATAGATACCATACAATATGCATATGCCATGCTATATGTAACAATATGGAAATTAAATTCTTTTAATGTACTTTAATTTTTTAGGTGTTGAAGGTTATTACCGGCAATAGGTTAGAAAATAATTTTAAGGCTTGTCCAATGGACAAGCCTTAAAATTATTTTCATGTGTCACACATCGATACTTACTTACTCAGGGAGAAAGGTCGCACAGTCAGTCATTTCAGTGGTACTGGCATTAGGGGATTGCACTTCGATCTTGTCTGCATGACAATGATCACCTGAACCATAATAATGGCAAGTGTTTACAAGACATTTAATTCCACCATTAGGTTGAGGCATTTTTTTAGCTTGTCCTGACATATAAAAACTCCTCCTTTAAATTTAAAATACAAACATATTTTCTCCGGATTATCACGTTTCATGAATCCCAATTCATGGGAAAGCAAGTTCTTTAGATTTGAAGAAATAATCTAAAATTTCAGTCGTCTTGCTAGCTGTCCTACAAAAAATCGATTGCAGTATGATATAATCTATCACCGAGGGGTGATACCAAAATGGATCAACAACAGCTTATGGAAACGCTCGCCAAAATACTTGAAGCTCAAAATGAGCTCGAGAAGAAACATGAATTAATGAGCAAAAAGTTAGACGAGATGAACAGTAAACAAGAAGCGCTGAGCAAACAATTGGGTAATATTGAGCTTGTACTTGAACAGGATATATTTAAAAAAATCAGTTCCTTACAAGATTCAAGCGAGGTACAAAAAGAAACGATAGGAAGAGTCGATCCGTTAATTGCAGCGGGAAAAAAATTCAAGCACTATAATTAATAGGCATTTGCCAAAATTGGGATTAATATGATTCTTGCAAATTATCAAACAAATCACTCAAAAATGCAAAAAAATTATATCAAATCATTGAAAAGTGATGTAAAATATATACATTGAGATGCGGCAAGTGAAGAATTGATTTCTTTAGGCATTCTGGACTGGAATGAACTCATTCAGCTAAAGAAAAAGTGATGGCTTTCTTTTGCTTAATGAGAGTAGTAAATTAACCTGCCTAAATCTCATGTATGGTCTATACCAATTATATTATTTCAGTGACTCGTGAAAAAAATGTCAATTAAACGTTCTGCAGTGGAATCGTAGATCTAAGTATTAAAGGAGTGATAATTAGTGTCTTGCGAATGTGAAAAAAAACTGGAAGCAGAATTTAGTACGACTAAGGTTGATATGTCTCTGATGGATGAGGTAATCAACAAGTTTAACCGTGAAAACGGTAACCTAATTAGCGTGTTACAGGACGCTCAGGAGGCATATGGATATCTGCCACTCGATGTTTTACAGATGATTGCGGATAGGACAGGCAGTAAAAGAGCTAAGATCTATGGTATCGCAACGTTCTACTCCCAATTCAGAATGAAACCTCGTGGAAAATATATTATTCTTACTTGTCAAGGCACAGCTTGTCATGTCAATGGCTCGGATGCCATTGCTGAAGCCCTTTGTGAAGAATTAAACATCAAGGTTGGAGACTCCACGAGTGATTGGATGTTCTCACTGGAGGAAGTTGCCTGTCTGGGCTGCTGCAGTCTTGCTCCCGTAATTATGATTAATGGTGAAGCTTTTGGAAATTTGACTCCCAAAAGCGCTAGGAAAATTATTAAAGATATTTACGCCTCGGAAAAGGGGGAAGCTGGTAAATGAAGATTAGAATAGGATTTGGTAGCTGTGGGATTGCTGCAGGAGCGAAAAAGGTAACCGATAAGTTTAGCCAAATACTTGCTGAAAAAAACCTGAACATTGATGTTTCCGTTACTGGTTGCATCGGCATGTGTTTTTATGAGCCGATCGTAGACATTATTGATGACAATGGTGTCTTTACGTATGCGAAGGTCACACCAAGTATGGTGGAAGAAATCATCGAACAGCATATTATTAATGGCCAACCCATTCAAGAGCACATTGTCTCAACAACTCAACAACCCTATCCAGAGTTAAAAAATCAAGTTAGAATTGTCCTGAAAAATTGCGGTATCATTAATCCTGAGAAGATTGAAGATTATACTGAAAACGATGGTTATAAAGCACTGAACAAAGTAGTCAATGAAATGACTCCAGAAACAGTTATTGAAGAAATTAAACTTTCGGGACTCAGAGGTAGAGGGGGAGCAGGTTTCCCGACTTGGTTTAAATGGGATGCTGCCAGAAAATCTAAGGGATCGGAAAAATATGTCGTTTGTAACGCTGATGAAGGCGATCCAGGCGCGTTTATGGATAGAAGTGTTCTTGAGGGAGACCCTCATGCAGTGCTTGAAGGTATGGCAATCGCCGGTTATGCCATGGATGCCAATTACGGATTTATTTATTGCCGTGCTGAGTATCCACTAGCTATCGAAAGACTCAAAATCGCGATTCAACAGGCCAGAGATAAAAACTACCTTGGTAAGAATATCCTTGGTTCAGGTTTTGACTTTGACATCGTGATTAAGACCGGAGCGGGAGCCTTTGTATGCGGCGAGGAGACAGCCCTAATTGCCTCTCTCGAAGGGGAGCGCGGTATGCCAAGGCTAAAACCTCCGTTTCCGGCTCAATCAGGCTACTTTGGCAAACCAACCAATATTAACAACGTAGAAACTTTTGCTAATGTTCCCTGGATATTTATTAATGGCGGCGCTGCCTTTGCTGCATACGGCACCAAGACCAGTAAGGGTACCAAGGTATTTGCTCTGGCAGGGAAAATTAAAAATGGCGGCCTTGTCGAAGTGCCAATGGGTATGACTTTAAGAGAAGTTATCTATGGCATCGGCGGAGGAATTAAGCAAGATAACGAATTTAAAGCGGTTCAAATGGGCGGACCCTCTGGGGGATGTATACCACGTGCTCTCCTTGACACACCAGTGGACTATGAATCAATTAATCAAACCGGTGCCATTATGGGATCGGGTGGTATGGTGGTCATGGATGAAGAGACCTGTATGGTGGATATGGCCAGATTCTTCTTGGACTTCACCTGCAAGGAATCCTGTGGTAAATGTACCTACTGTAGAATCGGTACCAAAAGAATGCTTGAGATACTGGACAGAATCGTCGTCGGAGAGGGAAAAAGTGAGGATCTCGAGACTCTTCAGATCCTATGCACCAGCATTAGGGACGGTTCCCTATGTGGCCTGGGAGCAACCGCGCCCAATCCTGTTCTGACCACGATTCGTTATTTTAAAGATGAATATCTTGCTCATATTGTGGACAAAAAGTGTCCTGCCAAACAGTGTAAGCCTCTCTTAACTTATACGATTGTTGCTGAGACTTGTATTGGATGTACTTTATGTGCTCAAAAATGTCCTGCAGGGGCTATTACGGGTGAATTGAAAAAGGTTCATGAAATTGATCAGCAAAAGTGTATTAAATGCGGTAACTGTGTAACGGTATGTAAAACTAAGTCTATCGCGGTAGAATAGGAAGGGATGTGACATTGGTGGATATGATAAGAGTTAATATAAACTCTCGAGAATTAACCGGTCAAGCTGGAGATACCATTTTAACGATAGCACTTGCTAATGGAATAGAAATTCCGAACCTCTGTTATGATAATCGCTTGAAGATTTATGGCGCTTGTGGTGTTTGTGTTGTTGAAGTAGACGGTATGCCAAAGTTAGTAAGAGCGTGTTCCACGCTCGCTGTTGATGGCATGATCGTAAAAACCGATACCGCTAGAACAATAGCCGCCCGCAAAGTAGCCTTTGAATTATTAGCCTCGGACCACAGAGGAGA
Organism: Desulfosporosinus sp.; assembly: GCA_031292075.1. Taxonomy (GTDB): domain Bacteria; phylum Bacillota; class Desulfitobacteriia; order Desulfitobacteriales; family Desulfitobacteriaceae; genus Desulfosporosinus. The sequence continues at coordinate 44,082 of JARLHW010000005.1, forward strand.
TTGTCGACCTCCCTGCGTCAACGCTTGCCCTGCTCATACCGATTGTCAAGGGTATGTTGGGCTGATTGCTAACGGTCAATATGAGGAAGCCATCAAAGTTACTAAGGACGTTTTGGCCTTACCTGCCAGTATCGGCAGAATCTGCCCCCATCCTTGTGAAACTGAGTGTCGGCGTCAAAACGTCGATAGTGCCGTCGCCATTGCTGATCTCAAAAGATTCCTGGGGGACATTGATATCAGCAACGGAACCTATGTTCCTTTGCTAAAACCACAAAGCGGCAAAAAGGTTGCCATTATTGGAGCAGGTCCAGCCGGCATTTCTTGCGCTTATTTCCTGGCTCGGTATGGCCATCAGGTCGTTATTTATGAGAATCAACCCTATCCCGGCGGAATGCTCAGATATGGTATTCCAGAATACCGTCTGCCAAAGGAAATTCTGGACGCTGAAATCAATACTCTTAAGAAAATGGGCGTAGAAATTAAATGTAATGTCAAACTTGGTGAAGATATTAGCATTCTCTACCTCAAGAAAATTTATGACGCTGTCTTCGTAGCCATTGGAGCTTGGGAAAGTACAAGTATGGGCTGTGCGGGAGAAGACATGGAAGGTGTTCTTGGCGGAATCGAGTTTTTGGGTAAAGTTACCAATTCAGAGCCTTTGTATATGGGCAATAAGGTTATCGTCGTGGGCGGTGGAAACACTGCCATGGACGTGGCGCGGACAGCCGTACGAATGGGAGCCGAGCATGTTCAAGTTATCTATCGCAGAACGAGAGATGAAATGCCCGCGGAAAAGATTGAGATCAGTGAGGCGGAAGAAGAGGGCGTTGAATTTACGTTCCTGGTAGCCCCTGTGGAAATTATCGGAGACGGCACCAGAGCTAAGGCTGTCCGGTGTCAGAAAATGAGTCTGGGAGACCCCGATGCTTCCGGCAGAAGAAGTCCGAAGCCTATTCCGGGCGAAGAAGTCACTTTAGAAGCTGATCTGATTATCTCGGCCATTGGCCAGCAAGTGAATGCTCGGAGTATTAAAGAACTTGAAGTTTCCAAACGGGGCAACATTAACGTTAATACGAATACCTTTGCCACCAATATGGAAGGTGTCTTTGCTGGGGGCGAAGCAGCAACGGGTCCCAAAATCGCGATTATTGCCATAGCTCAAGGGAATAATGCTGCCAAGGTAATTGATAGCTATTTATATGGTCAAATAATTCCGGTTCAGGAACCTTCGATCATTACCCAAACTGATTTAACCGAGCAGGACTTTGTGCACATCGCCAAACAAGACAGGCAGCATGCTTTTGTTGTAGACGAGCAAAAACGCAAGCTCAGCTTTAGCGCCATTTCAGATACCTTTACTGAAGAGGCTGCGCTGAAGGAAGCTTCAAAATGTCTGGAGTGCGGCTGCCAGGATTATTTTGAATGTAAGCTGGTTAATTATTTCGGCAAATATAATATTAATACTACCGCCATTGTTGGAGAAGTTCATAAACGAGAAGAAGTCCAAACTCATCCTTTTATTATCAGAAATCCGGATAAATGCATTTTATGCGGTCAGTGCGTTAGAGCCTGTGAAGAGAGACTTGGAATTCTTGCTATAGGACTGGAAAAAAGAGGCTTTGATACCATGGTAATTCCAGAATTTAATCTGCCTCTTGAGGAAAGTGCGTGCATATCCTGCGGTCAGTGCATCGATGTCTGCCCAACTGGAGCCTGTATGGAAAAAGCAGCGGTGCCAAAGCAAGTTCCTGTGGAATTTGATAATGTAAATTCCGTCTGTAACTATTGTGGTGTTGGCTGTAACATCATTCTCCAATCCAAAGGGAATCTCGTCTATAAATCCCTTCCCGACCGAACTAAAGACGAAGGTATTTTATGTGTCAATGGTAGATTTGGCATAGGCTTTGTTAATGATCAAAGCAGGCTTAAAACTGCTCTGGTCCGCAGAAAAGACAGTACCCTTGAGGTATCTCTCGAAGAAGCCATAACCCTGACGACCAAGAATCTCCAGTTAGTTCAAGGACAATATGGCAAGGACAGTGTAGCGATTCTCGCCTCCCCAAGATTCACTAATGAAGAAGCCTTTATTCTGAAAAAAGTAGCCGACAAATTGGCAACAACCTGCATTGGTTCAATGGCTGAAAAGGATATTTCAGGTACCGAAAGCGTTCTGGGCACCAATGCTTCGGCCAACAGCTATGAGGAACTTTACAGCACAGATTTAATCATCTCAGTCGGGAATATCGCTGAAAATAACCCGGTTATGGGAGTAAAGATTAAAACTGCTGCTCAGAAAAAAGCTAAACTGGTATCCATCAGTAACGGTAAGACCAGAATGTCTGAATGTGCTGATCTTTCTCTCACACTTGATAACAGCTTAGGCTTCATAAAGTCCTTAGGCAAAGCGCTCTTTGACGGTGGGTATATCAACCAAGCCCAAATAGAGAACAGCGCCGTAAATCTAACCCAGCTGAGTGATTATGTTAAGGACGCCCAAGCTTCCGACGATGCTAATAAGCTTGCCAAAATGTATGGGGAGGCTAAAAAAGCAATCATCGTAATCGATGACACTATTGTCACAGCGGATGCCATCAAACTGTTGGCAGATATCGCTGTCATTACAGGCAAGATCGGTAAGCCGCATAGCGGAATAATTCTGATGCGCTCCAACTGTAATTCGCAAGGATTTATTGACATGGGTATCAAGGTTCCTGGTCTGCAGATTATTGAACAAATCAACGCTGGGAAAATTAAGGCTGCCTTAATTATTGGTGAAGATCCAGTAGGAACTGACCCAACGCTCGCTGAAGCCCTAAAGAAACTTGATTTTGTCACAACGCTGGATATCTTTGAGACGGCTACGACAGCAATGTCCAACATTGTGATTCCGATCGGGAGTTTTGCTGAAGCTGAAGGTACCTTTACGAGATCTGACCGAAAAATTCAAACGGTTAATCCTGCCATTAACCCTGTCAATCAAGACACTGTCTTTGCTACTTTAGCAAAATTAGGTCAAAATCTTGGTATTAAGATTGCATCTGTTAAGCAAGCAACTGAGATGTTATCCTCTGAAGTATCAGGCTACAGTGGTTTATATCTTACCCAAAACATGGATGACGCTATTTATACCCCCAATAGCAGATCGAATCCTTGTGGTTCTCAGGTGCTTTATACTGACGGCTATAATAAAGAAGACAAGAAAGCCGTTTTAGCTATACCTGAAGGGGACAAGATGTTCATGGACAAACAAGTCTATGATACGATTCAAAAGAAATTTAATGCTTATCTCCAAGAAAAAGAGTTAAAATAGTGACTATTCCGCTTGTTTTCTAAGTAAAGATTGAGTCTTGGATAGCAGTGTATTATAGTTAATACACTGCTATTCTATAATGCTCATGAACATGGAGCTTACAGTGAACTCATTCAGCTAAAGCTGAACAGAACACCCACTTTATAGAAGTGGGTGTCTCGGAATTGATTAATTTATGGTGGGAGAGGAGACAATGGCACGAGACAAAGATCGACATACTTGGCGCGAAGGATATACAACGGGAAGTTGTGCAGCTGGTGCTGCTAAAGTAGCCTGCCTCCTGCTCCGAGGGGACAAAATACCTGAACGGGTAGATATCCCTCTTCCCAATTCTGCACGGTTAACGATGCCTATCCAGGGGGGAGAAGCGAGATATCCGCTCGCTAAGGCGAACATTCTCAAAGACGGTGGGGATGATGCAGATATCACGCATGGACTTGAGATTCAAGCGATAGCACGCTTTATTTCGCCCCAGGGGGACGTACATATCCGAGGCGGCCAGGGGGTTGGGACCGTTACAAAAAAAGGATTGGCAATAGAAGTTGGCAAAAGCGCAATTAATCCGGTGCCGAGACAAATGATCTTGGCAGCGGTACGGGAGGTCTTCCCCCAAGCAGAACTCGAAATTATCATCGAAGTCCCTACCGGAGAAGCTGCTGCCATGCGCACCCTTAACCCTAGGTTGGGGATTATCGGAGGAATTTCGATTTTGGGAACGAGTGGGATTGTCCGACCAATGTCTGAGGAAGCCTTTAAAACCTCTATCCTCCCGGAATTAGATCAGGCGGTGGCCTATGGACATAAAACCATCGTACTCACGCCCGGACACTATGGCTATAGAGTCGCGACAGAGCGCTTTAAGATCCCGCCCGAAGCCGTGATCCAGATGAGTAACTTTGTCGGCTTTCTTTTGGAGGAAGCAGCTTACCGGGGGATCGAACAGGTTATTTTACTGGGTCATATCGGGAAGTTGATTAAAGTAGCCGGAGGTATTTTCCATACCCATAATCGTGTCGCCGATGCTCGCATGGAAATTTTAGTGGCTCACTCTGCTTTGGCAGGAATTGAGGTCGACACCTTGTCTCGTCTGTCCGAGTTGCCAACGACTGAAGGGGCCGCTGCGGAACTTTTACTTTTGGGAGAGCAAAGAGTGTTGCATCATTTGGCTAGCTTAGCCAGTGAACGAGCTCAGGCTTTCACTCATGGGCGTTTAGTCGTTGGCACGGTGATGACGTTGCTGAATGGCCAACCGATTGGCTGGGATCCGCAAGCTCGTGAAATCGTGGCAGAACAACGTTGGTTATGGTCGATTGAATCTTGATCCGAGTTTTATTAATAACTTCTTTCTAAAAAGAGGGATTTAGTATATAATTGCAGAATATAAAGAATATAATAGTTTCATTCAGCTTCGAAAAAGACACTACTGATGAATTTAATAGCCTTATCTTAAGGTTCCTTTGCAATAAAGGATCTAAAAGGGGAAGTTGGTGAAAATCCGACGCGGTCCCGCCACTGTAAACAAGGAGTTTTCTGCCTTAATCCTACAGACAAATGTTAGGAAAAGGTTGAGAATGATGATCTGAAGCCAGGAAACCTGCCTTAAGTAGCCTCACAACCCTACGAGCGATAGGAGATGTGTGTGTTTATTTAGGGTGAACCATACGAGCCGCTCAGGCTCGTTTTTTATTACCCATCAAGCAAGGGAAGAAGGTTTTCAATGTTACAAGTGATCGGCATTGGTCCCGGACGACCGGAATGGTTGCCGCTGGTAATCACTGAACTTGTCAAGAACTGTGAAATTTTAGTTGGAGGGTCTAGAGCTCTCGAACTCTTTCCTGATTTCAAGGGGCGTCAGTATTCCTTATCCGGTGACCTACGCAGCAGTATCGAAGTGATCAGAAGCGCGCTTTTAGAAGAAAAGGTTGTGGGGATTCTAGTCTCTGGCGACCCCGGATTTTTTAGTTTTTTACCTAGACTTAAAAGAGAATTTCCTGAGGAAAAAATTGAAGTCTATCCAGGGATTAGTTCACTCCAATTCGCCTTTGCGAGAGCTGGGCTTGCTTGGCAAGAGGCAACCTTTGCCAGCGTTCATGGTAGAGAGTTGTCCGTACTGCCCGAGCTGATAACTCGTCCAACAGCGGTTCTAACTGGTGGAGAAAATACTCCCCAAAAAATAGCCCAGCTCTATCTGGAGCGCGGCTATAATCTCCATATTTCAGTCGGGAATGCCCTGGCTTATCCAGAGGAATTGTGGATGACGACGGATGCTGAGCATTTGGCACAGGAAAAAAGATTGTTAAAAAATGCCATTGTCATCCTTTATCCTGTTAACAATAAACTTCCTGATAGCCAGCAATCCTCTAAGAGGGGTTCAGGCTGCAGGCTTGGGATTCCAGACGAAGAGTTCTTACGAGGTAAGGTTCCCATGACGAAGGCTGAAGTTCGTGTACAAGTGCTTGCCAAAGCCCAAATTTCGCTCTATGATCGCGTTGTCGACATTGGGGCTGGTACAGGAAGTATCAGTATTGAAGCCGCCTCTCTTGCTGCTGAAGGGGTTGTTTATGCCATCGAATCTAATTCTGAGGCTCAAGAACTTATTCTCGCCAATCAGACAAAGTTTGGCGTCTCCAATCTGCGTCTGATTTCTGGGGCTGCGCCCGATGTTTTTGGAGAGCTTCCCCCTGTCGATGTCTGTATTATCGGCGGAAGCAAGGGGCGGTTATCTGAAATCTTAAACCAAGTGCCACTCGTTGCGGGCGGCAGAATTGTGATCACGGCGGTGACGCTTGAAACCGTGGCTCAAGGACTGCAACTGCTGACGGAGCTTAACTATCAGGAGATCGATACGGTTTCTATTCAAGCCGTTCGCTGGAAGGCAGTTCAAGCTCTACATATGGCTCAAGCCCTGAATCCGATCTTTATACTATCAGCACGAAAAGGGGAAAATGCATGAATACTACGTGGGGAAAATTATATGGGGTCGGAGTCGGCCCCGGGGATCCTCGTCTCTTGACCTTACTAGCCGTCGACATTTTACAAACGGTCGATGTGGTAGCCATCCCGAAATCTAAGCTGGAGCGGGAAAGCGTAGCTTGGGATATCGCTAAAGTTCACTGTCCGGCGCACGTCCGCCTCATTGAACTCGAATTGCCCATGACTTCGGATCAACAGGTTTTAGCAAAGGCCTGGCAAGATGGGGCACAAACACTCCTCGGCGAACTGAAACAGGGCAAATCCGTTGCCTTTATCACCTTAGGTGATCCTTCACTCTATAGTACTTACAGCTACCTACTTAACCTTCTCCAAGCAGAACTGCCTCAGGAATGTATTGCCACTGTTCCGGGGATCACGGCTATGGCCGCGGCGGCAGCGAGGATTAACTTACCTCTCGCAACGGGAGATGAGCCGCTGCTTATTTTGCCAAGCACCGAGGACGTGGGAGAATATCTCAATTTTCCTAACTTGGTCTTAATGAAAGTGTCGAGAAGACTTCCTGAAATGCTAACCCTTCTCGAAAAGCGGGGGAGAAAAGCTGTCTTGTTAACTCGACTCGGACAGTCCGGAGAGGCCATCCGTTGGGAGCCTAAACCGCTGGACTTTGCCTCTGAAAAGGTCGATTATCTCAGCCTGCTCCTTGTTAAAAAAGATTTGTTAGGGAGGAAAAACGGTGAATCTGAAAAAAACTAACGGAGAAGTTATTTTTGTAGGAGCCGGGCCAGGCGATCCGGAACTGATAACGGTCAAAGGATCCCGCGCGTTGGAGCGAGCGGACCGCGTTATTTACGCCGGCTCTCTAGTTAACCCGGAGTTGCTCGGAATTTGTCGCTCAGGTACCCCTATCCACGATAGTGCTCATCTCACACTCGAAGAAGTGGTCACTTTAATGTATGACGGAACGAGGCAGGGGGAAACTATTGTGCGTCTTCATACTGGAGATCCCAGTGTGTACGGAGCAATTAAAGAACAATTCGACCACTTGGACAAACATAATATTCCTTATTCCGTTATCCCAGGGGTTAGCTCAGTGTTTGCGGCCGCGGCTGCTGTCAAGCGGGAATTTACCTTGCCTGAGATCAGTCAAACCTTGATTCTGACCCGCTTGGCTGGACGTACCCCAGTGCCTGAGAGTGAAGCGCTTGCCAAATTAGCAAAACACCAAGCCAGTATGGCGATTTTCCTAAGTGTTCAGGATATGGGATCTGTTGTGAAGGCGTTGTTGGAAGGCTACTCTGCCACAACCCCCATCGCCGTCATTTCTAAAGCAAGTTGGCCGGATGAAGAGATTATTCTGGGGACCCTGGCAACGATTGAGGAAAAGGTCAAAGCGGCAGGCATTCGGAAACAGGCTCAAATCCTGGTCGGAGACTTTTTAGATCCGGCCAACGGTTACGCTCGTTCTAAGCTCTATGACCCGACCTTTACTCATGAATACCGCCAAGGCACAGAAAAGTGAAAATAGCACTAGTGGCGCTGACCGATCGTGGCTTGGCCACGGCTCGGCGTATCAGCGCAGAGCTTCCGAACACAGTTGTTCGAGAACTTTTTAGCCATGAGAAAGTCCTAATCCAAAACAATAATCGGGAGCAAAGTTTTCGGCGTTTGAGCGACATCGTCCCCAGCCTTTGGCAGGAGTATTCTGTGCTCATTTTTGTCATGGCTACCGGGATTGTGGTGCGCCAAATCGCTGCCCTGATTGAAAGTAAAGACCGAGATCCCGCGATCCTTGTTTTAGATGAGGACGGGAAGTTCATTATTCCTTTGCTTTCGGGGCATTTAGGCGGCGCTAACGCCTGGGCCAATCATCTCGCCCGTCAGATCGGAGCTTTAGCGGTTATTACAACAGCCACTGATGGCCGAGGCTTGGTTGCTCCGGATGAATACGCCCGACGGTATGGTTGGAAAGTTGAACCCCTAGACCATTTACCCACTGTCAATCGCTTACTTTTAGAGCAGGGATTTCTTAACGTCTGGACAAGCTATCCATTAAAACCTGAATTAGCTTGGGTAAAGGATGAGCATTATCATTTCTTGTCTGAAAACGAGCAAGAAAAAGCAAATGTTATTTTAGACGCTTTCCCGCACCCCAATCTCAGAGAGGATTGCGTTTTTATAGTGCCACCCGTCTTAAGTATTGGGGTTGGATGTCGGCGGGGCATTACCACTGAAGCGGTCTTAGCAGGGATCACTTCGGGAGTTGAGTTGATAGGGGCCTCTCTTAAGGCAGTGGCGGGAATCTCTAGTATTGACCTTAAAGCGGACGAACTTGGTCTGATTGAAGCGGCGAAACAATTGCGGGTGCCGTTTCAAACCTTTCGCGCAGAGGAACTCCAAACGGTCATTGAACAAGAACAATTAAGTCGATCAACGTTTGTATCAGAAAAGATAGGAGTGGACGGGGTATGCGAAGCAGCGAGCTTACTGGGAACTCAAAAGGGACGTCTAGTTCTCCCGAAGACCAAGTATCAGGGATTGACCGTAGCAATCAGCGTGGAAAGCTCTTTGTCGTGGGCATCGGGCCCGGAGATTCTGAACATATGACGAAACGGGTTCAGACGGTTTGGGAAGAAGTGGACTTTGTTGTTGGTTATAAAACCTACATAGATCTGATTCGGCCGTATTTAACGAATCAAGAGATTGTAGTCAACGGGATGCGCCAAGAAATCGACCGCTGTCGAGAAGCGATTCGTTTAGCGGCCGAGGGGCACAGGGTAGCTGTTGTGAGTAGTGGGGATGCTGGGGTTTACGGTATGGCCGGTATTGTTATTGAGTTACTGGAGCAAGGGGGACTTCTGAATATTCCCCTTGAGATCGTTCCTGGAATTACAGCGGCCACTGCGGCAGCCTCCATGCTGGGAGCTCCTTTGATGCATGATTTTGCTGTAATAAGTTTAAGTGATCTTATGACACCTTGGGAAGTTATTGAGAAACGCGTACGCTTAGCGGCTGAAGGGGATTTTATCTTTGCGCTTTATAACCCCAAAAGTAAAGGACGTACACAACACATTGAGACTGTGCGCGAGATTGTTCTTCGTCACCGTCATCCTGAAACTCCGGTCGGCCTTGTCCGTGAGGCCTTACGAGGCGAGGAGTCCAGCGTGCTAATGACCACACTTGATGATTTTACAAATCATCCGATTGACATGCTGACAACCGTAATCATCGGGAACTCCCAAACTCGTATGGTAGGCCCTTATATGCTAACCCCTCGAGGGTACAAGCTGTGAGGCTTTTAGTCTTAGCTGGAACAGAGGATGGGCGTGAACTGGCGGATGCCCTAAAACAGCGTGGCCATGATATTTTAGTTTCTACTCTGACCGTTTATGGCGCGGATTTAGCCCTAGAACAAGGGCTTCAAGTTCGCTCCGGAGCAATGGACGCCCAGAGACTCACAGACCTTCTTGAGGGTGGTGCCTTTGCCGCCCTTGTGGATGCCACCCATCCCTACGCGGTTCAGGTGAAGTCAATGGCCAAATCAGTTTGCGAAAAACTAAGCCTGCCCTATCTCCGTTGGCAGCGTGCTCCACTGGAGCTGGAGGTTCATCCTCTCATTCATTGGGCTGAGGACATTCCAGCTGCAGCCCAAATGATCGCGAAGCTGGGAGGGCAACGTATTTTACTGACTACAGGTAGCAATGGGTTGTCAGAATGGGTCGCCCAACCCGCATTAAAAGATAAAACGCTTTATATTCGTGTTCTGCCGACTGCTGAGGTGTTAGCGCGCTGCGAAGCTTTAGGCTTCAAACCTAAGCAAATTATCGCCGCTCAAGGCCCTTTTTCTCAGGAGTGGGACGAAGCGATGTTCAAGCAATTAAAGATCGAGGTCGTGGTTGCCAAAGAAAGTGGCAAAGTGGGAGGGACCCCCGCCAAAGTTCAAGCTTGTCTCGGGTTAAATATCCCTTTGATCATCCTGAAACGTCCAGCCTCGGAAGTTCAAGATTATACAACAACCCAATTTATTAAACATGTGGAGGAGATTTTATGGAATCAGAGATCATTCTCTTAGGACACGGCAGCCGCCGTGCCGAAGCAAACCAAGGACTTTTAGTTGTCGCTCAGAAAGTGAGTCTGTTAATGGGACAAACAGTAACCCCTGCTTATATGGCGCATGATCACCCTAGTCTTCCAGAAGTAGTAGAGGCTAAAATTAATAGTGGAGCATTAAAGATTGTCATCATGCCGCTCTTTCTTTTTCGAGGGGTCCACGTCTCAGTGGATATCCATGAGGAATTGCGTGAAATTAGAGAACAACACCCGAACGTAGAAATTATATTTACCAAAGAACTAGGAGCAGATGACGGCATCGCCGACTTGGCTTGGGTTCGCATCAAGGAGGCAATGGGCGCATGACATCGTTTATCTTGGATCCGGGTCAAATCGAGTCGGAGAGTATGCGCATCATACGGGCTGGACTGACACGCCCCTGGTCTGGGGATGAATTCCCAGTTGTGGAACGCTTAATTCATACGAGTGGGGATCCTTCCTTGGAACAGGTCATTGCAATTCATCCCCAAGCGATCGCTTCTGGTCTCAAGGCTCTGAAGGAAGGCGCGAACGTCATTACCGATGTTGAGATGGTCCGTGCGGGCATCTCTAAAGAAAAACTTAAATCGTTCGGTGGAACCGTGGTAAGTTATCTCAACGCTCCCGGAGTCTCAGAACAGGCTAAAGCCTGGGGGATCACACGCTCTATGACTGCTTTTCGCATGCATCCGGAAAGTCTGCGTGGCTCAGTCATTGCCATCGGTAACGCGCCAACCGCTCTACTCGAAGTTTTACGTTTGGCCGAGAATCCAGAAACTCGTCCGGCCTTAATCATCGGCATACCCGTCGGTTTTGTCGGAGCAAAAGAGTCCAAGGATATCCTTTGGGAACGCCAAGAGATCCCGTCAATTACGGTATTAGGGACGCGGGGCGGAAGCCCGCTCGCAGCGACGGTTGTTAATGCCTTAATATATACCGCAATTTCGCAAATTCGTGGTTCGTAGTTCGTGGTTCGAAAGCCAAATATTGAAAGTCGAACGACGAACATGCGGTTCGAACCACGAATACCAATTACCGTATATCGGACCACGAGTATGCGAATATTGAACATCGAACCATGATTATGCATCGAACATCGAATATGCGGTTCGAACCACGAATATCGAACCACGAACTACGATAAAGAGGGTGACATACTTGTCTTCTGAAAAAAAAATGTCAGCAAGACTCATGATCCAGGGAACCTCTTCAAGCGTTGGGAAAAGCGTACTGGCCGCTGCTTTTTGTCGGATTTTCTATCAGGAAGGGTATCTGGTTAGTCCCTTTAAAGCACAGAATATGGCCCTTAACTCCTTTGTAACAGCCGCTGGCGGAGAGATGGGGAGAGCGCAGGTGGTTCAGGCCCAAGCCGCCGGAGTTGAACCGGATGTTCGAATGAACCCTATTTTACTCAAACCTAGTGGCCCAAGCGGGTCGCAAGTCGTCATCATGGGCCAGTCGCAAGGGAACGTGACTGCCCTGCGCTACCACGGAGAATATCAACGAATGACCTGGCCCTATGTACAAGATGCGCTGCAGTCGCTCCTTGACGAATACGAGATCGTGGTTATCGAAGGAGCTGGGAGCCCTGCAGAAGTGAACCTTAAATCGAATGATATTGTTAATATGCGAGTAGCCCTGGAAGCCAATGCTCCGGTCTTACTTGTGGCAGACATTGACCGAGGCGGTGCCTTGGCTTCTGTAGTGGGGACCTTAGAATTAGTAGAACCCAATGAACGAGCAATGATTAAAGGCATTATCTTTAATAAGTTCCGCGGCGAACTAGCGCTTCTTCAACCCGCGTTAGATTTCATTGCAGAGAGAACAGGAATCCCAGTGGTTGGGGTTGTTCCTTATTTTAAAATCCGTATTCCGGATGAAGATTCAGTAGCCTTGAATGAGTCTTCCGAGCAACCCTCGGCAGCTCTTTCCGAACAATTAGACGTCGCAGTGATTCGGTTTCCTTATATCTCTAATTTCACGGACTTTGATGCGCTGCAAGACGAACAAGATGTCTCAGTGCGCTATGTCACCGAAGTAGGGAATTTGGGCAAACCAGACCTCATTATTCTTCCGGGCAGTAAAAATACCCTAGCCGATTTGCGTTTCCTTCATGAAAGTGGTTTAGGGCGGCAGATTTCTAAGCTTACTGAGGATGATGTCCCGCTGATTGGCATTTGCGGCGGGTATCAGATGATGGGACGTTCTGTGATGGATCCACTGCATACGGAGTCCGAATTGGAAGAAGTTCTAGGGCTCGGTATTCTGCCAATGGTGACAGAATTTTATCCGCAGAAACATACTGTTCAAAGTACCGGAACGATACTTTCAAATCAAGACTTTTTTAAAGCCTGTACCGGTGAAACAGTCGTTGGCTATGAGATTCATATGGGGCGATCCACGCCAGATGAAGGACAAGCGCCACTTTTTAATTTAATGTCGAACGGAGTATCCTATGCGGATGGTTTACAAGCAGGAAACGCCTACGGAACCTACTTACATGGAATTTTCGATAATGACAGTTTGCGAACAGCACTTTTGATCTGGCTTTGGCAGCGCAGGGATCGGCTCAGGCCAGTAGAAGCGTCACTGTCTCAGGCAGCACTTCGTGAATCGGCATTTAATGAGTTGGCAGATTTAGTACGTCAAAGTGTCGATCTTGAACGTATTCGAGCTATTATGGGATTAATCTCCCAGGATACAACGAGTGTCAACAATGCCGTCAATTAGTTTCCTCACAGTCGCTGTCCTGATAGGGTTTCTTCTCGACCAAATCATAGGGGACCCGCGCAGTTGGCCCCACCCGGTCGTAGGAATCGGAAAGGTTATTGCCTTTTTAGAGCACCATTTTAATCATGGGTCTTCCGAGGCACGTCGCCGACGCGGAGTCCTTCTAACCATCCTAGTCGTCGGCGGAAGTTATCTGCTCACGTGGGTTGTAATTTGGGGAGCGAGGCGCGTTCATCCCTTATTTGGCCTGGGAGTCAGTGCATATTTAATTTTCACAACTTTGTCGGGTAAATCCCTGTTAGACGCGGGGCAGACGGTTATCAAACCTTTAAAACTCGGTGATTTAGACAAGGCTCGGCAGCGACTTTCCTGGTTGGTTAGCCGTGACACGGGGAATCTGTCCGTTGGAGAGATTGTACGCGGGACGGTCGAAACGCTCGCTGAAAACTTCGTTGATGGAATCTTGTCCCCACTTTTTTATGCGGCCCTCGGTGGGGCTCCCCTAGCGATGGCCTTCAAAGCGGTTAGCACGCTGGATTCGATGGTTGGTTACCGGAATGAACGCTATGAAGAGTTTGGTTGGTTCTCTGCCCGAACTGATGATTGGGCTAATTACGTGCCAGCCCGGTTAGCGGTCCCCATCTTACTGCTAGCTGGGTGGTTGAGGCGGTTGCCGGTACGCCATGCCTATCGAATGTGGAAACGGGATGCCTCAGGTCATCCGAGTCCCAACGGTGGAAATCCAGAAAGTGTTGTGGCTGGGTTATTGGGCATTCGTCTTGGGGGTATCAATATCTATCATGGCAAACCTCATCATCGGGCGGAAATGGGGGATGCTCTGCATCCTGTGAACGCCACCGATATTGTTCATTGCCGAATTCTGATTCGAACAGCGACTTGGTTATCGCTTTTACCCGCTCTTTTGCTAACATACATAAGGTGAATTCGTGTTCCCACATGTTGACTAGACTAAGCATTAACTTGCTACGTTATGTAAGCTATCATACCCGTGGACGTTTATCCTAATCTACGGCTCTATGGTCTATCATTAAACTATTAACAGAGAGGAGGGGGCAGGTTGGGGTATGCCTAAGGCATTCCTCCACTACCCAAAAGGGATAGTGGTTTCCTGCCAAGCCATTATGAAAATTCCTCGAATTGTCGTAGCGGGCACCCATAGCGGCGTAGGTAAAACGACCCTTGCAACTGGTTTAATGGCAGCTTTAAAAAAGCGCGAGCGGCCAATCCAAGGGTACAAGGTCGGGCCGGATTACATCGATCCTAGTTATCATGCGGCAGCTACGGGAATAGCTTCCCGCAATCTCGACCGTTGGCTGCTGGGTAAGTATCTCCCTTCCGTCTTTGCTCAAAGTTCTCGGGAGCGCTGGGCGGTGATTGAAGGGGTTATGGGCCTGTTTGATGGCATGAGCGGCACGGCTGGTTTCGGCAGCACGGCCGATGTGGCTAAACTTCTGCAAACTCCCATTGTTCTTATTGTCGATGCCTCCTCAATGTCCCGCAGCGTGGCGGCCTTGGTTCACGGATTTAATACCTTTGACCCTGAAGTAAACCTGCAAGGGGTTATACTTAACAGGGTCAAGTCAGCGGCACAAGAAAAAGTACTTAGAGATGCCCTTAGTGACCTCCAGATTCCGGTTCTTGGAGTTTTCCCAAAAGAAGGGGCATTACATCTTCCAGAACGTCACTTAGGGCTGGTCCCTGTGGGAGAGAACGGACTATTAGAAGGCTTTATCGATACGCTTTCACAGTTGATAACTAACTACATCGATTTGGAACAAGTTGAAAGCATTATGCTTGGCGCACCGGATCTTGATGAATCTATTTTTTTAGAAATGAAAACTAACACGCGTTCTGTTCTGAACATAGACACGAATCCTGTTCCGATTCCCGCTAAGCCGCTGACTCCTAAAAAGTTTCGTTTAGGCTTGGCATTGGATGAAGCTTTCCTTTTTTACTACCAAGATGCTTTAGACTTAGCAGAACGCATGAATTTTATAATTGTCCCGTTTAGCCCTTTGCACGACACTGCCCTTCCCCAAGATCTCGACGGCATTTTCCTAGGAGGAGGGTTTCCAGAGCTTCATCTTAACCACTTGAGCGAAAACCATTCCTTCCTAGCCTCTCTGCGCGCCTATGCGGCGAGTGGTAAACCGATTTACGCCGAATGTGGAGGGTACATGTATCTTGGCCGGTCCATCACGAATTTTGAAGGCAGAGAAGTTGCTTTGGCCGGTCTCATTCCCATGAAGGCAGAAATGACCAAACGGTTACAGGGCATCGGCTATCGACGAGGAGTTTTTAATGAGGATAATTTTTTAGGTCCTCGTGGAACAATCGTTCAAGGCCATGAATTTCATTATTCACGTGTAACCTATGCTCAAGACTTTCCTGCAGCCTATGAATTGTTCAGAGGGGATCAGGCTGATCGCATGGAGGGGTATGCCCGAGATAATATTGTCGCTTCCTACCTTCACCTTCATTTTTCCGGACATCAGGGGTTACTGGAACACTGGTTTAAAACGCTTGCTCAGGAAATAGAGCTATGATTACCGTTTATACCGGTCAGGGAAAAGGGAAGACGACGTCAGCCATCGGCGAAGCTGTGCTGGCTCAATCTAGAGGGCAACGAGTTCTTATGATACAATTTCTAAAAGGGAGTACTTACAGTGGGGAACTAATAGGCCTTAGCCGTTTAGGGATTCCTCTCATCCAATTTGGCGTGGGGTGTCGTTGGTCAGGAATGATCCGTACCGGAATGAAACACTGTACCGGATGTGGGGAATGTTTTCGGCAAAACCGCAATCCGGAAATTGCTCTAGAGTTGGCACAACAAGCCTTTGACTTCGTATCGGGCGAGGTTGAGACCAATACTTATCAAGTGATTATTTTAGATGAAGTGAGCCACGCCCTAAACCGTGGTTTTCTGGGTTTGGATCCCTTAAGAGAGCTCCTGTTGCGAAGTTCTTCCCTGCACTGGATTCTTACGGGTCGTGAAATGCCCGATACGTTAAAGCCTTTGGTGGACAATTGGTGGGACTTAAACTTGCTCAAGCATCCTTTTGCTAAAGGGGTTAACAGTCGTAGGGGGATTGAATATTAATGGATTTCGCTATTGGGTTGGCCCGGTGTCCGGGGACATGTGGAGAATGGGTACAAGGGGCTCGCCGAGGAGTTCCTTTTCTGGTGGATTGTCCCATTGACCGATTTTCTGAGGCTAGTGTGACGTTGAGCTTTGACGCCACGGGCTGGGATCTTCCTCTGGATAAAACAAAAGCTCTCCAAGTATTGCAATTACTCAAAGAGAGCCTTGGTCTACCAACCTTGAGCGGCAAGGTGGAATTTATCCAGCAACTACCGGAAGGGAAAGGAATGGCGAGTTCGACGGCTGACATTACTGCCGTAGCGGCAGCTACTCTGATTGCCCTCGGAGAAGACCCCGTTCCAGAGCGCTTGGCACATTTAGCATTACAGATTGAACCAAGCGACAGCGTGATGTTTCCTGGCATCACGGAGATGGAACATGTTCAGGGTCATAGCCATCGTGTGTTGGGGTCTTCGGTCCCTGCCCTATTTCTCGCCCTAGATTGGGGTGGCACAATCGATACCAGGGTGTTTAATGCCCGCCCGGGTCTAGCGCAACACTATCGGGACTATGAAGGTGAAATTGAAAGAGCTTATGACTTAGCCCGTGAAGGAGTAGAACAGGCCGATTTGGAAAAATTGGCGGCGGCCGGGACAATCAGCGCCCGATGTAATCTAGAGATAAATCCCAAAGCGTTATTTGAACCCTTCTTGGACTGGGTTCGTCAAAAAGGCGGACTTGGCGTAGTTACTGCTCATAGCGGTACACTGCTCGCTGGTGTATTTCCACAAGACGGCTTTTCTGGCAGGGAGATGCGCAAGAACTTACGACTTGAAGCGCAGCAACGGTTTTGCCCGGTGTACCTCGATCTCTTTAACAGTCATTCTGGTGGAATCTTGGCAACAAAACTAAAATCATCTGAAAATGCGGGGTGAAACTATGCACGGTGGAAATCTCAGACGTGCCCAAGAATTGTATGGCTTGGATTCCTTTATTGATCTTTCCGCAAATATCAATCCTTTTGGACCGCCGCCAGGTATTTGGGCGTCCTTGCAACAGGGAATGGCTGATATTGTGCATTACCCGGATCCTGAGAGCTTGGCCTTAAGAAAGACGCTTTCCTGCCATCTGGGACTTCCGGTCGAATCAATAATGGTAGGGAACGGTGCTGGTGAATTAATATTCACGATCGTGCAAGCGTTAAAACCTAAAAAAGTTGCGATTCCAGTTCCCACGTTTAGTGAATACGAACGGGCCGCGCGTGCGGTAGGAGCTGAAGTGAGCTATATCCCACTGGGCTCGGAAGGCTGGGTGAAGTTTAATCAAATAGAAGGAGAAAGCGCATCCGGTAAATCCGATCGAGGACCCGAATCTGAAACCGAAAGAGACATGAAAGTAGATCGGATATGGCGGGAACTCCTCGCAGGTTGTGACTTACTATTTCTGTGTTCCCCCCATAATCCGACAGGAAGTATCCTTGAAAAAGACACTTTTGAACGAATCTTACGCTTAACCAAAGAATTAGGCTGTCGAATTCTCTTTGATGAGTCATTCCTTGATTTTCTGCCCGCCGAGTCACGTAAGTCTACTCGTACTTATTTAGAGGTTAACGATCACCTCATTGTTTTATACTCCTTAACGAAGTTTTACAGTTTACCAGGGTTGCGTTTGGGCACTGTCTTTGCCCATGAGTCTTTACTTGTTCTCTTCGAGCACTACCGCGATCCTTGGTCCGTGAATGTTCTGGCTCAACATGCCGGAATCACAGCACTGCAGGACTTGAGGTATGCAGATGACGTTCGAGAAAAGTTGACCGAGAGTCGATCCTATTTTTATCGGGAATTTGCCCTATCGAATTTTTTAGATCTGCGACTTTGTCCAACCTCTGTCAACTTTGCCTTGATCGAGGTCTTGAACAATACCTCCCAAGAATTGATTCAACATTTGGGACGTCTGGGGATTCTGGTGCGAGACTGTGCCAGCTTTACAGGTCTTCCGGGTGATTTCATTCGGGTCGCGATTAAAGATATTTACGTCATGGAACGACTCATTGAGGGTTTAAAGACTTACTATTTTAAAGAGGAGCAATAATTGCTCCTCTCTTTCATTTCCATCCATAAAATTCAACAAATTAAACCATTAGCGGTACTTGGGGTGCCCTTAATTACTTTAGATACAGTTTTTGACTACGAATCAACTTAATTTTAAGATCTATATGGATATTGATACCTCGGGCTATAAGTCCGAGGTCTTTCTATTCAACCAGTTGTACTATTCACTACTGATTATTGAATTTTTTTAAGTTTTGAACCTATAAAATAACAAATATTCGGATTTTTCAGATAAAATTCAAAAAATCTTTATTATTTCTTTATGTTATTTAGATTAATCTTTATGCAGATTTTATGTGCAATGGATCTATAATAAGTCTGCATTCGAAGTAAAAAGTCTTCTATTTGGGTAAGCTAGAGTAGGTTTCGGCAGTAAAAAGGGTTCACTATGGTCAGGATTCAACTAACCTCGTCAGAAATATGAAAGGGGATCAACATGTTTCGTCTTAAAAACCTCTTAATTGGCAAACCACTACATAATTCATTGCTTGTCCATGAGAAACTGACTAAAATTAAAGCACTGGCAGTGTATTCCTCCGATGCTCTGTCCTCCGTGGCCTATGCTACTGAAGAAATACTCTGGGTCTTAGCACCGCTAGGGGCTTTTGCCTTGTCCTTTTCACTTCCAATTGCCGGAGTGATTCTCTTACTTTTAGCTACGCTAATCTTGTCCTATCGCAAAACTATTTCTGCCTATCCTTCAGGTGGAGGGGCCTATATTGTTGCTAAAGATAATTTGGGTCAAATCTCCGGGTTGGTGGCTGGGTCTTCTCTGGTGATCGACTATATATTGACGGTCGCAGTCAGTATTGCCTCAGGGGTTGCCGCCATTACTTCAGCGATCCCCACTCTGCTCCCTCATACTGTGGCTATATGTTTGTTTTTTGTCTTAGTGTTAATGATTGTAAACCTTAGAGGAATTAAAGAGGCAGCTTCTATATTTACCGTACCGACGTACATTTTTATTGTTTCTTTGCTGACGTTAATCGCGATAGGTATTTACAAACACACATTGGGGTTACCGATTCCAATGGCACCGCTGAACCCTATTTTAGGTTCTACTCCCCAATCTTATATTACTCTCTGGATTCTGGCGAAAGCGTTTTCATCAGGATGTACGGCGCTAACTGGAGTTGAGGCCATAAGTAATGGTGTCCCTAATTTTAAAGAACCACGTTCCCGTAACGCCGCTCTTACACTCGCAGCGATGGGAATTATTATCGTTTTACTGTTCGGTGGAGCGACCTTTTTAGCCCAGATCTTGCATGTTACGCCAAATACAAACGAGACTGTCATATCCCAAATTGCCCGGCTCTTAACGGGTCGAGGGTGGTTTTACTACTTATTGCAGGCAAGTACCGCCGCTATTCTAATTCTTGCCGCAAATACGAGTTATAACGATTTCCCTTTAGTGTTTAGCCTCATTGCCAAAGATGGTTATGTGCCACGGCAGTTTTCCGCTCGTGGTGATAAACTGGTTTTTTCGAACGGTATTATAGTCTTATCGTTACTTTCTGCAACCCTGCTCATTGTTTTCCATGGGGATACGCATAATCTGATTCCCCTGTACGCTGTTGGAGTATTTTTGTCCTTTACTTTATCACAGGTGGGGATGGTAGTTCACTGGTTCAAGTCCAAGGAAAAGGGCTGGCGAACCAATATAATGGTCAATGGGCTTGGTGCAGCCTTAAGTGGAGTTGCCCTATCTGTTATAGCAATCACCAAGTTTGTACACGGTGCTTGGCTCGTTATAATTTTAATACCGGTCTTGGTTTTGATACTTTTGAAAATTCATAGACACTATGTAGATATTGCTAAAAAGTTAAGAGTAGATGATAATCACACTTTTGAACATCCTGAGCACATCAAAGTTATTGTACCTGTGGCTACATTTACCAGGGTCGTTGCGAATACCATCGAGTATGCTCTCTCAATTAGTAATGACGTTACCGCAGTGCATATAGTACTAGATGATGAAAAAGCAGAAAGGTTAAAAGCAAGATGGGATAAATTTTATCCTAATAATTTGCTATTGATGATTTGTAGTCCTTATCGATCTATGTTAGGACCCCTATTGGATTACTTGGATGAGGTCGACAAATCCACTAGTAATCATGAACTTATCATGATCTTGATTCCGGAATTTATAACCCACAAATGGTGGCAGTATTTTCTTCATAACCAATCCGGCTTGATCCTAAAATCAGTGTTGTTCTTCAATAAAAGTTATGTTATTGCCAGTGTTCCGTATCATTTAAGTGAGCCACGGAAAAAAGAGAAAGAGAAAAATAGTGCTGCTAGATAGCAAAAAACCGGCTTTAATGCCGGTTTTTTTGTGTCCTAAGCATTATTGGGCATTTTCCCTTTTTAAATATTGTCGGAATTTAGTCTGAAGAATCTTTACTTTTTCTTTATGGTTTGCAATGTTTATTTTACACTGTTTTGATGGGCAACAGCTCTATAATAAGGGTGCATTTAGAGTAATTAGTCATCAAGGAGGATAAACTATGCACAGCGAAAAATGGTAGTTCTTGTTGATTAATCCAACAGACAAGGAACACAAAGGAGGATAAATCAAAACATGCTGGACTACTTATTAGAGGGGATCATCGTAGGGGTTTCACTACTTGCCATTTTCGAGATCATAGAAAGGGTTAGGGTTGCCACGGGTAAGAAATTGTTAACCGATAAAATCTTAGCATTTCTAGAAGATATTTATCAACGGACTGCCCCTAACGATGACCACAAAGAAATAGATTTGCGAGGGTGTGATTTGCCTGACAAAGTAAAAGTAATCTACTTTAAAGATAAAAAAAGCAAATAAGCTAATTTGCCGATAATTCAATAAAGGGGGAAGATAAATGTCTGATATGATCTTAGGCGGCCTTGTTGCCCTAGGCCTTTTAGTCTATCTTGGTTACACACTAATGAAAGCGGAGGAATTGTAATGACGAGTAACGATTTTATCCAAATGTTAGTTTACTTTTTTGTACTCATTGCCTTGGCCATTCCGCTTGGTGGGTATATGGCCAAGGTATACCAAGGTGAGAAGACCATCATGGATAGGGTAATGGGACCACTGGAAAGGCTCATTTACCGCATCTGTGGAATTGACGGCGGAAAAGAAATGAACTGGTGGGAATATGCTCTATCCCTTTTGGCCTTTAGTTTTGTGGGTATTATCTCACTCTTCCTACTTCTCCTAGTTCAAGGGCACTTGCCTCTTAACCCACAAGGGTTCGGAGGACTGAACTGGGATCTAGCTTGGAATACAGCCGTCAGTTTTAATACTAATACTAACTGGCAGGCCTATGCGGGTGAATCAACCATGAGCTACTTAAGCCAAATGGCTGGCTTAACAGTGCATAACTTTCTCTCGGCCGCCGCTGGCATAGCTGTAGTGGTTGCTTTAATTCGGGGCCTTAGCCGTCATCAGACGGAATCAATCGGTAACTTTTGGTCCGATTTAACTCGTTCTGCACTTTGGATACTCTTACCTATGTCCCTGGTGGGGGCCCTGTTACTGGTTTCCCAAGGGGTGATTCAAAACTTGTCTCCCTATCTTACAGTGCATACCCTGCAAGGAACGAGCCAAACCTTAGCTATGGGGCCAGTAGCCTCGCAGGAAGCGATCAAAATGTTTGGGACTAACGGTGGTGGATTCTTTAATGCTAATTCCGCTCATCCCTTCGAAAACCCTACCCCCTTTACTAATCTTTTGGAGATGTTGTTTTTACTAATTATCCCTGTAGCATTGACTTTTTCCTTTGGCAAGATGTTAAAAGATTCTAAGCAAGGTAAGGTCATTTTCGGAGCAATGTTAGTTTTGTTGTTGTTAATGGTTGGTACAACGTATAGCGCTGAAATAGCGGGCAACCCCCTGATCAGTCATATTGGCATAACCGGTTCCTCTGTAATGGAAGGTAAAGAAGTTAGGTTTGGGGTTGTCAACTCAGCCTTATTTGCTACGATAACCACAGCGACATCCTGCGGTGCGGTCAATGCTATGCATGATAGCCTCACTCCTTTAGGAGGACTCCCACCTATGCTCCAGATGATGTTGGGTGAAGTAGTATTCGGCGGCGTCGGGTCAGGTTTATATGCTATGTTGCTGTTTGTAATTTTAACAGTATTTATAATAGGTCTTATGGTCGGACGAACGCCAGAATACCTAGGTAAAAAGATCCAGTCGTTTGAGATGAAAATGGCTATCCTAGCCGTGCTTATTCCTTCAGCCTGTATTTTATTAGGTAGCGCCTTGGCTGTGCTCATTCCTGCAGGCACCTCTGCTATTGCCAACCCCGGGCCTCATGGTTTAAGTGAAATACTCTATGCTTTTTCTTCTGCGTCAGCTAATAACGGCAGTGCATTTGCCGGACTCAGTGCCAACACCGTTTTTTACAATATTATCCTTAGCGTGTGTATGCTCATTGGTCGCTTTGGCCCGATTATACTGGTTCTGGCCATTGCCGGAAGTATGGCTGGCAAGAAGATAACCCCGGCAGGTGCAGGGACTTTTCAGACAACCGGAGGCTTATTTTCCGGTCTCTTGGCGGGAGTGGTTTTAATTGTGGGAGCCTTGACCTTTTTTCCAGCTCTAGCTTTAGGTCCCATAGTTGAGCACCTATTAATGCTGGCTGGTAAGGCCTTTTAAGGAGGAGTGAGGAAAACTAATGAGTACAAAGTCAAGCATAAACCGTTCAATTTTAGCCAGGGCTATTAAAGAATCTTTTACAAAATTAAATCCTCGGGTCTTGTGGACTAATCCGGTCATGTTCGTGGTAGAAATCCTAGCAGTCTTGACCACTTACTTTGCTATTCGAGATATGGGCGGACTGATGAAAACCTTTATGTTTGACGTTCAGATTGCAGCCTGGTTATGGATCACCGTTCTTTTCGCTAACTTTGCCGAAGCTCTAGCTGAGGGAAGAGGGAAGGCCCAGGCTGAATCCCTCCGGAAAAGCAGGAGTGAAACGATCGCTAAAAAGTTGGTAGGTGAAAAAATTGAAAACATTTCGGCTGCCAAGCTGGTTAAGGGTGATATCGTCCTTGTGGAGACAGGAGAGTTCATCCCCGGCGATGGAGAAATCATTGAAGGCATTGCTTCAGTCGATGAAAGTGCGGTTACGGGTGAATCTGCTCCGGTGATCAGAGAATCGGGCGGCGATCGCAGTGCCGTTACTGGCGGTACTAGAGTGCTTTCGGATTGGATCAAGGTGAAGATCACCGCCAATCCAGGTGAAACGTTTCTGGACCGCATGATCAGCCTAGTCGAAGGAGCTAAACGCCGAAAAACGCCGAATGAAATAGCCTTAACCATTTTGTTAATCGGCTTGACCATTGTCTTCTTACTAGCGGTTACTACTTTAGAGGCTTATGCTATTTATTCCGGGGCAACAGTATCCATCTCTGTGCTGGCTGCCTTACTAGTCTGTTTAATCCCTACCACTATCGGAGGCCTGCTCAGTGCTATTGGTATAGCTGGGATGGATCGACTCTTAAAGCGCAATGTCTTAGCCATGTCAGGCAGGGCAGTGGAAGCTGCCGGAGATGTAGGGGTACTGCTTTTGGATAAGACCGGAACCATTACCCTCGGGAACAGGATGGCCACGGAATTTGTGCCTGCACCAGGCGTATCGCCGGAAAGATTAGCGGATGCTGCTCAATTATCCTCTCTGGCGGACGAAACCCCTGAGGGTCGAAGTATTGTGATCTTGGCCAAAGAACAATTCAATTTGCGAGAACGTGATATCATGGCTTTAGGTGCAACCTTTGTTCCCTTCAGCGCCCAAACTCGAATGAGTGGTGTTGATTTACAGGGCCGGGAAATCCGCAAAGGAGCCATGGACACGATTGAAAAATATTTGCGGGAAAAAGGGGGAGAAATGGCTTCTGAGGTGAAAACTGCCATTGAGAAGATTGCTAAACAAGGCGGCACTCCGCTGGTTGTGGCCGAGGGAAATCAAGCCTTAGGCGTCATTTACCTTAAAGACGTCGTTAAGGGTGGAATTAAAGAACGATTTTCCCAACTTCGCCGTATGGGCATTGAAACGGTCATGATTACCGGAGATAACCCTTTAACGGCTGCCGCTATTGCCGCCGAGGCTGGGGTGGATGATTTTCTAGCCGAGGCAACACCGGAACAAAAGTTGAAATTAATTAGGGAGTATCAAGCCAAAGGTCACTTGGTCGCTATGACCGGAGACGGAACGAATGACGCTCCTGCTTTGGCCCAGTCTGATGTCGGTGTGGCCATGAACAGCGGCACTCAGGCTGCCAAAGAAGCGGGTAATATGGTCGATCTAGACAGTAATCCTACCAAACTAATTGAGATTGTGGAGATCGGTAAGCAGCTGTTGATGACAAGAGGGTCTTTAACAACGTTTAGTATCGCTAATGACATTGCCAAGTACTTTGCGATTATTCCGGCCTTGTTTGTAGTGACTTACCCCGAATTAGGCGTGCTAAATGTAATGGGGCTAGCTACACCCCAAAGCGCTATTCTTTCAGCGGTGATTTTTAACGCTTTGATTATCGTAGCCTTGGTTCCTCTAGCCTTACGTGGAATTACCTATCGTCCCTTGGGGGCTAATATCATCTTGCGGCGCAATCTCTTGATCTATGGTTTAGGTGGTATAATTGCTCCCTTTATCGGAATTAAGCTGATAGACATGCTTTTGGTTATGTTGCATTTAAGCTAAGCCAGAGGCCGGAAGTCAGAGGACAGGTGTAAGAGGCCAGCGGTCAGACGCCGGAAGTCAGAGTCTATGATATCCGAATAATCCTGAATATATTTGGGAAGGGTGAGAAAAAAATGCTTAAAACAATGGGTAGGTCCTTCATGTTGTTACTTGTAATGACCTTATTAACGGGTATCGCCTATCCTTTAGTCGTCACAGGCCTAGCGAAGGTTATCTTCCCTAAACAAGCTGAAGGTTCACTTCTTTACAAGGGGGGCCAACCTATAGGTTCTGTTCTAATCGGGCAAAACTTTCGCGATGCTCGCTATTTTTATAGTCGTCCCTCAGCTGCGGGTAAGGATGGCTACGATGCAACCAATTCAAGTGGTTCTAATTTAGGACCAACGAACAAAGCCTTTTTAGACTCCGCAGCCAAGCAAGCGGAGAAGGTAAGAACAGATAACGGATTATCGGCAACGACTCCCGTGCCTGGAGACTTGATTACAGCTTCGGCAAGTGGTTTGGACCCCGATATTACCCCTGAAGCGGCTCAAATTCAAGTGGGTAGGGTTGCGAAAGCTAGGAATCTAAGTGAACAAAAAGTTCAGGGCCTAGTAGACCAGTATACTGAGGGTAGGCAGTTTGGGTTTCTGGGTGAGCCACGGGTAAATGTGTTACAATTAAATATAGCCTTAGATTCTTTATAAGTTGGGTGATAGCTAAATGGCAAAGGAAAAACGTATCGATCCTGATGAGTTGCTGGCCAGCCTTGAGAAGGATGACCTCGGGAAACTGACGATTTTCCTCGGGGCCGCTGCCGGGGTGGGAAAAACCTATGCTATGCTTGAAGCAGCCGGGGAAAAGTTGTCAGAAGGAATGGATGTCGTTGTGGGTTTAGTAGAAACCCACGGAAGAGCTGAAACTGAGGCCATGCTTAAAGGGTTACCCGCTATTCCGACCAGACCTCAGGATTATAAGGGCAAGACTTTTTACGAAATGGACTTGGATGCCATCTTAGCACGCTCTCCTCAGATTGTATTGGTCGACGAACTTGCCCATACCAATATAATCGGTTCCCGGCATAAAAAACGTTACATGGACGTCCAAGAATTATTGGCGGCAGGAATCAACGTTTATACCACTTTAAACATCCAACACTTAGAAACCTTAAACGATATAGTAGCCCAGATCACAGGGATAACGGTGCGGGAGACGGTTCCTGACCAGATTTTAGAAACTGCGTCCCAAATCAAACTGATTGATATTCCGCCTGAAGAGTTAATTCAAAGGCTTAAAGATGGTAAGGTCTATGGTGCCGGACAAGCAACTGAGGCCTTACAAAAATTTTTTCGCGCTGGAAATATCAATGCGCTAAGGGAGTTAGCTCTTCGTTATACTGCCAAGAAAGTCGATCGCCAATTGGAATCCTATATGAGAGTTCATGGAATCGCGGGACCCTGGCCTACTGGGGAAAAGGTTTTGGTTTGTATAAGTGCCAGTCCTTTTTCTGCTAAATTAATTCGTATAGCCAAGAGGATGGCGACAAGTCAAAATGCGGAATGGCTGGCTGTGCATGTGGAACCCTCCCTTCACCGCCTTTCGAGAAATGAAGTTGAAAGAGACTCAATGGCTAAAAATCTTCGCTTGGCGGAAACGTTGGGTGCTGAAATCGTTGCTCTAACAGGGGATGATATAGCCGAAGAGATTTTGGAGTTGGCTAAAAAGCGCAATGTTTCACAGATAATTATTGGTAAACCTGAGCATACTCGCTTCTGGGCTATCGTGCACGGCTCGGTCGTTGACAAAGTGATTCGTCATAGTCAAGGTATTAGTATTCACGTTATCCCTGGGAGCCTACAAGAAACAGAACAAAATCATCAGCAAACTGTGGTCAGTGTGAAGGGAAAAGGTGCTGATACTCTTCGCCGACGTTCTTTATCTGTTATTCCCTATCTTATGTCAATTTTGATGATGATCGCACTATCTATGCTTATTAACCCCGTACGTTCCTTTCTTGGACCTGTTAATATTTCGATGCTTTTTCTCCTACCTGTCTTAATAAGTGCCTCACGCTGGGGTAGATTTTCTGCAGTTATCACTGCTGCTATGGGAGTGATAACCTTTGATTTCTTTTTTGTTCCACCTATTTTCACCTTTACCGTTGCAGATATCCGTTATCTACTAAGCTTCACAATCTTTATGCTTGTAGGCATCATAACGGGAACTCTTTCTGCTCGCTTGAAAAAACAAGTAAACTATTCCCGGCAGCGAGTGAGCAGAGTTTCGGCATTATATGCTCTAAGCAGGGATATAGCCGCAGTAGACAATCTAGATGCTGTTTTGGAGAGTATTGCCCATAATGTTGCGGGTACCTTAGAGGGACATGTCGTGTTGCTTCTACCCAATGAAAATGCTAAATTGGTCCTACAAAAAAGTTCAAGAGCTGATAACTTCTTAAATGAAAGCGAACTTGCCGTTGCCACCTGGGTATTTGATAGAGGTCAAAAAGCGGGTAAAGGGACGGAAACTTTAGGTGCCGCTACAGCTCTATATTTACCGCTCAGCACAGAACAGGGAGTACAAGGAGTTCTAGGCATTTGTTTTGACGAATCTGAAGCGCAAGCAGACCCTGAGCGTATTCGTTTATTAGAGGCCTTTGTTGGGTTAGCAGCTATGGCTATCAACAGAATCAAATTAGCTGAACAAGCAAGACAGGCCCTTACCTTAGTAGAATCTGAACGCTTACGTACTGCGCTCTTTAATTCACTTTCTCACGATTTGCGTACCCCCTTGGCCTCTATAATTGGTGCTGTCACAGGATTACTGGAAGATCCCAATTTCGTTTATAGTCCCGAGGCCCGCCATGATTTGTTACAAACTATTCTGAATGGAGCCGAACGCATGAATCGGTTCGTAAGTAACCTCTTAGATATGGCACGGCTAGAAAGCGGTATGCTAAAATTAAAGAAAGACTGGTGCGATCTTCAAGATATAATAGGGGTTGCTGTTAATCGTCTGGGAGAGTCTTTAACTGTTCGTCCGCTAGACATTAATGTACAACCAGGCTTACCTTTGATCCAGGCAGATTGTATTTTAATTGAACAAGTGCTGATTAACTTGTTGGATAATGCGCTTAAGTATTCCGAACAAGGCAGCAAAATAGTTGTCTCCACCCAGCAGAGAGAGAAGCAGCTCGAGACAACGGTGGCTAATCAGGGCGAAGGGATTTTAGATACTGATTTAAGTAAAGTCTTCGATAAATTTTATCGGCTCAACTCCCCCCTTCAGGTGAGTGGGACGGGGCTTGGCTTAGCTATTTGTAAAGGAATCATTGAATCGCATGGTGGGGAAATATGGGCTGAAAATAATAAACTAGGTGGAGTTACCATTACCTTCACCTTACCTCTATCGAATCAAGCAATGGGTAGAGTTCCTGTTATGAATGAAGGAGTTTGAGATGGAAAACACAGGACCGCGGATATTAATTATTGATGATGAAACACAAATTCGTCGGTTTTTACGAGTGGCTTTAACCAGTCATGGGTATGTTGTAAAAGACGTCGGGACGGGTAAAGAAGGACTTGACGCGATTGCTATGTTCAGCCCTGCTTTAGTAATTTTAGATTTAGGCTTGCCTGATATCGATGGAATTGACGTCGTTCGTCAATTACGAGAATGGTCCAAAGTGCCCGTGATCATTCTTTCTGTCAAAGAACAGGAGACAGATAAGATTACAGCTCTTGACTCTGGAGCGGATGACTATGTGACAAAGCCTTTTGCGATGGGTGAATTGTTAGCTCGCATACGTGCGGCAATGCGTCATATAGCCGGAGACGAAGAACAGCCTATTTTACACTTTGCAGATTTGTCCATTGATTTAGTCCATCGTCGCATCTCAATCGATGATCACGAAATCAAGCTGACCCAAACTGAATATGAGATCGTAAGAAATTTAGCAATTAATGCGGGAAAAGTTATGACCCACAGATCGTTACTCCGTACGGTGTGGGGACCGTCTTATGAAAAGGAAGTCCAGTATTTGCGAGTTTATATTGGCCAGATTAGACGCAAGCTTGAACATGATCCATCTCGCCCAAAGCATATTATTACTGAACCGGGGGTAGGGTATCGTTTGTTATAAAATCACCATTTGTCTGCATATCAGAACCTAAAAAAGCGCCTCTTAACAAAGGGAGCGCTTTTCTTTATCGTAGTAATTCTACGGAGTATTCAAGCAAACCCGGGTGCTTTTCAGGGATTTAAATGGGCAGAAATTGCACATAATAGGTGATGTTATTGATAAGGCGGTGATGTGATGGTATGGCTTTTTCTGTTATTCTTAATCTTCCTTCAAGTGACACTGATTGGGAGAGTGGTGCTTTTAGAAAATCGGGACCCCGCGAAAACTATTGCCTGGCTCTGTCTTATCTGTCTTCTCCCCATCTTAGGGTTCATTCTATATGTCGTCTTCGGCCGGGAAACCCAGGGACGATTATTTCGCCATAAACATATCCCCGATAATCAACTGTCCAGAATGGTACGCCAGCAGGAAGTCGACTTGAATCACTGCGATAGTTTTCCCCAACCTAGCCTAGAGTCAGAACAAAAATTGGCCAGTCTTCTTTTGCACAGTGGCTTTTCCCCTTTGACTATCCATAATCAGATTGAGATTCTAATAAACGGCAACGATAAATTTCAAGCGCTATTAAATGCCTTAGAAGGAGCAAAGCATCACATACACCTCAGCTATTATATCTTTAAAGACGATGAAATCGGCGCAGACGTATTGAAGATCTTAGCCCGCAAAGTTGCTGAAGGGGTGGAGGTTCGTGTCCTTCTTGATGGACTGGGAAGCCTTTCACTTACAGGCAATTTTATGCGCAGCATGCGCCAAGCTGGGATTCAAGCTGAATGGTTTTTCCCGGTCCGTTTTCCTTATTTAACGTCGAAGCTCAACTTACGCTATCACCGCAAAATCGTGGTAGTGGATGGACAGACAGGTTTTATGGGGGGGCTGAATATTGGGGACGAGTACTTGTCCCGCGACCCTAAACTAGGATTTTGGCGGGACACACATTTAAAACTGGAAGGAGAAGCAGTCCATAGCCTTCAGGCAATCTTCTTGAATGATTGGTATTTTGTAACCCATCATGAGATTCAAGGAAGTCGCTATTTCCCCCAAACCACTGTTTTGCAGTCTCTGCCCATTCAGATCGTGGCAAGTGGACCGGATTCTAACTGGTCCTCAAATTTACAAGGCTTTTTCACCGCGATCACCTTAGCCAAGCAAAAAGTCTACATTGAAACCCCCTATTTTATCCCGACTGAAAGCCTGATCATGGCCCTAAAAACTGCTGCACTCAGCGGTTTAGATGTACAGCTCATTGTGCAAGGAATTCCGGAGCACAAACTGACCTACTGGGCTATGCATTCCTATTTTGAAGAATTGCTTCAAGCAGGTGTAAAAATCTTTAAGTACATGAAAGGAACTTTTCATTCCAAAATTTTCCTGATAGATAATCAACTTGCTTCCGTAGGGTCCACCAATATGGATAATCGGAGTTTTTATCTGGATTTTGAGATCTGCGCCTTTATGTATAATCAAGCCTTAACTGAACGCTTATACTTAGATTTTGAGCAGGACTTAAACGAGAGCAGCGAACTCAGCCTTAAGGACATTCAAGCCCGTTCTAGCTTGGAACGATGGAAAGAATCAAGTGCCCGCTTATTTTCACCCCTTTTATAGATCAATGTTTAAAAAACTACTTAATTTCAGAATCCATCGTCTTAAGTTCACTCAAGGTAACTAAACGATAACCTCGATCTCGGAGCGCCACAATAATCGGATCTAACGCCTTAACAGTCTGAGTGCGCTGATAACCTCCGTCATGCATCAGAATAATGGCACCAGGAAAAACATTTTTTATAACATTATCCACAATCTGTTTGGTGCCGGGGTTACGCCAGTCTTTGCTATCGACGCTCCACAGTGCTACGATATGACCATTATTTTTAATGGTTTCTATTTGACTTTTAGATGCAAATCCTCCAGGAGGGCGGTAGAAATAGGTGTGGGTCCCGGTTGCAGCAAAGACTGCTTGGTCTGTCTGATTCATTTCTTCGACTAAATGGCGTTGTTGATAATCATGTTTAAAACTATGATTTCCAATTTCATGTCCTTCTAAAATTAGGCGCTTTAACAAATAGGGGTTAGATTGAGCCGCCTGTCCTAAGACAAAGAAGGTGGCTCTGGCTTGCCTTTCTTTGAGGATATCAAGAACAGCTGGAGTGTCGATCGGATCAGGACCATCATCAAAGGTCAAGGCTACAACTTTTTCCTGAGTATGAGCCATATAATAGGTGCCAGGAGCTCGAACTAGAGATGGGGTCGTCATTGAACGCTGGGTTATGACAAGAAGACCTCCCACTATGAATAGAAACAGAATTCCGAAGGCCAGCTTGCGACGAGAAGTCACATAAACGCGCACTACATTTACCTCCCAAATCGACTTATAATAATACCTATTGATTGATGGCGTGTTCCATGCTATTAATCTGAACAAAAGTCACGACACGTGCTATAATTCAAAATAATAGCTGTTCAGCGATGAAAATAGGGAAGTGACAGGGATGTGTTTAAAAATTGGGGTGGATGGTGGAGGCAGTAAGACTGAGATTGTCGCGCTAGATCCAACCGGTCAGGTGCTTCGTTGCCTGCATAAGCCAGCGAGCAATTACCATGTAGTCGGGATGGAACGAGCTGTCCAGCATATTATCGAGGGGATTCGCGACGCCTTACAAGAGGAAACACTGGAGGGAATCGGCATCAGCCTTGCCGGTATTGACACGCCGGAGGACTGGAAGATCATGGCTGATGGATTAAAGCAAATCTTCAAGGCCTTAGCCCTAGAAACAATGATCCCTTTCCACGAGGTTCCTGTGGTTTTAGAAAACGATGCCTTTGGGGCTTTGATGTCTGTGCGGGGGGAATTTTCCGGAAATGTATTGGCAGCTGGAACAGGGACTGTGGCCTTAGGAGTTAACCCTGAGGGTAAGGTTTTTCGCGCAGGCGGATGGGGACATATCATTGGCGATCAGGGTAGTGGCTATGATATCGGGCATAAAGCCTTAGCAGCAACGATGGCATCCTTCGATGGGTACGGTCCTAAGAGCCGATTAGAAACTATGATTACTGAACATTTGGGATTAGCACAGGTGCAGGGTATCAGCGACTGGATCTACCGAGGTCAACGTACGAACCAAGAAGTGGCAGCTTTGGTTCCAGTAGTTGTTGAAGCTGCCCGAAAGGGAGACTATATCTCCCAAATGATTCTGGAAGAGTCCGGCCAAGCTTTAGGTTTATTAACGAAGGCTCTCCTACGAAAAACCAAAGGCTTTGATGTGGGACTCGTCGGAGGAATTGGGCGCATTTGGAATTTTCTTGAACCGTCCTTTCTAACTACTGTTCAAGAGGAGTTCCCCGCCCTTCAGATACTGAAGCCCATCTATCCCCCATCTGTCGGAGCAGCCCACTTGAGCATGATCGAGCAAGTACGACACATCGTATTTTAAGGAGGAGTTTGCCATAAAACCGGATCATATTTTAGACTTTCATACTCACTTTCCAGCGAAAACTGGTGTGGCTAGGCGGGAACTTCACCCTTTGGTTAAAGCCTACGCTAAGGATTTAAAAGAGCATTGGCGAGAAATGTTCGACTTTCCCGAACCTGAGAAAAAGATGCGCGGAATTCAAGTGCAAGGAGAGCGCTGGGCTGCCGAAGTACATAATCACCATTTAGAGAAGGTCGTTTTCATGACAGGCGGCGGAAATAAGGTTCTCTCTGACGTTGTACACCAGCATCCGCAAGAATTCATGGGCTTTGCTCACCATGATCTTTGTGACCCAAATGCAGTGGAGGAAATGCAGCATGCTTTGGATAATTTGGGTTTGAGTGGGTATAAATGGTTCGGCCCTTTAACCAAGCTGCCGTTTGAGTCTCCGGAATTGAAACCTTTTTGGCGCTTATTAGCCGATCGAAAAGTCCCCGTCTTGATTCACTTTGGAGTCCTCGGTGGCCCCGGAGGAATAATACGTCATCCACGCATCAGTCCGATTACCTTGGCGGAGGTAGCACAGGAGTATACCGATATTCCCTTTGTCATCCCCCACTTCGGAGCAGGCTACTATCAAGACCTTCTCCATTTGGCTTGGTCGAGCCCAAATGTCTATATCGATACCTCTGGATCAAACGATTGGATTCGCTGGATGCCTCATCCGTTATCCTTGAAAGATCTCTTTGCTCGGGCCTTAGACACCGTCGGTCCGAAGCGGATTATTTTCGGCACAGATTCAAGCTGGTTCCCCCGTGGCTGGGCTCAGAAGTACTTCGACCTCCAAACCCAGGTGTGTACCGAACTAGGTGTTTCCCAAGCAGAAATGAATGCGATCTTCCATGGTAATGGGGCAACCCTTTTGGGTCTTGATCAGTGAAGGTTGAGCTAATAAACGTCAGTTTAAGGCTCCGACAAGACACTCAAGATTTGGAACTTCTGAAAGAAGTGTCCTTGGGCGCACGTCTTGGCATGATTCATGCTCTGCTTGGGCCTTCCGGCAGTGGAAAAAGCACCTTGCTTTATGCGATCAATCGCTTGCGTCAGATTCAGCACGGAGAGATCACCCTTGACGGAAAAGATATCCGTCAAGTCAATGTTTTTGAGCTTCGTCGCCGAATCGGCCTCGTGATGCAAAAGCCTATCTTTTTTCCCGGTACTGTCGGGGAAAATATTTTATATGGCCCTAGTTTATGGGCCAAGGACAACGTGACCTTACCCGATCCGAAACTGTATTTAGAGTTAGTCCAACTTGATCCTGATTGGGAATCACGCGAGCCCCATACACTTTCCGGTGGGCAACAACAACGAGTAGCCTTGGCCCGCACGTTGGCTAATAATCCTGAAGTTCTTTTGCTTGATGAACCAACCTCTGCCTTGGATGCTCAGGCCAGTGAACACCTGGAAACTCTGGTTTCGAACCTTTGCCGCGAACGTGAACTGACGGTCATTTGGGTGACACATGACGTACACCAAGCTGAGCGCATAGCCCAGGATATGACGCTCCTTTACCGTGGGAGAGTCGTGGAACATGGTCCGGCTAAGCGTTTCTTCGCTGGGCCAAGTACAGACGAAGGACGAGCTTATCTTGCCGGAAAATTAGGGGGAAAGTTATGAGTTGGTTGGCCTTAAGCCTATCTCTAGGATTTGTGGGGTTAGCTGCGATCGTAGCGCGGTATCAGGAACTTGGCCTAGACAAAGAGCTTGCCATCGCCGTTGTACGGACGATTTTACAACTCACGATCGCTGGGTATGTTTTGTCGTACGTATTTGCTTCCCATCAGCTCATTTATACAGGGCTGATGCTTATTCTTATGATGGCAGTAGCCGCTCAGAACGCTGCGCAGCGAGGAAAAGGAATTCCAGGTGTTCTGCGTATCGTCCTCATAGGAATTGTGATCAGCGAAGCCCTTTCCCTGATACTCCTACTTCTGATAGGTATTCCAGGGACTCCTCAGTACCTGATACCTTTAAGTGGAATGATCATCGGGAATAGTATGGTGGCGAGTGGAGTGACCTTAAACCGTTTAAGCTCAGAGTTTAAGCTCAGACGTGGGGAAGTGGAGTTAGCCCTCTCCTTAGGAGCTAACCCTAAGAAGGCGTCAATATCCGTGGTCAAAGCAGCTGTCAAGGCTGGGATGATCCCTACCATTGATTCCATGAAGACGGTGGGTTTAGTTCAATTACCGGGCATGATGACCGGACAGATCCTTGCCGGCGCGGATCCGATTCAAGCCGTCCGTTATCAGATTTTGGTCATGTTTATGATTTCGGGAGCCACAGCGATTGCAAGCCTGATTGTCGTGTTGCAAGGGTATCGTACCTATTTCACTACTGAGGCACAGCTTAAAATATAACATAAATGCTAGTGGTGTCGAATCCAACGTCAGGTGTTTCTCTCTGCCTATGTTATAATCTACAATGCTGTATACTAGAATGAACGTTGTCCTGCAATTGTGAGAATGCAAGAAATTTCATTTTGGATTGTAAGTTTTGCTCAATCTTTGTAATACAGTCAAGAAGCAATTTGGCGGTTTGGGCTCTATCATTTTGTTTCCTAGAAACATCTTAACAATGATCAATAAACTTAGTCAGGAAAATTATCTTGATAGTAGAGGATGTAGTCGATGGAATCCCAAAGGAGAGTTTGTCTTTATGGAAACACAAAAAGGAATAATTGAGTTTTCTTTTATAACACGTGAGTCGACCCTTTATAGCCAAGCTGTTGAGCTTCGTTATAAAATATTTTTTGCTCCCTTAAATATTTCGATGGATGCTGTTTTTGATAACCTAGAGGAGCAAAGCATCCATTTAGTTGCTCATATAGGCGATACTACTTTAGGTTACGCACGTTTGACAATTGAAAAAAATTTGGGGCAGATATCCCAAATGGTAGTAGATTCGTTTAACAGAGAAAAAGGTATTGGAGCAGAGCTTATAAAAATACTAATAGACAAATTTGTTGATATGGGAGTTTATGATATTTTTCTAAACGCGCGTGTAAGTGCTCTAGGATTTTACAAGAAGCTTGGATTTATAAGTGTCGGCCAAGATTTCCCTTCCGAGAAAACGGGGTTGCCTCATAGAAGAATGGAAAAAATCATAGTAAGATAGTTAATAACTGAAGTTTCAAGCCCTCTTTAACACGGACACTCAACCACATAAATCGAATAAAGACTACACCCGAAAAGTTAAACATAAGGAAAATAGATCGGAAGACGGAAATTAAAAGTTTTATCGAAAGAAATTAATTAAGCTTCTAGGAGTGCTTTTTATGTGTGGTCGCTTTTCATTTATCGATATTGAGGAGATAAGAGAACGATTTCAAACCGAGCCAATAGATATAAAACCCAACTACAACGTGGCCCCTACGCAAAATGTCCCAGCCATACTCCCCAATCACCAATTAGCACTGTTCAGGTGGGGTTTAATTCCGTTTTGGGCCAAAGATCCTTCGATCGGAAATAAACTGATCAACGCCAGGGCAGAAACAGTAGACGAAAAGCCAAGCTTTAAGCATAGCCTCCAACGGAAGCGTTGTCTCATAGTTGTGGATGGGTTTTATGAATGGAAGAAAGAAGGAACCACCAAGAAACCCTACCGGATTACACTAGGGAGTAAAGAAATATTTGGGTTTGCTGGCCTTTGGGACACGTGGAAGTCCCCAGCCGGGGATATCGTAAATTCATGCAGTATTATCACGACGACTCCTAATAATCTTATGGCACCAATTCACAATAGAATGCCTGTTATACTATCACGGGAATCTGAGCAGCTCTGGTTGAATCAGAGTATTGTGGAAAGCAGTTTGTTAAAGAGTTTGTTGGTGCCTTATCCAGCAAATTTGATGATGGCATATGAGGTTTCCACATTAGTAAATTCGCCAAGGAATAATGGGCCAGAGTGCATTGTGCCTGTGGAATCCAAGCTCTTATTTGAATCTTGATCTAAAAGGAGGATATAGCCGTTGCTAAAATGGATAACTGTTTTGGTAGTGGAGCCAGGAAAGGTACCTGATGTTCGCGAGTTACCAAATAACCTTAAGGCCTTTGAATTAACAATTCAAAGTTATATTGAAACAGTTGAAAGTATCCGTCCTGGTTGCTTGATCGTCTATGATGGAAACCAGACACTTGCGCAGAAGCCAATCAAGAGGGCTGATATTAAAGGAACGTTTATTATCATCGGAGTGGACAATTCTGAGCCGGTATCACTAAGTGACGTAGATATTGACATTCTCTCTGAAGTCTATAAATAGGGGGAGGATTTGCGGTGCCCGGATTGTCACTACTGGCCGGCGAGAACTCCACCAATAAACCCGTCCCCCCGGCACACCCGGCGGCTTTGAAAGGTGTGTCTGAGTGATGTTGAGATATGAAGATAGGCTCAGTAGTGAGAAATACTGAGCCTATTTCCATAAACGAACAATATCTCACTTAGATTTGTTTACAGAAGGGGTTTAGTGCTAAAATATGGATAAGTCTGTGGATAAGGGAGAGAAAGATATGAATGACGCACCGATCCGAATAATGTTGCTCCGTGATGCCGATAATTGTGCGTTTAATGAAGGACTAATGGAAGCCAGGAGTAAATCAACTATTAAGGAACTTGAAAACGAATACGAGAAATGGTTTAACTTTTTGGGAAAACCATATTGATTTCTCAGAAGGAGCTTTAAGTACTATTCGCCCGCATCCGCGGTGGATTAGCTCAATTCAAATGTCACTAAAATTGGATTTATAAGACAGCCGTAGAAAAATATCATCAAAACATTCAGGGGGGAATTTCCTATGATGAACACATGGGTACCAATAATAGGTATAATTGCAGTTGCTTTTATTTTATTTAAGTTTTTGGGGACCATAGTAAAAGGGATAATAACTTTGGCTTTAATTGTAGTTGTAGTTATGATTGGACTACATATGGCTCAAGGAACGCCGTTGAGCAATGCTATCACTCCCAAAATCCAAACTCAAGTACAACAAACAACCGATCAAGGGTTGAACACCATTCTTCAAAAACTCAAAGGCGTTAATTCCAAGAAAGTTGAAACATTCCTGAAGAACTCTCAATCTGAATTAGGAAAATACGCCCTTGCCATTAAGCAAGCGTTTGCTACGCCATCAGGGTCTATGAGTAAACTGTGATAAAACCGTCATAGAATCTAACGAATATCCTAGATTTGAACGACACATATTGCGGTTGTTGACATAATCCAAATATGAGAACTAAGGTATAGGTGTCAGCATTTCGCTGATGCTTTTTGCTCTTAACTCTCCTGTTTTAAAAGACGAGCACGGGCCAGTGCTTTATATCAGTTGTACTCCCAGTATTTGTGATCAACAAAAGAGGGACGAACTGGCGAAAATCTCTTAAAGGGCAAAATGTTTTCTTCCTGCGTCCACGGGTGCAATGGTAATTGTACCAACACGTGACTTTGAACATGCCGAGAAATAACACGCTTAGCTTCGTGGAAAGGTATAGTAGGCATTTGGATGCAGAAATAAAGAAGCAAGGTGTAGATATAACCAATCGAAATGATTTTGAATAATGGGGCTGTATCAAAACGCTGAAACATCAGCTTATGATACAGCCCCGCTTTATTATTGACAAGGAAACAATAAGATAATAGAATAGTTATGTTGACAAGGAAACATAACTATTCTATTTCGAGAGGTGAGAATTTTAAATGAACACACAATGTACAGAACAAACTGTAAACAGACCAGATGGGCAAGGAGGAAAAAGGATGAATATCATCGGAATTATCGCAAGTCCGCGGAAAGAAGGCAATACCGCATGGATAGTAAACAAAATACTCGAAGGTGCGAAAGAACAGGGCGCCGAAACTCAATCCTTCAATTTCAGCGATCTTGATATCAAGCCGTGCCGGGGTTGTTGGGGCTGCCACAAGGGCGATCAGGGCTGTGTTATCAAAGACGACATGCAGAAACTTAATGATGCGATTGATCATACCAATGCCATTGTTTTCGGCTCGCCGATTTACATGATGCAGATGAGTGCCCAGGCGAAGATATTCATCGACAGGATGTTTGCGCGATTCTCTCCGCGATACTCTCCGCATTTCAAAGAAGAAAATGTCGCCGAAAAAAAGCTGATTCTTACGTTTAATCAGGGTAATCCTGATTCCAGCCTGTTCCAGTCGTATATTGATTATACGAAACACATGTTTGAGTTGCTGGAATTTGATGTTAAAGAGGTACCTGTCGTTACCGGTATGCGAAATGGACCGGCGCATGAAAGAGAAGATCTGCACACTGTCTTGAAGGATATCGGTTTATCGTTGGTTTCGGAACGATTCCCGAAATGCTAAGGATTGACTGACAAATTATTTTTAACAAAATAATAGAAAGAAAGGAATAATTTATGAAACTTATAGCTTTGTGCGGTAGTGCAAGAAAACAAGGCAATACCCGGCTGGAAAGGGATTTTTACAAATAGATGACCTTGAAGAACTTGCTGATTACCTTATCTAAATTACGCATACAGGTAGTAAATTGAACTAGGATTCTATTTCAGCTTACTAAAAGTCAAAACGCTGCCTATAAGGCATTTAATATTAATAAATCCGGGTAGTTATAATTATCGAAGGGATTTTAGATTAGAAATTAAGGATGATTAATTATGAGACATAATCAATTGCTAATTAATGTTGTACATGTATTTTTATTAGTACTTGTAATGATATTTTTAAATGGGTGTACTGACAGAAATATATCTAATGCTACTCAAAATTCAATAGATAACATTCCATACTCAACTAGGTCTTCTATGTCTCTAGCAGTTAGAAAAGATGACATTACAAACCTTTATGGAAAGCCTGATGTTGTACGAACCCAAAATGATTACACGTATGAAATTAGAAATTTATCAGATGGAAGTAAGTTTTTTGTTTTCTACAATGATAATGTTGCAACTGATGCATGGAGATTAAAAGAGCTAATAGACCGTAGTAAATTTGATAAAATATCTCCTATGAAAAGTACGGTAAATGTAATGCCCCCGCTTGTCAAGACACGATTTTGAAAATCTTAAGATAAACTCCTTTCCACATGATCGGTCCTATTTTCAACTTGAGTAAAGATGAGACCTATGGGATGGGGGTCACGACGCTCGGCGCTGGCCAGAAGGACCATTTGTCCTCTGCGGAGGCAAAATGTCCCTTCGGTCCTTTAGCTTGTCACTTGAGCTGTTGTCCATGGGATACCAGCGAGCATATCCTCAGCCTTCGGCTTCGGTATCCCTCGTGGCACCCGGACAACTAACCCGATGGTTCAATCAAAAGATTTGGCCACGTTGATATATTGCTCTATTTTTCACAAATATCAAGTTATACTACTTGCTCTTGAACATCATTTTGAGAATAGTAGATGCTGCCGGGGGTAGCATACTCGAGTGATTGATGTGGCCGGTTCCAGTTGTAATGCTTCATATAGTTCTTGGTCATTTGCTTCAACTCTGTGACGGTCTCAGGAGCCTCTGGATACAAACGCTCCCATTTATAGTTGCGAAAGAAGCGTTCAATTCTCGCATTATCTCTCGCCCGACCCTTACCGTTCATACTAATTCGAATAGTTTCCTTCCTCTTAATGCACTCAATATATACCTTTGAAGTGAATTGACTTCCTTGATCCGAATTCATGATCTCAGGTTTTCCGTGGGTCTTTATGGCCTCTTCGACGGCTCGTATGACAAAGTCCGACTGCATGGTGTTACTCATGGCCCACCCGACGATTAGACGAGAGTGCCAGTCAATGATCGCGACCAAATAAATAAACCCTGTAGGAGTCCCGCAGTACGTTATATCGATACCCCAAACTTGGTTAACATGCGTGATCGGAACATTCCTCAGTAAATAAGGGTAGGTTCGATCTTGTAAGTCGCGTTTGCTCAGGTTTGGTCCAGGATAGAAAGCGACGATCCCCATTTCATCCATATATCGGCGTACTCTTCGTTTGCCGATACCATGGAAACCCATCTTTCTGAGTTCTTTCTGCATTCTTCGGCAACCATAAGAACACTCGTCATAGTGGATCTTGTCGATCGCATTCTTAATATCCACTTCTTCCTGACTCGGTTCTGTTACTCCATGACTTTTGTAATAGGCCGATGAACGAGGTAACCCCAAAAGTTTACACTGGTGCTTGACCGTAATCTTCGAATTCTCAAACTCTATAAGTTCCTTCTTTTCCGAATTTCTAAGACTTGCTCCTGTTTTTTTTTGAGCCAAGTCAAGTCTACCGACAACTGACCAATCTGATTGATCAGATCCTCCTTCTCTGCAGAATGATCTTTCTTCAACTGCTCAACTTCAGTGTTCTTCTTATCAAACACGGCTGGCATATTCTCAATAAACTCAACTTTCCATCGGCTAATAAGCTGTGGACTGACTCCATAGTTGGTGGCTATCTCATTGAGAGTACTTTCCTCTCTGAGAACCTCTAAAACGATCTTCGCTTTTTCCGCTGGGCTGTAGGTTTTTCTTTTCTTACTCATACCTTCATTATCTTATTTTTTCAGCTCCGTGTCCAACCCCCTGGGTACATTATAATTTGCTTGGCTAGCGCCGAGCGTCCCGTTTTTCTAGGCTGGCTTCCAGAAATTAACGTTAGAGGTCATTGTTCGGATTTTTCAATGGCTTAGTTTGCAATACCTATTTTTCGGAATCGAAAAACAAAAGAAATAATCAACCA
>JARLHW010000051.1 GCA_031292075.1 Desulfosporosinus sp.
CTAAGGTAATCCCATATCCCCTTTCAAGAGGCTCAACGACGAATTTTGCATAGGAGTCGTCTTCAGAACGCTCGATACACTCGATTCTTGGCTTCTCGATTTCTAACATCGGTAGGCACCTTCTTTCTCGAGAACTTGATACACAAACCAGCCGACCCACTTGGGCAGAACTTCAACATTAACGGGAGTATTTCTCCACGATGAGGTGTTCTTGGATAGGCAGTTGAATATCTTCGCGAGTGGGTAGTGCGACAATAGTTCCAGCAGCAGTATTGGCATCCAAGCTTATCCATCCGGGAACTGTACGAGAACCCAGATTTTCAAGAAGTTGTTTCATACGTGGTGAGCTCTTGCTGCCTTCTTTAACAGCAATGATTTCTCCAGCACGAACCGAATAGGAAGCAATATCAACCTTTTTACCATTAATAGTAAAGTGACCGTGGTTCACAAGTTGACGGGCTTCTGCACGGGATGAGGCGAAACCTAAGTGGAAAACGACATTGTCTAGGCGACGTTCTAATAGGGTGAGCAGGTTTTCACCGGTTACCCCTTTACGACGAGCCGCTTCGTCAAAATAGTGACGGAATTGTTTTTCCATAACACCGTACATTCGGCGTGCTTTTTGTTTTTCGCGTAACTGAAGACCATATTCAGTGGGCTTCTTCGCACGAGCTTGCCCGTGTTGTCCTGGAGCATAGGCACGACGGTCAATTGCGCACTTTCCGGTATAGCAACGCTCCCCTTTGAGAAACAACTTCATTCCCTCACGACGACATAAGCGACAGACTGGACCAGTATATCTAGCCATGATTACACACCTCCTATACCCTTCTGCGTTTCGGCGGCCGACAGCCATTGTGTGGAATCGGTGTCACGTCTTTAATTAAGTTAACTTCTAGACCTGCAGCTTGTAGTGCACGAATTGCGGCTTCACGTCCAGCCCCAGGTCCTTTTACGAAGCATTCAACATCTTTCAAGCCATGTTCCATCGCCACTTTAGCACAAGTTTCCGCTGCCATTTGCGCTGCAAAAGGAGTACTTTTGCGAGAACCCTTAAAACCAAGGGAACCTGCACTGGACCAGGAAAGTGCGTTACCATGGGTATCCGTGATGGTTACCATGGTATTGTTAAACGTGGATTTGATGTGGGCAATCCCACTTTCAATATTCTTACGTTCCCGGCGTTTTGTCCGGACAACTTTACGTGCCATCTCGGTTATCCCCCCTTTTTACTTTTTACGTTTTGCTCCAACAGTCTTAGCCGGACCCTTACGAGTACGGGCATTGGTTTTCGTGCGCTGACCCCGAACTGGAAGTCCACGACGATGGCGCAGGCCACGATAGGAACCAATTTCCATAAGACGCTTGATATTGAGGGAAACTTCGCGGCGCAGGTCGCCTTCAATCTTAAACTCTTTATCAATAATTTCCCGAAGCTTAGCGACTTCATCATCTGACAAGTCACGCACTCGGACATCCGGGCTTACGCCCGTTTTAGCGAGAATCTTATGTGAAGTCGGCAGCCCAATTCCGAAAATATAGGTTAAGGCAACCTCTAAACGTTTCTCGCGCGGTAAGTCAACTCCAGCGATACGTGCCATCTAAAATTTACACCTCCAACTATTTAAGTTCTGTATTAATATAAAATCGGTGCATTGGAGATTTGCTCCAATCAGCCGCGCAACCGAAACTCTTAGCCTTGCCTTTGCTTGTGTTTCGGGTTTTCACAAATGACCATGACGATACCATGGCGACGAATAATTTTACATTTTTCACAGATCTTTTTAACAGAAGGCTTTACTTTCACTGTAATCCCTCCCTTTGGTGCTTACTTAAACCTGTATGTGATTCGTCCTCTAGACAAGTCGTAGGGAGAAAGCTCCACCGTGACTCGATCTCCTGGAAGAATCCTGATAAAGTTCATGCGAATCTTTCCGGAGACGTGTGCCAAAACCTTGTGTCCATTCGCTAATTCGACTTGAAACATGGCATTCGGCAGCGGCTCCAAGACTTTACCTTCAACTTCAATAACGTCTTCTTTTGACATGCTCAATTACCCCTCCTCTGACAATCCTCTGGCACTACCTAACATCGAGTTAGAATTTCCAGGCCATTTTCCGTAATCGCAACCGTGTGTTCGAAATGGGCCGATGCCCTGTTATCTTTCGTCACCACAGTCCAGTGATCCTTTAACGTCTGCACTTCATACGTACCCATGTTCACCATGGGCTCAATAGCCAAGGCCATACCAACCTCAAGTCGCGGTCCCCGGCCAGGTTTGCCAAAATTCGGGATCTGGGGATCCTCATGCATGGCTCTTCCAATCCCGTGTCCAACATAATCTCGCACCACAGAAAAGCCGTTTGCTTCTACGTGCGTTTGAACCGCATAAGAGACGTCATAAAGACGATTACCTAGCTTAGCCTGCGCAATACCCAACATCAGGGACTCTTCTGTCACCTTTAATAGGTTCTGGAGATCTTGACCTACTTCTCCAATGGGTAAGGTCACAGCAGCGTCACCAAAATACCCGTCTATGACCGCACCACAATCTATGCTAATAATATCCCCAGTATTCAAACACCTTAAACTAGGTATTCCATGAACAACCTGTTCATTAACGGAGGTACAAAGTGTTGCCGGGAAGCCATTGTACCCTTTAAACGCCGGTATGGCCCCCTGTGCGCGGATATATTCCTCAGCCATGCGATCCAATTCAAGTGTCGTGACACCGGGTTTTGCAAGCTCACGCATGAGGGCAAGAGTTTCACCCACGATTCGACCCGCTTTGCGCATCCGGTCCAATTGGTTCGCATTTTTAAGTTCAATCATGCTGTTTAGACCAAGGCCTGAAGGATATCCTGGAATACCTTATCAATGGGTTGATCCCCGTTGATTTGTTTAACCAATCCTTTTTCTTGGTAAAAAGCAATCAAAGGTTCGGTTTGCTTATTATAGACGCTTAAACGATTCTCGGCAGTTTCAACCGTGTCATCTGAACGCTGATACAGCTCTCCGCCACATTGGCAAACCCCTTCTTTTTCAGGTTTGTTAAACACCATGTGATAGGAAGCTCCACAGGTTCGACAGATCCGGCG
Organism: Desulfosporosinus sp.; assembly: GCA_031292075.1. Taxonomy (GTDB): domain Bacteria; phylum Bacillota; class Desulfitobacteriia; order Desulfitobacteriales; family Desulfitobacteriaceae; genus Desulfosporosinus. The sequence continues at coordinate 3,099 of JARLHW010000051.1, forward strand.
TCCGGTTAAACGGGGTATTAAAACCTCATGCGCGACTTCAATATTAATGACAGCATCAAGTTTCATACCAAGCTTATCCAAGATACCTGCTAAGGCACTGCCTTGGGCTAAGGTACGTGGGAATCCATCGAGCAGGAATCCATCAGCACAATCCGCCATTGCTAAACGCTCTGCGACAATTCCGATGGTTACTTCATCAGGAACCAGTCCCCCCGCATCCATAAACGATTTAGCTTTGAGACCCATAGCGGTTCCCTCTTTGATTGCTGCTCTAAACATATCTCCGGTAGAAATATGCGGAAATTTAAATTTCTCCACCAAGGGACCTGCTTGTGTTCCTTTACCGGCTCCGGGTCCGCCCATTAATATTAATCTCATAACTCTTCCTCCTTTATTTCATAAAACCTTGATAATGCCTCGACATAAGTTGGGATTCAATTTGTTTCATCGTCTCGAGCGCAACCCCAACCACAATTAGTAGGGATGTTCCACCAAAATAGATGTTCTTGAGTCCAGTGAGTCCAATAACTAGTGTCGGTAGGACTGCGATCAAAGCCAGAAATAAACCACCGGCTAGCGTTATCCGGCTCAATATTTTAGATAAATATTCAGCCGTTGGGCGCCCAGGACGAAGGCCAGGGATAAAGCCACCATACTTCTTCAAGTTATCTGCTACATCAATCGGATTGAAGGTAACAGCTGTGTAGAAGTAAGTAAAGAATATAATGAGCACACCATAGATCAACAGATATGGGATTGAGGTTAAGCTGCCATTCATACTAAACCAAGTAGTCACAAATCTTGCGAATGTAGACGTTGGTATCCATGAGGCAATCGTTTGGGGGAAAGCCAGTAAGGAGATAGCAAAAATGACAGGGATCACCCCAGCCTGGTTTACTTTCAAGGGAATATGACTGCTTTGTCCTCCATATACCCGTCGACCTACCACCCGCTTAGCATATTGAACCGACACACGACGTGTACCTTCCTGTACATAAATAACTCCTGCAGTTATGAGCGCAACGATGATAACCAAGCCAATAATTGAGAAAACGTTGATCTCATGAACTGCAAACAGGCTCCACAGATAGCTTATCGCACCAGGAATACGCGAAACAATTCCAGCAAAGATGATAAGAGAGATGCCGTTTCCGATTCCCTTTTCAGTGATGGCTTCCCCTAACCACATGAGAAATGCCGTACCTGCTGTCAAGACAATTGCCACCAGAAGATAAATTGGCCATCTCAAACCAGGGCTAGGGATAGTCAATGAGGCACGTATGCCATAGGTTAGTCCAAAGGCTTGAATAAAGCCCAAGATTACGGTGCCATACCGAGTATACTGCGTGATTTTTTTCCGCCCGTACTCACCCTCTTTCGACAACCGTTCTAGATAAGGGAGCACAATTGTCAGAAGTTGAAGAATGATTGAGGCAGTAACATAGGGCGTAATGCTTAAGGCAAACACAGTTAGGTTCTTAAAGGAACCTCCGGAAAGTGTGTCCATAAAATCGAACATACCTCCGGAACCTAACATTTTCTTCAGTACGGCATGATCAACAAACGGGATGGGAATATGTGCTCCGATACGAAAGATCAGAAACATCAACAGGGTGTATCCGATTTTTTTCCTGAGATCCGCTACATTCCACGCATTCTTCAGGGAATCGACGACCATCCTATTCCACCTCTACTTTTCCACCCGCCGCAACAATCTTCTTTGCCGCGGCTGGGCTGACTTTGTCAATTTTGACAGTCAGGGCTTTGGTCAATTCTCCCGTTGCTAGAATCTTCACGCCATCTTTAACAGCCTTTATGAGGCCGCATTCTAAGAGGCTTTCAATCGTGACTTCAGTACCGTTCTCAAAGCGTTCCAAATCACGAACATTCAAGGCAACAATGTCTTTTCTTGAAATATTATTAAAGCCGCGCTTAGGCATTCTGCGGAACAATGGATTTTGTCCGCCTTCAAAGCCTGGACGGACACCGCCGCCAGCGCGCGAGTTTTGACCTTTGTGGCCTTTACCGGATGTCTTACCATGTCCGGAACCCACTCCACGGCCCAACCGCTTAGGTGCATGTGTTGATCCTTCAGCAGGCTTTAGTTCATGCAGTTTCATGCTCGCCCACACCTCCTTCTATTGAGCTTGTGTTACAGTAACCAAGTGCATGCATTTATGAACCATCCCCAGAATCCCAGGGGTGTCCTCATGAATTGCACTTGATCCAACTTTCCCTAAGCCAAGTGCTTGTAACACTTTGTGTTGTGCTTTTGAATACCCGATCGGACTCTTCGTTAGTGTCACTTTTACTTTCATGACCAACCCTCCTTAACCTAGAATTTCTCCTACGGTCTTCCCTCGGAGTTTGGCAATCTCTTCCGGACGCTTGAGAGATTTTAACGCCGCCATCGTCGCATTGACCATATTGTGCGCGTTTGCCGAGCCTAAAGATTTCGTCAAGATATCGTGTACTCCGGCAACTTCGAGTACTGCACGAACTGCACCGCCGGCAATAACTCCAGTCCCTTTAGAAGCTGGCTTTAACAGCACTTGACCCGCACCAAACACCCCAATAATGGGATGCGTAATCGTCGTTCCATGCATCGGAACACTGAAGAGGTTCTTCTTAGCATCTTCAATTCCTTTGCGAATGGCCTCAGGAACTTCGCCAGCTTTGCCCAGTCCTGCGCCGACACGACCGTGACCGTCTCCAACCACTACGAGCGCGCTAAAGCTGAAACGGCGTCCACCCTTAACAACTTTGGCAACACGGGCTATGTGAACGACTTTTTCATTCATGTCCGACTTGTTAGCTTCGAATTTCGCCAATTTGATTTTTCCCTCCTTTACCCAAGCTTAGAAGCTGAGTCCAGCTTCTCGTGCTGATTCCGCCAATGCTGAGATTCGGCCGTGATATATATTTCCTCCACGATCGAATACCACTTGCGTAATTCCTTTTTCAAGGGCTTTCTTCGCAACCAATTCGCCGACTTTTTGAGCGCCGGCGGCATTCCCACCAGACAGATCAGTAGCTTTGAACTCTGGATCGAGGGAAGAAGCAGCAACAATTGTCACCCCGAGCTCATCATTGATTACTTGTGCGTAAATATGATTCAAGCTCCGGAAAACTGCCAAACGCGGGCGACTAGCGGCGCCGACAATAGACTTACGGATGCTTTTATGCTTTTTGATACGAAGAGCTTTTCGGTCAATGCGCTTAATCAAAGGGAACTCACTCCTTTCACGATTGGCAAGAGATTTGGCCCTTGCCTAATTTAATTACTTCTTAGCGCCCTTTTTACCGCCGGTCTTACCAACCTTACGACGGACAACCTCGTTTTCATAGCGAATCCCTTTGCCCTTGTAAGGTTCAGGCTCACGCTCTGAACGAACTACTGCTGCAAAAGCACCGACAAGTTCTTTATCCATCCCTTTAATTAAGATCTTGTTTGGGGCAGGAACTTCAAAGTCAATACCTTCAAAGGGAATGAGCTCAACGGGGTGAGACTTGCCGACAGTTAATACCAGCTTGTTTCCTTGTTTGGCAGCGCGATATCCAACCCCGACCATATCCAGTCCCTTTGTGAAACCGTTCGTAACACCTTCAACCATGTTAGCAATTAGCGTACGAGTCAAACCATGTAAGGATCTGCTCAACGGCTCATCGTCCGGTCGAGTAACCACAATTTGTTGGCCATCTACAACAATGTTCATCAATGAATGCATTGTTCTGGTTAAGGAACCCTTCGGGCCCTTAACAGTGACCACATTTTCCTCTATTTTGAAGTCCACACCACTGGGGATCCCAATGGGGCGCTTGCCAATTCTGGACATTCACTGCACCTCCGTTGTGAAATCTACCAAATGTAGGAGATTACTTCTCCACCAAGGCCCTCTTTACGGGCTTTCTTATCTGTCATGACTCCCTTGGATGTCGAAATAACTGCGATACCGAGTCCCCCTAGAACCTTTGGCATCTCATCCTTCTTCGCATAAACGCGTAGTCCCGGACGGCTTATCCGCTTTAGCCCGGTAATAACACGCTCACGATTTGGACCGTATTTCAAATACATCCGAATCACGCCTTGTTTGTCGTCCGCAATGTATTCTACATCTTTGATGTACCCTTCTGCTTTAAGCAGCTCCGCAAGCTCTTTCTTAATACGAGATGCTGGCACCTCAACTTTATCATGATAAACCATTCCCGCGTTGCGGATACGTGTTAAAAAGTCTGCAATCGGATCTGACATTGACACTTCAGTCGTCCCCCTTCCTTACAATGTTCTACCAACTGGCCTTAGTGACCCCAGGAAGTTCTCCTGCATGGGCCAGGTCCCGGAAGCAAATCCGGCAAATTCCGAATTTTCGCATGTAAGCATGAGGGCGTCCACAAAGCTTGCAACGGTTATGCGAACGCACGGCGAATTTTTGTCCACGGTTTTGGCGGACAACCATTGATGTCTTAGCCACGCTCTTGAACCTCCTTTTCTCTAATCACGGTACGGCATTCCGAACCCACGAAGCA
>JARLHW010000052.1 GCA_031292075.1 Desulfosporosinus sp.
CCACGTGGACTTGGCAAACGGCGAGAAGAACATCTGTGTGAAGATGCACTTTTCAAAGTTCATCGCTGAAGTAAACAATGTCGAGGGGGGGAAGCCGGTCGAGTTCGGCAGGCATTGAATCAAATGCTCAAAGTTGCATGAAGTGAATGTAGTGTTGTCGTACCCATTGTCCAATTTAGCCCCCGTGCCCGCATCGGGGATAGAGCTCCAACTACAACGATCAAACTCGCAGTCCACCAGGGCGTAATCGTAGCAATAGTATTCGACAATGTTCTGTCCCGAACTGGCTGCAAATACTGGTGTGCCTGACAGTTTATTGACCCATGCGTATGTCAGATGACCAGACCCGTCGCCGCCAATCGGATCCCATGTATTGTAGGTATTATCGTAGTAGAGCTGAACATTGGAGAACTTGCAATTTTGGAGGTTTATGAGTTGGACTCCCCACACTCCAAAATTGCTCGCATGCACATCGGTCATTGAAAACCCCATTGCCTTGTTCGCAATGTCGGTACCGCTAAACGACACTGCTGTAAATCGGCCATTGTTGAAGCGTATTCGACTTAGACTGATATTGCAGCGCAGCGGACTAGTCACCGTCGTAGAACCGTAAATACCCTTGCCGTACAATGAGATATTGAGGTCATGAAGCGAGATGTTTGACGCAGCATTCATGATTCCGATAGCCTCGTATACCTGAGAGATAGTGCCGTTGAAGATTTCGACGTTGGTGCGGCCATTTATGAGGAACACTCCGTTCGTAATGGTGTCGTTGTAGGTGAACTGAAGGAAATTAGCATCGCCAGTGTTCTTGTTGTACCAAGTATCGTTGGCGCCTGTACCATCACCTGTTTCGTCATTGGACATTATAGTAGACTGATTCAGATCAATGACCTGGTTTGACTTGACATTGAGCGTCGCCGTGATTCGATAGCGCTTTTTATACCCAAACTGCACGTTACCATTGGCTGTCATGCAGGCCTGAATAGCAGTTGTATCATCTGTCAGACCGTCACCCTTTGCACCATACGCTTCAGGATTCGCCGAGCTCGATAAGACACCTACTAAAGACTGTGTGACCGTGAGCGTATCGCCCAGAATGGTCTTTTTTGCTACGGTAAGTCCACCCGATAGGGCAGTAGAGGCCGCCCCAAGTGCCGTTGCGTCTGTCGCATTTAGCACCTTGAGGACATCGGTGGCGGGGAAGTCAAACTCTGCTCCGGATGAGGTTATCGTTCCAATGCCTCCAGAGGTCACTGTAAAGATAGAGGCCTTTGTCGAATCAGCCTTATTTGCAACCCGAACAATGGGCCCAGTAAGTGTAGCCCATGAGGAGTAGCCAGGAATGTAGTTCGCAGTGTGTTGGACGGTTGTAAACATTACAATGTCCCTCACCGAGTAGGCAAGCTCACTGTTTAGTTCGATGCTTGTATAAGTAGAGTCCCTTGTGTAGGAGTTGGTAATAGTCGAGCCTAATTGAACCCCGTCAATAAAGAGTCTCGTAGCTGCAACTCCGGCGTTCACATCCCAGTTCAGTTCAAACTCGTACTCTTGATTGGCAGTACACGCCCAAGTGCCGAGGCTGGTTGTGTACTGGTTTGAAGCGACATTGTTATAGCCGTAAAGATACAATCCACCCAACGTCTTATGGTGCAACAAAGCAAAGCAATTGCGAAGAAG
>JARLHW010000053.1 GCA_031292075.1 Desulfosporosinus sp.
AGGACCTTGGGAAGTCCGGACTTTGAGGACATTATACGATCCGGATCGGAAAATATACGTCATGACAGTTGAGCACCTCTGTTTTACAGACAACTCAAATATTCAGGTAGATGACTCAACACATCGTGAATGAATTTTTTTATGTAGCTCATGTTGAATAGCAAAAAAAAAATTCGAGATGGCCTTCTTCAACCCAAAGGACAGGGTGAACGGCTCGACAGTATTCTCCAGGGATGGTAGAAGCAAAATTGATGTGAAATCGTATCCCATAGACTCTCGAGGAGTGAAGAGACCTCTCAAGGCCCTTGAAGCCCAGGTTGGTGGCATTGTGGACATGGATTGTGCAAAGATCAATACTGCCACTGATGGTACCTACTTCAGTGCGCCCTCTCCAGGCTCGGCATTGATGAATATAGGCCCATCCCTGCTTTCAATAGAGGTACTTAACGAACAAGATATTCTAGAGGGATGGAAGCGTCGACTGTCAGACTATATGTCCTACTCCAAAGAGGATGCCCTGGAAGTTGAGGATGCCTGGACTTGCAGTTCGGCAAGTCGGTGGTACGGTTCTGTTCCAGGGTTCAAGACTCGCGGTGCAACAAAGACTGGGTTTATTCTGACCAAGCCGATCATGGCAGGCCGTATAGTGTCTTTGGCTCAATTTGTGATCGACAAGGAGGATATGCCCACCAGTGCAATGGCCGTTGCTAGAGCCGTGGTGAACTGGGATGCTGGTAAATGGGAAAGAATGGAAACTCGTTTTTCCGACGACTCGGGGCTTCGAGAAATGTTGAAACGGGTTGTTGTGGAGAAAGACGGTTTGGTGCCCATACGGATCAGTGCTGGTTCTATAGGTGTTGTGTTGCCAACAAAGAGGGGTGAAAGTGTAAGACCAGTATTCTTGCCCATCTTGCCGTCAGAAGTTCAACTCGTCGACACGAGCCCAGCTGCTTTGGACCAATGGGTTACAAGCACTATGAGGGACATCTGGATTGAAATTGTTGCCGATGTCCAGACATTGGCCGATGTTACGGAATACAAGCCCAGCAGCAAGTTCAAGGACGCATTCAAGATCTTTTCATTGGGTGTGGGGGTTGGTCCGGTTCTGGGCATGGCTGCTGCTGCGATCTACGGTTTGGGCGCGACAGGCATTCTACTAACCGGGACAGTCGCCGCGATCCCTGGGCAAATGTTACTAACAGCAGTATAGACTTTTTAAAAAAAAAGAAACTTTCAGCTCATATTGGCTATCCTTGCAGCCAAAGTGGCACGTTTGAACAGAGTAGAGCACTCACGAGAAACGCAGTTGATCTCATCAGTGAGGACGCCGCAGCGGTTAAAGCACTCGAGCTTGGCCTGGTCGGCCTGATGCTTGAGATCCTCAATGTCGACCGTTGAAGCCGCAGCCATCCCAGCCTTTTTCGTAGAGACGAAAACGAAACAATCTGGACACAGGCCTTGCTTTGTTTCCTCCTCGTTTTCCTTGCCGCAGGCGTAGCACTTCCCGACAATACAGTTTTCGCAGAGCCCTTCTGCCTCGGAAATGAGGGGCATATTGCGGCCGCAGCAGCCGCAGACCCCCATCTGTGGCTTGCAGGTCATGCAGTAGAGGTCTGGCATGTCGCTGAGGCCGTCGAAAGAGGCAGTCACAGACTTGTGGCATCCGGTGGCAAGACAGCGCGCAGAGCCGGGTTGGCATGAAGAGCAGAGTTGATTGGCCATATTAGTGACGGGGCTGATCTTGCACCTCTTGCACTTGGGGACCGCACTGAAGAACCCTGCTATGCCGCGTTTGCCAGTCTCCAACTTGCGCGGATGTGCTGCGAGTGCGCCGGGGCCAAAGAGGATGGTTGCGGCGTGCTCCTGCATCTTCTCCATGACCTTGTCGAGCTGTTTTTCTGCCTTTTCAATCTCAACAGTGCTGTCGCTGCCCTTGTTCCAGTCAGTGTCCTCCAATAGACGAATATGTTGTTCAATCGCCGCGATCTGGCCCAGATAGGCCTTGTCCGAGAGGAACCACATGAATATCCTCGATATCGGGCCGGACAGCTGCTTGTTGATGTAATAGGCCGTGTCGAGGGGCAGGCCGTGCTGTATCGCCCATAGAGGATCTTCCGCTTGATCGGCGAGAACGCGGTGCTCGCGGCTGACGATGACATATGGAATGCGCTCTCCCAAACCCCATTCATAGCTGGGGTCTCGTTCCTTCATGCGCTTGGCGAGCTGGACCTGGATGGGGTCGCTTTTGTAGTCTGCTTTCGATATGGACTTGCTAACGACGAGCTTGCCAATATCGATGCGACCGCCGATGAGCTCGCGGAGAATGTTGGAGATGACGACCCGGGCGCCTGGGAGGTCATTCATGAGCATGATCGTGTCGACGATCTCTTCCATGCTCTCTTTGACTAAAAGGCAATTGTCGCGCCTGGCGATTTCGACGCCCATGGCAATGCGTTCCGGCTGAGAAACAGAGACCTTGGTAACTCTGCCTGTCCCTGGACGACCGTCAGCGCCTGGCTCTCTTTCGATCCTGGTGGCAAGGATCTTGGCGGCAATGTAGCGCTTCTTGTTGATAAGGATCATGCGCTTCATGATCTTCTCGGCCTGGAGAAGCACAGCTTTACTGGCGCTCAATGTCGCGAAATAGGCAGTCACCGCGTCGCAGATGTAGACTAGAGCAACAAAGGCCTCCTCGTCTGTCGTGATGTGCGGTTTGAGCTGTACCATAATGCTGTCCGTGTCTCCATAGATGGTGCGGACGACTGAAGAGGCAAACTGCGGCGACTCGGCAATTTCCTTGGACTTCATGATCATGAGACGGCCCTGTGAAGTCACAGCAAGTCCAAGAGCAACACGGACAAAACGGCCACCAGAAGCGGAAAGGATGCCGTAGACGGAATTGCAGATCAGCTTGATCTTGTTCTGCCTGTTGTTGTACATGCCCTTTTTGCCCGGATCCGTGGCGACTTTGGCCATGCGTTTTGCCTCGTCGCGCTCGGCCATCAGTTCCTCCTCGATTTGGGCCAGGAGGCCACGGCGGACCGAGGGATCAACGAAATGACATCCCGACGGCGAATCGAGATGTGGTAAATTCATGTCTTTGCCTTGGCCAATGAATGTTGCATAGCAAATGTTCACTGCAAAAAAATGGTTGTTATTTTGTTATTGAAAAAAGGGGGGTGCCACATACGTAAGATGATGATTGAAGGATATAGAGAACGGAAATCGCCGCAAACAACATAGCCCGGATAAAAGCCGCGGTTGGGCTCGAGAACTGCCGCTCCGGCAAACCTATCGTCCTTGGCGCGCTTCTGCGGCCGCTCGTAGGCCACATAGACCGGATGGTTCGCGGCGTCCCAGTGCGGCGCCTTCATCTTTTCGAGCAACCGGCCCCAGACACGAGCCTGCATGCCCGACCTGAGCAGGCGTGGACAGCAGACCCTAGTCTGTCTGCTCTCCTCGATGGCGTTCTTGACCATGTCAAACGCCGGTTCCTTCTTGTTGCCGGCGAAATCGACGAGGCCCATGGTCAGCACGGTATCCTGCATACAATAAGCGGCGAGGCGGGCCCGGGTCGAGTCGTTGCGTTTCCATAGAGGGACTATCATGGTGTAGCTGACGTCCATCTTGGTGTCGTTGAGGTACTTTGCGCCCAGCGAGCCGAGCTTGAATGAGCGGTTGTCCCTGGTGTTCGCCTGAATCCAAGTCAATGTATCTAACTGGATGCGCCCAGGTGTCTCTGTCGTCGTCATCTCGCGGCTGTCGCCACCTTTACGCTCCTTGATATAACGGCGCGGAGCAATGTATTTGTAGTTGCCGCGTCTACCGAGAAAAAGCGCATTCTCGCTGCAGTCGAGTACGTTGGCGCGCTCCACGACATACGGGAGGTCGAAATTAATGAGATTGTGGCCGACCAAAAAGTCGGGGTCATATGTGGCAACAAGGTCGCCAAAAGCCTCGAGGAGGCGCTTCTCAGCATCTTCGCCCGTAAAGTGTAGATGCAAGTCGCCGTTCTCTGGTTTGATGCTGTCGATGGCGTCCGAGCTGCCATATTGGAAAATGACGCGCCGGCGCTGTCCGGTAGGATTACCCTCTATGTAGTCGGCGCAGATGCAGGCTATAAGAATGACCTCGTTCGCATCGGGTTTCGGAATACCGATAGTCTTGGCGCACTCGATATCAAAGGCAAAGACGCGCTGCGGCGCAATAAAGTCGTCCTTGAAAGGCCTGATGTTGTCGATGTTCACGTCAATCTCAATGTCACAGCGAGACGGTTCGCAACGTCTAGCCTCGGGGTCTGTAGAAGACCAGTTGGTGATGTTGATCCATTCGTAACCTGAAATAAAGCGGTCTGCCTGGAAGGTCTCGACGATTGGCAGGCACGAAAAGGGTTTGACGTTGATTTCCCCAATCGCTCCGGAAAAAACAGGGTTGTCGAGTAGGTACTCTGCCACCAGTTTGGCATGGTACGGCACTGAGAACTTGAGCTCTATAAAGTCGGATGGTTTGTCCACATATGGGTGCATTGGAAACCCGGTTTTGATCGTGTGGGCCAGTATGCGTTGCTGTTTTACATCCTTGTTCCGCGCAGCAAGCATTGTCTCCAGTAAATCGACGAGTTGCTCGACGAGGGTTTCATTTGGGTCGACGGATGTCAGAATGTGCAGTGTTGGGTAGTAGCCGTATGTATTGCAACAAACAGAACGACCGTCACGGAGCTTGCCGTAAATGCGCATACACGGTACCAGCCCAAACATCGCATGTTCGTCGCGCAGTATGTTGTGGTCGTCCAATTTCTTTATTAACGGCCGTTGTTGGCATTCGATATCGACGACTTGGATGCGTATCTCGGTAAGATCGTCGTCGGACGGCGGACAGGCAAAGTCGGGGAAGTAGTAGGTCTCCTCGTCATTTTTTGCCTTTTTCATTGTCACGTCTCTGTCTCCTGAGCCTTCGTCATCCGGAGGACTTTCCTCCTCCCCCTCTTCCTCAATCTCTTCCAAACCAACACTATCTGGAAGCTCTTCCATTCTATGAATTTTTGTAAACAAATGACGTGTTCTTATCAATAAAACTCTTTGTTGAAAAATTTTTACCATCCCCAAACACCATCCTTCCACCTGTGGACCAGGGGCCCGACTGCCAGTGAGGCCAGGACAGCGATCCAAACATGGCTTTCATTGCCGTTGCGGTTCATCCACAGACCCAGGACAACAATGACGAGCTGGAACATCACAGTCCACCCAAAGCGCGACCAGGTGCCGAGTGCCAAGACAGACTCGATCACCGCGATGAGCATCATGATCTTGATTGGCCAGCCGGTAAACACATCAACCTTGCTCTTGGCGCCATACGTCGGCAGCATATCAACGCCCTTGGCAACACCCTGCTGAATAGCTTCCATTGTTCTTTTTTTTCAAAAGATAGAGTTGAAGTTAAGAGGTTGGTGATTACGTGTTATTTTTTTTATGCAACGCCGATGCAGAGAAGGGCCAACAGTCTCGGTTTGTGGTTCGACAAAATCGACGACGAGACGGCTATAGACTGGATAAATCGCATCTTGGCGCCCGGTGGCCCACAGACGCTATCTCAGGCCATTCGGTTGGTTGATCCCCAGGGTTTGATACCCAGGGATAGGATATACCGCATGTTTCTCTATCTCGGAATACGGTTTGAACCACCAAAGGCGGTGAGACGGTACAACAAGGACGAAGATGAGTATATCGTTCTAAGCACCAAGAAAATCATCAAGCAGAGCCCCATGGCCGTGTATTTTTGGTTTTGTGACGAATGTGATGCTCGTGCAGAACATGTCGAGGAAGCCAGAGCCTTTCTGGCGGCAAATATGCCCCCAATCTTTGTCAAACGCCATTTCGCCGAATTGTCCGGAATGTGCTATATCAAGGCCATGGAACTAAAAATTCCTGCTGTTGGCCTCCCTTCTATTGCCAATCTGCCTGACCCTTTTGCGAGGGCCACACCACAGCAAGCATAATAGTTCATTGATACAAAAATAGGAAGAAGATGTGACGTGATATAAATATAACCAATAATGGATCTAGACGATGGGCCAATATACGAAGTAGTGGTGCCCAACCTCTACTTGGAGGATAACAACAAGTCTATTGCTGTCGATTTGTCTAACGTTATCGGTCTCGTAACCGACTTTGCTAAACCGCACATGACAGTCCTATCGCGCACAAACGAGCCGTTCACACAGGAGGATCTTGTCAAAGTCATTCTCGAAGCGACAAAATGGCTAGAAGAACGTAAAACCAACGTGTTGAGTTTCACTCTCAAGAGTTGGGGTCCAAAGGCAAAGCTCGTCAAAGGGCCATTGCAGGGTTTTGGTCTCCATCTCAAACAGTTCTTCGATCCTGTCGCCGAGGAATACCGGCCGCTCATCATACAGGTAACCCAAAAACCTGTATATTGAATACGTCATTAATCATTAATATGGAGGAGACCGACAAATCGCCGACGGAACAGCACATGTACGTCGTGAAAAGGCGTGCCCAGGGCTACAAGCCTATCGCGCACTTCAAGAACGAACTTCAGATACTTATGGACAAGTCGGGTCTCGGACCTGAATACATGGACCAAGTCATGGCGTTATATCCTCTAGTCGAAAAGGCATATCAACAGACACCGCGTTTTCTCTATCGCGCAAAGATAGGAACTACGGCACCTAAGAAGGCCCACCCCAACAATTTACCTACAAAATACCTTGCGAGACAGCTGCTACGTCTTGTCGGAGCTCCTATAAAGCCCCCCGAGAATGGCCAACGCATCCGTTATGCCGGGACTTGGAGACAGATATGTATTCAATTGAATTGGGCCGACCTTTAAAAAACCCCAGCTGAATAGAAGCATAAAAAAATGACAAGTTGGATTTTAACACATCATGTAGGACATGTCATAGCTTGAAGCATTCAGTCTAGTTCATCACCAAGATAAAATAAACACGTCATCATTAATACAAAATTACACATATGGAAGACCCTGCTCTGCATGTTGACAAGATCGAACAACTCGGATTCAAAAACCGAGTTTGGCGTTTTACGTGGATGGGTGTCGCATTGTTGCAGATAGAGCTTACTCGTGGGTTGTTTGGTATTGCCGACGACACGGAACAAGTCAGAGAAGAATTGCGCCAAAATCGCTACCATGCTCGCGAATGTTACATTGGGTCTTGGATAGATGGAAGACATCAGTTTTTACACAACAGGTTGTTAGACAGAACCAGTAAAGAATCTGATGGTATCACCGCGGACCATTATAATCGCATGGGACTCGACTGCCGCAAGTGCAATCTGCGCCTATTGACAAAGAGACAGCAAGCTCTCAACCACAATTTGCGGTCAGACAACAAGACCCATTACCGTAGTATTCGCCTGCAAAACCCCAAAAACCCCGCACCATGTTGGACATATACGTATTACAAATACGGCAAGGGTAGGACGAGATGTTTTAGCTTTACAGAAGCTACCAAGTTGCAAAAATTAGCTGAAGCTGTTGCTTTCAGAGATGGTGTTGAAGCCGTGGATGATGATTTTCGTTTAGTAAAAAGTACACCCATGGGGTATTTTGACCTTCCAAAGACGGTTTTTGGCAGCTCATATGAGGAAGAATATGAAGACCTGAAACGCATACAACGCCACACCAAATCAGACCAAAGAAACAACAAAGTTTGATGTTTTCTAACACATAAGATACGTCATGTCATATCTTGAGGCATTGAGACGACTGCGAGTGTCCCAACCATAATGCATATCTTCGTCTTCGGCAAACTGTGGTCCCGGCCCCCATCTGTGGTTTCTAAAGTGCTCTTCCAACTGATTTCCAGCGATAACATCGGCAACAGCGTGTTCCAAGACATAGTTGTTGCATTCCAGAACATACGAAATGATCGTGGCGTCGTCGAATTTAGTTCTTCTCATATCCATCTCTTCACTACGTGGCGCCACCATTGAAAAGGCTCGGAACATGGTCTCCATCAGCTCGTCGGGATCAGGGTTGTTCCCTGCCCTGTCTACAATGGACTTGTAGAGACTGTCGTAGTTTTTCCGACTGAAAAAAGTTGCGAATTCACGGGCATTACATGTCGGCAACG
>JARLHW010000054.1 GCA_031292075.1 Desulfosporosinus sp.
AAGCTACCATGTGTAGGATTACGGCTGAACGCCTCTAAGCCAGAATCCATGCTGGAAAGCGGCGATATGCAGCCTTCCCAGATGTTATCATGAGTACGTATAGGCTTCGGCCCAAGATCATACAATTGCCGTGGCACTGTATCAACACAAAAGTTGGTGCAGTCTAGGCTGAACACAAGTTCAAATATCGGGAGGGACAAATCCTTTGTAGACGACTTAAATAAAGAACGAGGTATTGTACGCATGAGAGTGGCCTTTGTGCCACGATCTGCTGAGATTCAGCCTTTGTTCTGGAGATTTGTTACATTCATACCCCTTGTAATAATTCAACAACAACTCAAAACATGAATTCTATTCATTTAGAATTTACGTTTTTCCTCTTAAAGGAAAGCACATGAGGGGTAGTGAAAGGGTCATTTAGCCGATTAAGTAAAGGAACTTGGTGGGCTTAAGCTATGGGAGCTTAGCCAGGTCGAACCTTGCTTCTTTATGGGAAAACTTTTCCAAGACTTAGAGAAATTCTTTCCAAGGTCAAGGGGAACTTTCGTTCACTTTGATCGACCTTGCTCGACGATCGGCAACGACAGCAGGGTGGTTTATCCACTCCGAGCCCAAGAACTGAGCATAAATAAGCCTCCCTGAACGTAGCTCGAATTATGGGTAGCTAGTGGTGGCGCACAAAATTATCTTCCGAGGTCGCATTTTTTCAATGGCGACGACCGCCCGCTCGACAGCGCACACCTAAACGCGCTATCTATTGGCAACAAAAGCGAGGTTTATCTATTAGATATCAAAGATATAGTACATGGCAAGCTGTCATTAAATTCTGGGGCCCTAACATGCCCGCTGGGAGTGTCGAGAATTTTCGGAGTGCGCAACAGCGAAATTTTCAAAGTTTGGAATGGTCGACCGTGGCATTCCAAATCTGTCGATGCTTTCGACTTACAAAATTCATGCCAAAGGCACATATGTGTCGGCTCTTTGCAACTTTTTTTGGAAGGTCCGATCGTCACGGATTGCGAAGTTATTCGCCTTCGAGTGAGGTACATTGAAAGAAAACTTTGAAAAATTCTATGTCTGCATAAAGTTAAGGAAAGTGTTTGAAACTTTAATAGATCATAGAACCAAATTTATTACGTCTACTCCGAAAATCTGGGCGAATTTGGCCTAGCCGTTGTTGAGATCGAGTCGAAATAGTGCTGAAAAAGGTCGAAAAATGCGTTTTTCCCCCGCCTTGAATAGCTTAATAACTCTCGACTTGGAGGACATTTGAGCTTAGAAGTCCGACCTTTAATTCGGCCAGGGACTATGGAACAAGTGTCTCCTTGGTCCTATCGTCAAAACTCTTTTCATGTGAAAAGAGCACCCCTCGAAATGGCGACCAGAATTCCGAGATAAAAACAAACATCCAAGTCCCGCCGGCCCGGATCGGTCGACGAATTTTGGTGCGGAACCCTTAGGACACCTTAGGGTACCCTTAGGAGAAAGTCGAAAATTTCCTTAGACAAGAAATTCTTCCATACACTTAGGTCGCTCCTTGTGAATGGAGGAAAATTTCCTTGTGAAAGGGACGAATCCTTCTGAAAGGAAGGACGAGCTTGTGAATGGAGAGATGGTATTCACTACCCCTCATGTCCTTAGACAAGCACCCTCTACACGAGCTTGTGAAAGGGAGATGGTATTCACTACCCCTCATGTCCTAAGACAAGCACCGTAGACAAGGGTCGTCCCATACACTTATCACCAGGTGCTAAGTGCGCTTAGTGTATGGAGACAAAGTTCGGAATGCAACTTTTCGATTTCTCATTTTCTGTCGATGAACTGTTAGACAAACTTCTTCCTGAGGCTAAGCACTATGGATCGCACCACTCGGAATTGTCAGATAGTCCGTCCTCTCTTTTATATTCATTGTCTACTGTTCGGTTTTTCCGTCCCATACACTTACCAGGTGCTAAGTGCGCTTAGTGTATGGAGACTTCATCGAAATGTAACTTTTGGAGTTTTCATTTTCAGTCGATGAACTATTAGTCGAAATTCTTCCTCAGGCCAAGGGCAATCGATTCTGCTTGTCAGAATTGTTATATCGTCACTCCTTCGAGAGTTATTCAGCGTTAACCGTTCTGGTTGACTAGTGAAGAACTCGACCAATCCTGACCGAAAATACCCTTAGAATACACAACTTTCATTTTTTCATCTCGGCGGACCAACTGGGTGCTACTACTACTTACAAGGGACCATGGTATCCTCCGGAAATGATGACACCCTTGTTCAGTGAAAAATTACTTTTTTTATTTTGAGCTATATCTCACGATCCAGAGCTTAACTCAAAATTCCGAGTGGTGCATCCTTTCTGTCGTCGAAAGGTAGTGGGGGTCGACTAAGCTCCCCAGGGCGGTGCGCCAAGAGCCACGAAGTTTACCAGAGGTTTCCATTTTTTCATCCTCCTTTTTTTTCGCCTAAGTCTCGGGCGCTCCACTGGTTCGGACCCGACCTGTGTCCGAGCTTAACTCGTCGAACTCTAAAGTTGACACTTTGAGCTGAAAGCACACCCCACCTTATTTCGCACGAGGAACCGAATGTACCACTCGGATTTTTTTATCGACACTCGGATATGGTGAACTCGCCTGATGCCCATGATGGGCATCATGCCTGATGCCCATGGATGCCCATGGCGACTAACTACGCGAAACTTATTTTCACACGAATTCGAGCTTAGGTAACCCCTAGTGTTTTTCGACGGAGAAACGTTTGCACCACTCGGAATTGAGAGTTAAGCACTCGTTAGCGAAATAAAAATTTCGCACTTAGTCAAATTCATGGGCACCATGGGCATCAGAACTTCGACCGAGACTAACTTTCGAGATTTTATTTCTTTCCAATTTCGAGCTTAGGTGACCCCAACGGATTTAATTCGAGCTTTTAGGATCAATAGGTGCTGGGACTTAAGGGTCACGATTCGAATAGTTGGTATTTTCTCCTAACTTTCTCCTTCACCTCCATCCCGGATGCTAATGGGCTTATAACTTTTGCCAGAAAAAAGTTCTCACAATTCGAGCTTAGATGACTCCTATCGATTTAATTCGACATTTAATCTTCTGAAAGAAGCTTGGTCCTAACTGCAGAATTCGCGGAGTTCGTTTTTCGTGTGAACTTTTTTTTTTTCCAAGTCCCAAAATATTTTGCTATTCCTTGAATAACTTTTGGTGCACTGCAGATATCGGAGTGAGAGCTTAGGTGGACATTTTTTATCAGATTAGAGCTTGAAGTGTGTGAAAAAAGTACGGGGGTCCCGTTAGTATCCGTGAAGTTATTAAATGTTATCGAAGAAATTTTCGACTTTTCTTGTTTTTTCCAAGTCCCAAAATATTTTGCTATTCCTTGAATAACTTTTGGTGCACTGCAGATATCGGAGTGAGAGCTTAGGTGGACATTTACCACTAGGTTAGAGCTTGAGGTGTGTGAGAAAAGTACGGGGGTGCCGTTAGTATTCGCGAAGTTATAGCCTGCTATCCAAGAAATTTTCCCTCTTTTCTTTTCTCCAAGGCAAAAACAGGCCAACTTCTCCAAAGTTGACGGCGCTAACCTTCGTGGATCGCAACGGGATCTCAAATCGAGCTTAGGTAACCCCATGTATTTTTCGACGGGAAAACGAATGCACCACTCAGAATTTCGATAAAGTGAGCGGAAGGGGTCGAACGGAGAAAAAAGTAATTTTTCACGGAACAAAGAGGTCATCATTTCCGGAGGATATCATGGTCCCCTGTATATAATAGGAGGTGGGACTGTTCAGTACAGTACCCATCAGCAAAGAACCTTCGCTCCATTCAACCTTCCTGCAGGCATTAGTCTGATGGGAAGTGCGAATGGCTAGATCAGTATTTGTCCTAAACGACCAGCGCCTACAACGCGGTTGGAAGCGGTGAGTTCCTTTCATTAGCGAGCTTGTTCGACTCCACTCTTGTTTGGCGGTTCTTCAATGAACAATTTACTATTGTGTGTGCGTTAGTGCCGCGCAGTAGAATGGATAGGAGTTGTCTGTATGATCTACACTTCGTGTATTCATAAAGTTCATTAACAACTATTCGCAAGAACGTGTGCTTGGAGCACTTTAACAATAAGCAGTCGTTATCCTTCATTGGACGTATCGAACTGATGAGTTTTAGAGCAGAAGAGTATCATTTGCTTGCAGCTTAGAGAATTGATTGATAAGCGCGCGGAGGGTAACCGATATGGGCCTTATTAAATTCTGCGATGTCTTTTCCATCGATTCTCTAGGAACAGTTCAAGAAAGTTAAGGGCATTACCGATGAATCAGAGTTTCCTTGCTCGAATCGCTTCAGTGCGTTAGAGGATAAGTTGATTTATCGGCGAACCAAACCTTAGCATTCGTTCTTTTGCTCTACGACTTCTGATTCCTGAACAAGGAAGATGAAGGGGGAGTCAAAGTGAATTCTAACACCCACATTGATTAATATCATAACTCACACTGACGAGTCTTCGGACTCGACTAAGTGAGTGAAGGGATCTCACGACGAACCGCGATGCGCTTCATCTCTTCGGAGATATGAGTGGTACGTTCAGTAAGCGTGTAATCCCTTCATTTGATAATAGTTACCTGGTTGATCCTGCCAGTAGTCATATGCTTGTCTCAAAGATTAAGCCATGCATGTCTAAGTATAAACATCTTTATACAGTGAAACTGCGTACAGCTCATTATATCAGTTATTATTTATTTGATGGTACCTTACTACATGGATACCCGTAGTAATTCTAGAGCTAATACATGCGTCAAGTCCCGACTTTTTGGAAGGGATGTATTTATTAGATAAAAAACCAATGCAGGCAACTGCTCTCTTGGTGATTCATAGTAACTTTTCGGATCGCACGGCTTCACGTCGGCGACAGTTCATTCAAATTTCTGCCCTATCAGCTTTCGACGGTACTGTAGTGGACTACCGTGGCATTAACGGGTGACGGAGAATTAGGGTTCGATTCCGGAGAGGGAGCCTGAGAAACGGCTACCACATCCAAGGAAGGCAGCAGGCGCGCAAATTACCCAATCCTGACACAGGGAGGTAGTGACAAAAAATAACAATACCGGGCCTTTTTAGGTCTGGTAATTGGAATGAGTACAATTTAAATCCCTTAACGAGTATCCATTGGAGGGCAAGTCTGGTGCCAGCAGCCGCGGTAATTCCAGCTCCAATAGCGTATATTAAAGTTGCTGCAGTTAAAAAGCTCGTAGTTGGATTTCTGGCTTGAAACACTTTGCCGGCCACGGTTTCGTGTGTTAGTGCTTTGTGTTCTGGCCATCCTTCCAATCGCTATAGGCTATTCTTAATTGAATGTTCAGAAGTATTGGATCTTTTACTTTGAAAAAATTAGAGTGTTTCAAGCAGGCTTTATGCTATGAATACATTAGCATGGAATAATAATTTAGGACTTCGGTTCTATTTTGTTGGTTTCTAGGACTGAAGTAATGATTGATAGGGATA
>JARLHW010000055.1 GCA_031292075.1 Desulfosporosinus sp.
CACATATTATCATAGTCACAAACTCGCATTAACAGATTGTAGCTTGCTGAAGCATACCGATGGTTAACTTTCTTCCGCTGTTTAGGCTAATGATAATTTGAAAAGCCTTTTTAGGTTATAAGCAAGGCATACAAGTGCCCATTCCGCATCGGTTTGCTGTTCCCCTCTGAGTGAAAAGCGCCTGAATCCTAATGTCTCTTTGATAATTCCAAAAACAGGTTCAACAGTTTGTTTTCTTTTTTTGTATATATCACCGCCTTCTTTGCTTTTTAGCCTTTGGTTCATTTGCTCCATCACTGTTGCACATTCGGTTGCAGTATCCTGTTTTTTCAGGTAGGCTTCCAGAAAGCTGTTATGCTTTTCCCTTGCGGTAGCTATAATAGGTTCAATGCCCTGTCCCTGAATCTTCAATACATTGTTTTCGCTGAAATAACCGCCGTCTGCTGTTGCTGTTTTTATCACACCCAGTTCCGGAGAAACTGATGCTACTGTAGGGATAAATTCTTCCTTGTCATTTGCATGGGCATTACTGTAAGCCCCAACGATGAGCATATCTTCATTTACCGCTGCCTGGGCATTATAGCATTGATCAAAACCACGGGAGGTTTTCATAATCCTTGACTCCGGATCGGTAAAATTATATTGATCGGACTCTTTGGGCGTTTCGCAAGGAGGTTCGGGAGTTTTGCCACGAGGTTTTTTACCCGTCTTTTCTTCTATCTCTTCCCGTTTTTCCATCTTCTGGTCGTATGCCTCCTTGTCCAGTTTATACCTTTCGGCAGCTCTGGCTTCCACCACCGCTTTAGCCTGCTTTATCTTCTCCAGCCGGTCTTTCCGTAGTTTAAGTTCCTCGGGGATTTCAAGTTGCTGATCATTTTCCTTTTCATCCTGCGCCGTGGCGAGTTCCAGCAATTGCTCTATTTCGCTTTCCAATTGTGCTTCCAAACGCTTCATATATTCATAACTCATGGCTTTATGCCGGGAGGCGTTGGCTTGTATTTTGGTACCATCAATATAAATATTGCCCAACTTTACCAGTCCTAATTCCTGGCCTATAAGTAATATCTCTTTAAACCATCCCCGGATTTCCTTAAGAAAACGTTTCCGAAAAACCGCTATCGTATCATGATCGGGATGCTGGTTGCCAGCAATGAAACGAAAAGCTACTGAATCATAAGTGGCCGCCTCTATTTTCCTTGAACTGAATACGCCTGTTGAATAACCGTAGAACAATAAAGCCAGAAGTAGTTTTGGGTCATAAGCCACTGTGCCTTTGCCTTGATATTGACGGTAAACCGCAGTAAAATCCAGCTTTTCGGTAATATCTACTATAAAACGTGCCATATGGTCTTCCGGCAGCCATTCAGATAAATCATAGGGCATTAACATACCCTGTTCGCGATTTGCCCCTTGAAACCTTTTCATAGCTAAATATACTAAATTTGTGCCGAATTATAAGTCCGACAGGC
>JARLHW010000056.1 GCA_031292075.1 Desulfosporosinus sp.
AGAATTGATACTCGAACTTTGCCAAAGCAATCTAAACTTTATGGTTGGTTTAATGAAAGAAATCTCTGATAGGACGATTATTTTAACAGATAAAATCAACGCCATATCCCTTAAAACAATAAGACAACGTATCATTGATTTTTTGAAATATGAATACCATATACAAAAAAGCAATACTATTACACTCAATATTTCTAAAAAGGATTTGGCTCAAAGGTTGGGTATACAAAGATCCTCACTCAGCAGAGAGCTAAATAAAATGCGAAAAGATGGATTATTGGAATATAATGCAAAAACCGTTACACTCAAAAATGTTGCCATTGGTAACAGCATCTCTCGCGGGGATTGACACAGGGAATGTACCCATTGAGAAAAAACAAAAACTAGGGCACCCAACGACCGCAATTCTGGAAGAGATTGAGAACGGGCAATTTGACCTTGTCGTCATGGGAAGCCGTGGGTACGGAACGATTAGCGGATCTTTACTGGGGAGCGTTAACCAACGTGTTTTAAGCAGTGCAGAATATCCAGTCATGATTGTTAAATAGTAAAAAGATGAGGACGCTCAGAAGATTATTCTTGAGTGTCCTCATCTTTTTATTGGCATATCGGAAGGAATAAGGCAATCATGCATGAGATAAAACCTCGCCATTATCTATCAGAGCTAGTAACGGGATTTACTAATGGATAAAATAGCTAGACCCAACAAGATTTTTTACTTCAGGGCCTAATTGTAAACTTCGTCAACATTAACGTCACCTTTTCATAGTTACTTTAGAGCTTCTCCAATAGTTCGTCCGAATTCCTGACAACTAGCTATGGCCTCGTTATCTGGGTTATAGGATACCTTCAGGCCTTCATTAAGAAGCTCAAACCCACCATGTTCCAATTCAGTTGAAATGAGTTTGTTACCCTCACCACTCCAACCATAACTACCAAAGGCAGCGGCTTTCTTATTTTTAAACGCTAACCCTTTGATCATTTCAAGTATTCCTGCGACAGAAAAAGATATTCCTTTGTTGATTGTCGGTGAACCAACAAGTATTGCTTTAGATTTAAAGACTTCGGTAATGATATCATTTTTATCCATATGAGTGGAATTGGAATTAAATAATTTAACAGTGACATTCTTATCACTCAATTTTATCCCAGCGGCTATATGTTCAGCCATTTGTCGGGTACTGTTCCACATCGTATCATAAAAGATGGTTATTTGATTTTCTTGGTAGTCCTTAGCCCATTCCATATATTTATTGACAATTTGTAAAGGATTATCCCGCCAAATGATGCCATGGCCTGGACAGATCATATCAACCGGGAGGTTGAAGCTTAAAATCTCAGTGATTTTACTGTCAACGAATTTGCTGAACGGAGTTAAAATATTGGCATAATATTTAAGGGCTTCATGATCTAACTCTGCTTGATCAACTAAGTCATTGAACATATGCTCAGAAGCCAAATGCTGACCAAAACCATCGTTACTAAAAAGGATATTATCTCCGGTTAAGTAGGTAAACATCGTATCAGGCCAATGAAGCATTCTTGCCTCAATAAAAATTAACTCTTTTGACCCAAGGCTTAGTTTATCACCCGTTTTGACCGGTACGAAATTCCAATCCTGATGATACTGGCCTTTTAAGGATTTGATAGCATTGGCCGTACAATATATAGGGGTACTAGGAATTTCCTTCATTAATTCCGGTAAAGCCCCACTGTGATCAGGTTCGCCATGATTAGCAATGATATAATCAATCGTATTTAAATCAATCTCTTTTTTTAAATTGGTGACATATTCCTTGGCGAAGGGTACCCAAACAAAGTCGATGAGGGCTATTTTTTCGTCGCGGACAAGGTAAGAATTATAGCTAGAACCACGGTGGGTGGAGTATTCATCACCGTGGAACTTTTTTAATTCCCAGTCGATCTTTCCTACATGCTTTACGTTCTTGTTAATTTCAAAACTCATAGTAAACCTCCCAATAATGTTATCGAAACGATGACCTCTTATTATGCTGATACAAGAATTCAATCAAGTTATGTCAGTGCAAAAGTGCGAGATCTATTGTTGTCAACTCGTTGCCTGCTAAAGCATACAGATAAGCTGTCCCTCAACGCTGCAAATTATGCATCCGCCTTGAGGAGCCGCTATGCTCGATCATCATTCTCCTTGTCGATGTGCGCAACTAAAGCCGCCCGTACTTTTGGGCATACTCAACGATTTCGGTTATGCCATCGACCTGACCGACTCGATAGCCTTCAACTCCATTTTAAGTGTTCAAGAAATAAATCACCCGTCCGTTCTAGAATTGCTTACTTAAAATCTGGGCTAAGTTACCAAGTGTGTAGGATTCATACATTTGGCAAGATGGGAGAAACGCTTTAACATAGGAAGTCTCCTGCCAGCGACGTTCAGGGAGTGTATTCAACCATAGTACCTGACGAACATGACGGTTGATTCCGCCCAGTAAAGCCGCTGCCCTTTCTACTTCCAAGGTTTGGGCATCACTAACAATCAGCAAAAGAGTTTGCTTGGAGAGTGTATCAGGAAACTTACTTTGCAGAGTATCCAAGGCAATAGCTAAGTTAGTCCCTCCCCCCCATTCCTTCCCTGTCACTAAAAGGGCTTCTTTAACCATCGCTTCGAAGGTTTGCCCTTTCCGTAACTTCCCAGTCAAGGGAATCAGCTCTTCCCCAAAGGCAAACGTTTTTATCCCGCTAACAACGTTGGCGAGTCCATAAACGAATTGCCAGATAAATTCTGTGTATTTAAGCATCGACCCCGAAATATCGCAAAGTAAAATAATCCTAGGTCGTCCCTTGCGTCGACTGCGGTAACGTCGCTCCACAAGCACCCCACCATAACGAATATTTTTGCGTAGCGTCGAGCGCATATCCAGACCACCCCGCCTTCGGGCTGCTCGGTAGCGACGAGTTACCTGACTTGCCAAGCGTTGACTGAGGCAGCGAATTAAGCGGATGACTTCCGGCCATTCTTCCGGGGAAATCTTCTTTAAATCCCGACTCAAGACCTCGACTTCCCGCTCACGAAGCGCGCGATCCACTTCACAAAAAACGCCATCCGTGGACCCCGGGGCAAAAATTTCTTCATCCTCTTCATTTAGTCTCTTACGCCAATACTCTAAGGAGCCACGGAGAAACCGTTCAACCATGGGCCGATACGATTGGTCTACTGGAACACCACCGGTTTGCAGGCCATTTGATGATTTCTCTAAGAAATCGCGTAGGCGTTGCTTATCTTTCTCTGGGAGACTAGCATAAACAGCACGTTGATCTTCAGATACATCTAATTCGTTGCCCAAAAAACGCAAGTCTACGTGGGTACTCTCCATCTTTTCATTCCATTCGGATGTTTTCTGCACTACTTCTTTCTGCCATGCCTCTTTTTGTTCCAGAGACGCAAAGTAGGCTCGAAAGGCTTCTTTGAACGCAAAAATATGTTTGATATCCTTAACGAGAGTCGCTTGCAGCACCGCCTCCACCTTATCTCGCTCGGCCATGCCGATGAGTGTTAACCCTTCTGTCGCATCTGAAATTTCTGAAGGGCTAACTTTGAGGCCCACCGTCCTTAATAATTGAGCAAATTCCACTAGGTGTCGGTCCAATTCGCTAACTCTGTTGTTGTTTTCCATGTTTATGTCCATGTCCATGTCCGTGCCTTTCTTCCTGCCCAAGCTTACTAGACTCGAACAGGAGGCGTTCCGCTCCCATCTCTCGATAGAAAAGTTCTACATCATCCTGGCTCTTAAGTAGCAGAGTCAGGGTTGCATCCACCCAAGCAGGCTCGAGACCGGTCTTACCCATAACAAGCAACGCCTTGGCCCAGTCCAGCGTTTCAGAAACGGACGGAATCTTATTTAAAGCAAGTCGTTCCCTGAGCACATTTACAGCTCGGGCCACTTCTAAACCCAATCGTTCCGGCAAATCGGGTATTTTGGCCCGCAGAATACGGACTTCTTTATTGACCGATGGCGGCTCTACATGAAGAAAAATACACCGTCGTTTTAACCCATCAGAAAGTTCACGCTCTCCATTTGAGGTTAAGACAACGATCGGGCGATGCTTAGCCTTGATCGTACCCATCTCTGGAATTGTGACTTGAAACCCCCCTAAAAGTTCAAAAAGAAAGGCCTCAAATTCCGAATCCGTCTTATCTATTTCATCAATCAGTAATACAGTCCGCTCCTCACTCAAAAGGGCTTGCAGTAAGGCGCGGGGGAGTAAATACTCTGTGGAAAAAAGGTCTTCTTCCTGTAGCTGCTCACGGCCCAGTTGAATCTTTAAGAGTTGACGTTGATAATTCCATTCGTAGAGCGCTTTCGTTTCATCCAATCCTTCATAACATTGTAAGCGAATCAAAGGGGCCTCAAAGACCCGACTTAACACTTTAGCGATTTCCGTCTTGCCCACCCCTGCAGGTCCAGAAACCAAAAGGGGCTTATCTAACTCAGTCGCCAAAAACGTCGTCAGGGCAATCCGATCATTCCGTTCCGTGATATAGCCGATTTCTTCTAAAGCCTTTTCAAACTGATCAAGTGTCATCAGGTTACTCATATAATCTCCTCCAAAATCGATATTTGATATTTGAATTTGTGGTTCGAATATTTAACTCGAACCTCGAACTACTTACTTCTATATTTCGAACCACGAACTATGAACCTCAAATAGCGTCAACGTACACTTTTCATAACCCTGCACGGAATCGAAAATGAGGTAACTTAGGCCAAAAGGGAATATCTAAACTAAGTGCCAATTTCTGAGCCTTTGGTAAATTTATGTGCGGTAAAATACCCTTGGCTGTGGTTAAAGCTTTTCTTGGTAACATTGTCGCACCCCCCTTTATGTATCAGAAGAGAAGTCTTCTGATTTTTTATTTCCAAATTATAACAAAATCAAAGCCTATGGAATGTAATTCAAATCACACTCCACAGGCTGGTTATGGCAATCATTTAGAGGGATAATCTACTTAGGTGTCATTTGCTAAAACGAAGCGGTTTCGATCATTCTTTTTCGCTTGGTAAAGGGCATTATCGGCGGATTCGATCAAAGTCTCAGGTGAAACACCGAAGGTAGCATATCCGACAGCCACGCCCAAGCTAATGGTTACTTTTGGTGTGACAGAGGATGAGAGATGGGGTATTTCCAGACTCTCTACATTGTAACGTAAAGTTTCTGCTACATATGTAGCACCA
>JARLHW010000057.1 GCA_031292075.1 Desulfosporosinus sp.
GCGAAGAAGGCGCATATGGGGGATACGGTAACGCTTCACAACATTTCTGATGCGACCAAACAGACGACGCTTGCTGTTGATACAACAGGCGTCTTGATTGTGACTCCGTCTGCAGCTCTCAGCACTAACGTCGGCTCATCCACAGCGACTTCGCGTTTTACGGCTGCTGGAGTCCGAGTGGAGGACAGCACGTCGGCTGCTACTTTCAAGGTTGAGGGCTACATGTCTACTAATTCTGACTACAATGTTGGTTCGGTAAGCCCTATACCGACGACATTGACTAATGCCGCAATTGTTAATGGAAAGATTCAGCTCACTGCTGGAACCGCAACATGGACGCTTGGGACAGGGGCGATTGCAGCGACCGTTGGAACATTTAAGTTTAAGTACACACCAGGCTACAGTGGAGCGCCAACACCAGCCGTTTATCTGCTCAGCACCCAAGGGGCCACTCTTATTGACCAGGTGCTGCTGTCTCACCATATAACGGGTGATTTGGTTTTGTGGACTCTAGATCATAGTGGTAATCCTGGGTCAGGCGCGCTGATCTTAAAAGCGAATTGGAACCAGACATCTGGGCAAGAATACGAATTTGAGCTCGATTGGTCCACAGTATCGCCTGGAACCTATAACCTATACATTGATGGGGTCCAAGTCGGTTCCGCTGTTGACCAGATTCCGATAGCTACACGTTCCGCTGCAACACAACTGACTATAACATCGGGGTCGTACGGATCAACAGTTGCGAGTTGGCGTGACATAGAGGTATTTACTACTGCGTTACATAGTGGGACTTCATACACTCGCGGATACGCAGCAATTCCATCAGTGGACGCTCCGTTTGTTAGGGCATCGAACCAAGCAGAAGTACATTGCCTTACAGATTGGTCAAAGGGTGTTGCCCTTTCCACGGATTCAACTGGTACTCTACTCGTAACGTCTATACCAAGCTCTCTTAGCGTACCTCAGGTATTACGTACTGTGGGCACGGCCGCAGCGACGTCGCGATTTGAGGGGGCTGGAATTCGTATTCAAGATTCCACATCGACTGCAAGTTTCAAGGTTGAGGGTTATGTTTGGACTAGTGCTGATTACAGTGCTGGTGGTGGAAGTTTGACGGCACAATCGTTATCAAACGCCACTATTGTTAACGGCAAGATACAAATCACCAACGGCCATGCAACATGGGTCCTTGCAACAGGAGCGATTGGTGCGACTACAGGAACATTCAAATTCAGGTTCACCCCTGGATATGGACCGAGCGCTCCAGCTACAGATGTTTATCTTATCGATTCTTATGTCGGTGGGTTTGTCGATATTGTTCGGCTGATTCATCATACAGATGGTTCCATTCAATTGACGACCAACGACAACAGTGGTAACCCTGGAACTACTGGAGTTCCGATACTTGCAAGTTGGGCTCCAATATCTGGAACAGAATACGAATTCGAACTGGACTGGTCGACTGGATCACCTGGAAGCTACAAACTGTACATCAATGGTATTAATGTGGGGTCGCTTGCCGACACTATACCCATAACAACACGTACTGCCGCAATCCGACTGAACATTTCTACTGGAGCCGGAGTCACCGCTAATTGGGGGGACATTGAGGTGTTTACGACGGTACTGCATACTGGAGCTTCGTACACCCGTGGATATGCAGGACTCGCAGCCGTTGACGCCCCCATTGTCAGGACATCAACCGGTATGTTTTATCCGACTGCGGGTGGTGTGCCATACCTGCTTGACTTTTACGAGAGCTATTCGTTTAATTTGGCTATCGGTCTGGGTCTGGCTGGTTCGAATTTAACTGGTAGGCTGATAAGACTTGGTCGTCTTGTTACAATGGGTATGGATAGTGTATTCGGTACAATCACTGGCAACGAGGCTATTGTTACAACTGATGCTATCCCAGTGAGATATCGGCCGCTAAACAGCGACGGTAATGTTATCCCTGTGTTGGTCCGGAATGCCACTGTGCAAGTTTTGGGAACCATGGGAGTTCCGGTGGGCGGTATCATATCGTTTGGATCGACAGCCGGAGGGGCGGTTTTCACATCAGGACAAAATGGTGGCGTCTACGGCCAGTGTGTCACGTGGATTGTTTAGAGATTCATCACCCACTCACTATGAAACATGCTAATCTTGTTTTTTTTAATCGTCAATACAAAGAAATCTATATGGCAGAATGCATTCAATGTGGGAGTTCATATACCCACTACTTTGCCTGTTGTGACAAGTACTATTGCGTTCTGTGTACATCATACTGCCAATTTTGCTTTGAAGTAGCCTGTCCATTGAGACATGGACTGACAATTACGGGTCTGTTACGGTCATGTGAAATGTGTATGAACAACAACAATAGAAGGTGATTATTTCAAATTCCAAGTCGTCCTAAACTCTTTCGTGAGCGGCAAATAGTGGTCGTTCAAAGTTAGCCCCGTTGTCCTTTCAACAAAGCCCTTTTGGTCACCCATTTTGCCGGCCACAGAGAACTCGAGACACGCCTTGAGTATCGAGAGGGCCTCTGTTTTGTATCGAAATTGATTAGGTAGTCGTCTAATAAAGTTGATGGCTTCTTTGATCTCCCATGGTTGCTCGGCAAAATCGAAATATATGCACTGTTTGGGCAGCAGTGTTATCTGGGAGTCTATTCCTCGGCCGACACGAACAGAACAGCCATGGCTGTCATATGGGATGACTTGAACATACGATATCACCATTAAGTATAAAAAAACTGAATGCTATAGAATAACAAATTTCTTTTTCTGTCTGGGGTCCATCAAAATATTTGAGTGGTCTGTAAAACAGGGTGCTCAACTGCGATGACGTAAGCACTTGTCAAGTACTGACGTATATTGTCCGATCTGGATCGTATAATGTCCTCAAAGTCCGGACTTCCCAAGGTCCTTAAAATAGCCGGGACATGCCCGGATTTGGGCAAATTTACCTAATTTGGACGTTGCCACGTCACGAACGTCCTTTATAGAGTTGAGCTGTCTACAAAAATATTTGAGTCGTCTGTGAAACAGGGTGCTCAACTCTCATGACGTAAGCACTTGTCAAGTACTGACGTATATTGTCCGATCTGGATCGTATAATGTCCTCAAAGTCTGGACTTCCCAAGGTCCTAAAAATAACCCAAACATGCCCGGATTTGGGTAATTTTACCCGATTTGGGCATAGTCTATACAAAACACGTCACGGACGTCCTTTTAGAGTTGAGTCGTCTACCAAAATATTTGAGTGGTCTGTCAAACAGGGTGCTCAACTGCGATGACGTAAGCACTTGGTCCTCAAAGTCTGGACTTTCCAAGGTCCTTAAAATAGCTGAGACATGCCCGGATTTGGGTATATTTATCCATATTTGGGTAAAGTCTATACAAAATACGTCACGGACGTCCTTTATAGAGTTGAGCCAACTCTCGTGTGACTTGATTCATCTTTCAATATATTTGACACAACTTTTTTTTCTAAAAAAAACCCACATTGTTGTTGAAAAAAACCCTTCTAAGTTTCTTATCATCATGGCTATGGGTTGACGGGGACGTAGAGGGGAGGTTTGTTGGGGCATCTTTACTAAAGAGCAGAAGCCAGCCTGGCAAGCAGCAGAGCGGACATGAGATCACTGCCTGTCGAGCTGCTCCCCGAGTTGCGGTGTTCAGAAGAATTGATGACGGCCCTGCCATTGACAGGGTTTGTAATGGTAAGCTTATCAACAGAGCGGGAGGTGAAAGACGCTTCAGGAGTGGCCCAGGTGCAGTTGAGCAACTCCATTGCGGGGCATGCAAAACAGATAGCAGCGGGGCATGCAAAACGGATAGCAGCGGGCTTGGTGAAAACAGCCCCTTCGATGATGAGGTTGCAAATTGAACGGCCGATCTTGAGGTGAATCAGAGACGCCTCGCCAACTGCAGCCAGAATGTACTGGT
Organism: Desulfosporosinus sp.; assembly: GCA_031292075.1. Classification (GTDB taxonomy): domain Bacteria; phylum Bacillota; class Desulfitobacteriia; order Desulfitobacteriales; family Desulfitobacteriaceae; genus Desulfosporosinus. Next base: position 3,936 of record JARLHW010000057.1, read on the forward strand.
GGTCTTTGGGGATGTCCTCGTGGCCGTTGAGGATCCAATAGTGAATTTCATGCTTGTACTCCTCGACGAGCTTGTA
>JARLHW010000058.1 GCA_031292075.1 Desulfosporosinus sp.
GACTTCTAGAGCCTCGAGGAAATTCGGAACTGCAGGAAATACGTTGTCCTTATTCTGGCAAGAGACAGCGACATAGGTAGCACACCCAAGTACGCGGGATCCAATGCTCCACCTGCTTTTATCCACCGGTTTGCCGGCCAGCATTGAGACCACATCTGAAAAGTAGTCTCTGAAAGTCCGTCTGCCACTCGAATCTGGGCCGTATATTGCCACAGTCCGATCCGACTTAAGAAGAAGAGACATCTCGAACTTCTTGATGTCCGGTTCGGCAACGACGTCTTTCTTCTTCTCCCCTATCATCGCCTCTGCGATCCAATCTACGTCGTGGGGGCCGAGGACACGCATCCACGGAAAGATACGGTCAAAGGTCTGCTGGTCGATGCTGTTCAGCTCGAGAAAACGGCCAGAGCTTAGAATGCTGCAGAAGCGTTGGACCTCTTCCAACTTCTCCTTGTTGTAGTAGCAAGACTTTCCGTCTGAAAACTTCACCAATGTGGCACCAAACACCATCGTTTTTTTTTGAATAAATGAATAATGAATAATGTGACGTAACGAAGTCTATATTATATGATGTCACAGTTATATTTTTCTGTACAAAAAAGACGTCTGGAGACAGATGAATGAGTATGGCAAGGGTCTTTTTGGCTTCGTGGCTATCATTGTCGGCTTTGCAAGTTTTCTATTCATGCTCGCCGGCGTGGCTTTAGGCATTACGGGACTGGTTGTCCATCAGGTCGTCTTGACGACTGTGGGATGGACATTTTCTGCTATCTCATGTTTTATGCTAAGCATCAGTTGCTGTGTGTTAATACGCTCTTTTCCAAAGGGCATGTTTTCGTGATGGTGTCTGTAAAATATAAAGCTCTCAGGCGCACGAAAATATGAAGACAAAATAAATCGTAACTCTATGGAGCAAATGAATTTGTATCACGTTGTTGTTTACGCTGGAGTCAACATAACTTATATGTTTGATGTCCATGTTTATGTTGAATTGCACTCTGGATACACTTTGGATGATACTGTTAGGTATTTTCTCAAAACTGGGCCTCCAGGAAGAGCAGCATTATATTACCAGTCCTACATGGCTCTCATAGACTACGAACTTCCTACATACAACGGGAAGGCAATGGAACCAGTCGCACGAGCAGTATGGAACTGCTATACACTTGAACATTGGGTGGGAAATGACATTCCAATGCGATTTAGAAACCTTCCAGTGATTTAAAATTGATCTCCATCTTGGTTTTACGGATCCTCATAAAGATGACGAATGCCCTTGTCATTTTTTATTTATAAAAAAGAACATTGAACCGAAATGGCAGACGAAAAAGAATGTTTTGTTTCTTTGCCATGTGGGCATAAAGTACATCAATGTTGTGTTAACAAATACCCAACTGTAACGGACTGTCCTATCTGCCTGGAGCCGTTGCTCTGCCAAAAACAATGTTTGGTTTCCTTGCCATGTGGACATCAAATTCATCTGTGCTGTGTCAACAAATACCCTTCTGTGACGGAGAAGTGCCCGTTATGTCGTAATATACTGATACCACAAAAGGAGGCGGAAATCAATAGACTCGTCGCTATTTGCAAGACACTAGCAGAACAACTGGAAGGCTTGGAACATAATCGGGCTTGGCTTTTCGGGGAGCTGCAATACACTCGCGGTAAGAACGCTGCATTCCAGAAGCATGTCTACGACCTTGAAGCCCAACTTGAACATCATAAAGTCGCGGCACTTCAAAAACAAGTCAAGGGTCTTCAACCTCAGCTTGTTGTCGCTCAAAAGCCGTTGCAGTTAGCCCCGGATCTTGCTATGCATTTGGAGTCACAGCAAATCGAGAGGCAATTTTCTGGGCTTATGGACCAAGTAACAACGACAGTACAAGCTGAAGTTCACAGGAGAGGTTGGGATATAAGCGACCAAGATCTTGGATTGATTATGTCTCAAACCGGTGCCTCAAGAGACGTGGCTATCGAAACATATGGTAGAAATCATGGTGATTTGGTCAACGCGATCTTGGAACTGCGTCCTTGAGTTTGTTTGGAAAACGATGGTATGTTGTTACAAAAATAATGAAGTATTTCAAGACTCTGGCTGGTTATGCCCTGTTGGTTGTTCCAGAGAATGGAGATCATCATCACTACATTGAATGGACAATAAGCGGCAAGGAGATAATACATCAACATAGAAAGCCTGATTGGAAACGAGTAAAAGACGTTGGAGAAGCAAAAACTTTCATTGACGAAATCAAATTCTTCGAGTCTATTGACAGACAGAGAGCCTACACCAAAGGGCTGGCTCAGATTGGAATTGTTGTCCCTAACGTATTGTTTGGTTCAGCGACTGAGAAGAACTTGATTGCCGACAGTATGTGTGTCGTCATGTAGATTTTGGAACAACATCACGTACTATCCTTCCCTTTCTTCCTCTGCAGACCTTGCACACCATAAAGTACTCTAGCCCAGATGGAGTCTGCATTTTCGGCTGGTATCCACTGCCGTGGCACTCCTCGCATTCGTACCACAGAAACTGCACAGCTTTTGTTGAAGCCGTTGATGCAGAAGGGACAGGGTCTGGCCTTGGTGGAATGGCTGGGGGCAGCTCATGCCCCACCAGAACTTCCGCATAGCTTTTGCCCCTTTTTCTCCTTGGCATTTTTTTTTGAATGGGGGGGTTGGTTGCATCTATACACAGATTTTAAGCAAGCCAATAACAAACGCCATAGCTCCACTGTATCTCGTCTCTTGGCTCGATAGCCTTTGTTGCATATAGTACTGCTTCGCCACCACGGACCACGAGTTCTGAGTTTTGTAGCTTTTTGTTGGTGGCCTTGTCATATGCTTGATGTTTTGAGTAGCCAAGGCGCAACAACGAGTGCATTCTCTTCAAGTCGACTGGATCGTTTGCAAATGATATTTTTCCTTCTCGTCTGTAGTCGTCTATGACTGTATTTACACCTACCCTAACAGCATACTCTGCAACAATCTCTCTACTACTCCCGTATAAATTGTCGAGCTGCCTATTTGAAAGTCTTCTCCCCTTATATATACCTATACGATCTCCACGCGAAAAATGTCGTCTTGCGTAGAGGCCGTAACCTCGGCCGTCCCGGGTTTTATATATGTCTGTCATTTTCAAGTAATCTCAGAAAAAAACAAAATAAACATGAACAATGGAAATCGGAGTGGCGTTTCTTGCGGGAGCAGTAGCTGGGGGGTGCCTAGCCGGTGCCCTGCCCCTGTCTTCCAAAACAACTGCCCCCTGCTTTGTCCCACCACCTCCTCCCCCCTTGCCCAGTGCCGTGATACAGAGAAAATCGAAAAAGATGCTCAGCATGCGCCCCCCCGTCGTCAACCTCCATCTTGAACAGATCCTCGACCCCTCTACTGGCGAGGATATCCGCATCCGAAAGAATAAAACTCAAAAAGTGGCGTTGGACGATATTCTAAAGATAACCGGCTCTTTGAAAAAGGCCCCAAGGCTCCTGACCATTGACGAAAAGAAAAGCTCTTTTTCCACATCTCCTCTGCTTGTAGAACTATTAAAAGTCACACCACAAATCATTTGATTTTTTCAACGATATGATTGTAAGTATCACTGGCCCATTTGCCCAGTTTCCTCTCGTCCATACCGACACCAACACCAGATGATGATTCAGGATATGGCAGTGGCAGCAACTTTATGGTCAACACTCCATCATTCCCTCTTATTACAGCAAAAGAGTCGATATCCAACCGGGGCATATAGAAGAGATTGCCTCCTTCAGCAATTGGCCTTTTCACAAAGGCCAGATCCAAACATATAAGCCCTATTACGGCCTTTATCTGGTTCTTGGTCTGTTGTGGATATGTTATGTCCATGGTGGGCATCACGCGATTGAGAAAATCAGCCAAACTGTAGATTTCTCCGTATTCCGTCTTGAGCGTTGCTACTTCGAGCACCTTTGTCCATCCGCCCGTCAGCAAAGCAGGAAGCCACTGAGTAACATAGCTGGCGAAAAAGCGCGGATCGCAAATAACGGCGTTGTGCACGTCCATAAAGTAGTCTGGGAACTCTGTACGGGAGGGCCATCCGTGAGCTTCTCTGTTAATAAGTTTAACGATATTTGCAGCTCTGAGGTACAGGTTCATGTCGTTGCGGGCTTTTATCTCTCCTTCGCTGCTCTGGATGAACTGGACATACATAAGGTAGCTGACGCATTCATCCGTTAACGCTTTGTTGATAATGCATCCCTTGAACAACGCCCCCTGAACATGAGCACTGTCTTTGAAATTCGCCACCAACTCGCCGGGATGGACAATATCCTCGGTACTTAACCCGTTTTTCTCGTCAAAAGCACCGATCAACTCTGAGCAGGCCTTAACGGATATAGCATGTTGTCCCAATACCCCAGTCTCGTCAAACTTTTCAGCGTCCTTTGGTGTATATAGGGGTTCTGTCTTCGTAATTTCCGTTTTCCTTAATGTCGTCGCCTTTGCTGATGTCTCCTCGATATCTACTCCTAATGTCGGTGGTTGTATAAAAGGGCACTGGACGATTCGAGAAATGCTGTTATCTTGCAGTACTTTGTAGTACATGCCAAATAGATGGCGATATATTTCAGGCCATTTCTCCTCTTCCAGTCTTTCTGGAAGGTAAAACACTTGTCTTGTCGCAGTTACAGAAGGTTGCCACTTTGTGCCTACCGGTTCTGTCTTTGTCGGAACGACGCCTCTCGGTTTTGATTCACCTTCCACTTTGACGCGTATTGCCGGCTTTAGTGGTGCTGTCGTTGGTGGCATTGCAAAATGGACTGTCGGCGCCGTTGCAAACGCCGGAGCATGAGTCGTTGTTGTCGGATAAATATAGGGTTTGGGAGGTGGTGGGACGGGACCGAGTGGCTGTCCAACTACTGTTCCGACTTGATGTACACAACCTGCTTCAGCAGCCCGTTTTGCCACATCCATTGCATATATAACCAACGAAGTTTTGCTAATCTTACTAGTTGCCGGATCAGGTTCCGGCAACCCGTAGCCGAGATAGGTTATATAGTCTATCAGTCGCCGCGACGACATTTGCACAGCCTCGTTCAGCGTCAACTGACATGCGGGGTTTGCATATGACATTTGTTGTGGGGGTTTAATTAGAGCTCTATTGTTTTTTTTACTCAGTCGATTTGGTGCGTTGCCTGGTTTCAAAATTTGTGACGCCAGTATTAATTATTTTATAACTCTATA
>JARLHW010000059.1 GCA_031292075.1 Desulfosporosinus sp.
ATCGCGGTCCATTTTCGAAAGAGTACCGGGGATTCGAGGTTAGCGGTTACCTCCACGAACCGGGCGATCCAAGATTCCAAGCCTCTTTTGCCGCTTCCGTTTTTCCCCAGTCGGGTCATAGTCTTTAAGTCCTTCTAAGTTTTCCGGGGAGTAATCACCCTTGTTCCAACCTACTTTACAGTCGTAAGGTATATTAAGTACACGGCCGTTAGCAAGAGGCACAGGTACAGCAAGACGCTCCATGATGTAGGGGATAATTTCATCTTCGGCCTCCTCGGGGTATTGGAAGGTCAGGGCGTCGTGGTCGTGCATTACGATCTGGACCCGGCCTTCACGCCAGATGTTTAGCATCGCGGTGTTGACTATGTCTGCAAGGCTTCCTTGAGGATCGTAAGCAATTGCTTCGCGGATAGTAGAGCTATCGTTTCGTCGCCCGTGGAACCATCGGCGACGACCTGTGAGAGTTGTGAGATGGCCTTTTCTAAGTAGCTCCTCGGCAACCCACTCTTGCCAACGTCGATGGGCGGGGAAGGCGGCGAAATATTTGGGCTGGAATTGTTGGACGACTCCGAGAGGGAGGCGGGATTGTGTGGCGAGGGTGAAGGGGGCGCCGCCATAGTTGGATCCATGGCCAAGCTTTTTGCACATAAAACGGTAAGAGTAATGCCTGTAAAACGGTTGTTCCGCCAATTCCTTATTGAACTTAAGTGAATCGGACCATTCAAGATCAGGCCAACAGAGTTTAGCAACTGCTGTATGGACATCTCCGGATTCAACAGCATCCAAGTACGTACCGTCTCCGAAAAGGTTCCATTCGATTGCTCCGACTGCATAGCTTTCTCCTGACTTGGCGTCGCACTTTGCGAATTTCATTCCCGGATCGGCAACGAAAATGCTTCGAAGTCGTTCCTCGACATTTTGTAAGTTACCACCGGTACCGAACTCGCTGAAAGAAGAACTAAATCGGCCTGTGTTGGTCCCAGCAATATTATAAGATGATCGCATTCGGCCATCTGGGTCGAGGGGAGTTCGCAGAACAGATATTCGTTTGGAGTACTCACGCATTGTAAGGATATGACGCACGATTTGGCGGGCGATGAGGTACGATTCCATTTTCTCCAAGGCCGTGACGTCAGTTGAAACACGGCCTTTGCTTTTGATCTCAGGGATTTTGAGAATGTCATAGAAGAGTCTCCGGAGGTCTTTAGGCGAGGACCATTTGAAAGTCTCTAGCCCACAGCCGTCGAGGACGAGAATGTCGAGTTGGCGTTCGAGGCGGTCGAGGTCTTGGTGGTAGAGGTCGATGACATCGTGGCGGCGGAGGGCATCGACGAGGACCCCGCGGCAACGCATTTCAAGGACTGGGCCTTGGAGGTCGCGGGAGAAGGCATAAGTTCGGCCAGTTGTCTGATCGAGTTGTTCATGAATGACATCGAAGACCTCGCGGGTGACGCAAACATCGAGTCCGTTGTAAATCCAGTCCCCAATTTGACCACGACAATCTGCATCAGTTCGCTCATGGGATTTGATTATCCGCATAATTCTGCTTTGCCTCCAGAGCTTCTTCGTATGTACGAAACGTTCCGATATAAGTTCTGACTGGATACAAAGAAAATGCTTTATATCTATCACGCACTTTTTCGTAATAGATACCTTTTGCGTTAAAACAGTGTATTGAGTTTCTTATATTAACTTCTCTTGTGGCTATTCTGAGATTATGTTTTTGATTATTCAATCCATCACCATCAATATGATCGATTACAAGATTGTTTTCATTTAATTCTTCTGGGGTAACACCCATAATTTCATGGTGCATCCTTACTGATCTTCGCGGTTTTACACCCGATAACCATCGTGCAGCATATACTACACGAGGATGTGCGTCTAATGCGTGCCATAAATATTGATTTAATACCTCTAGCATATCATCATCAATAGCGGTTATATAATTTTTAGTCAGTCGAATGTAGTACATCAGCTATCCCTTTTATTTGATTTAACTGCATCTCTGTGAGTGGCCTTCCAAGCCGATTCATTTGTATAAACGGAACCCAAAAAAGCGAGAGATTTCAGACTTTCGGGTTGGAGGGCGTGGTGTAACAGGAGCGTGTCGTGGGTAGCGCCGTAGGTTGGGAGGTGGCAGGCCCGCCAGAGAAAGGCAATATCGTACAGGCCGTTTTGGAAGAGCTTTGGGATGCTTCGATCAGCGAGAATAGTTGCCACAAGGTTCCACACATGTCTCTCGTCGCTTGCGCTGCCCCAATAAGAGTGGTTCTTTTTTCGGGCGTCATAGAAAGGAATGACGATTGCACTTCGGCTGTCGGGAGCG
>JARLHW010000060.1 GCA_031292075.1 Desulfosporosinus sp.
ATATATCAACAAAATGGGAGTTTCAAAAAACGTACTTTACGGTCTTGGAGGCGTGTTGGTTGTTGGGCTGATTGTGTATGTAATTTATCGCCATCCAGGTTCGTCGGGTGCTAAATACGGAGGAAGCCCTGCTCCTGTTGTTGGCGACGTGAGTTGGCCCGCGTTGTAAAAAAAAGCAACACCAATAAGCAAATTAATCATGACAGACAATCTCTATGTTGTGGTTCTTAGAGTCAATGAGGGCGACATGCCGATGCATAGAAAGGAGGAACAGGGTATTCTAAACAACTTGTCTGTTGTGTTGGTAAAGGCTCCCTCGCCGATAGAGGCTCGCGACAAAGCAGAATCCATGTTCCCGCCCGACCTTATTTGCCATTGTGGCGCTTCTGTTATCCCCTATCCTCTTTATGAGACGAAAAACACTGGTTTGCGTGCCATTGTGGATACTCTTTGGGAAGATCATGAAATACAGACGCAACTTGATGGCATGGTGCGCCAATTGGTTGACAACGAGTCGTCAGCTACGCATCCTCCTCCATCAGGCCTGTCGGACCCGGATTCATGAACATTGGGGGTGTTAAAAACACAGCACGGCTTTGTTTCCAATCATTGAAAAACACCCGTGCTGTCAGCATCACCGAGCAAAACGCAATGATAATAACACAACTTTCTATGATCATACTATGTTGCAAGGGAAAGAAGTTTTTTTTTCTGGCAAAATGAAATACGAAACGTCATCAATTATTGGTGAGTCGTATATTGAGCTTATATAACGTGACATCATCCATCTCTTCATTTTTTTACTAAATAAGTAATGGAGTTCAAAGTTGCAACGACTAAAACGAGGCCGATAAGGCTCGTAAACCCGAGAAACTATCAACTTTCGCCCACCGAGAACCAAGGCCCAATTACTATCACAAAATATGATCTCGAGGGCGCCACGTTTTCTGCGTCTCCGATGGAGGCTTCTTCTCCTGTTCCAGAGGGCACGCGGAAAACTGTTACCTTTATCCCCTATGGCAAAGTTGATGTGTTGCACCTAAACGACCTGACCTTGGTGGTGGAGATGGACCCGTCAATTATACACAAGGTAGAGCTCCGAATCGGTGGGGCACTAATCGCAAAGGGTGTGTTTGACAGTCGCGGCATCCTCAACTTCTTTGCCACCAAAGTCGATATCCCCATGGTTGCGCTCTACACCCATTCTGTCGAAATTCGCACATTCCACAGCGGCTCTTCCGAGCCGACCTTTGCCATCCCGGCTTGTACTGTGAAGGACCCCAAGGACCGCGAAATACTGAAACGGGCTGGCTTTAACATTCTATTTGCCTACGCCGACCGTCCCGACATGAATGTCCTGACTATCGAGGATGGAATGGCGACGCTGCGGCATTCTCGTGTTGGTAGTAGTATTGAAGGGGGTGTGACCTGCCTGCAATCCAGCCCTGTACCCCCGCCGTCTTTTGCCACCACGGCTGATTTGGAGCTCTGGTTGGAAAAGTACTATATCGTCACACCCCCTCTGCCCTACATATTAAAGGATGTCTTTTGAATTTGAATTTGCATTGTCTCGTGTTTGAATCAAACTTCTATTGTGGAACGATTTATCTGAAAAGCAGCAAAGTCCTCAACTTCTTCCCGATCCACATTAATTTCGACGTAACGCGTTACAACGCCGAATCTTCGCCAATCCTTTAAGATAAATCCACGACAAGGATACCACCAAGTTTGGTAAATGTCATCTTCTTCTCGAGACGATTTAATGCTGCTTGTAGCTCTGTTTCTCATATAGCATTCCGTGCACAACTTGCATTTCAGCAGCTTCGCCATCTTCCATGTTTTCAACAACTCGTGGAATGGCGTGTTTATCGGTTTTGCGCACATCTTGCACAATGGCATCGAGCTCATTTTTAGTTTTTATGAAAGAATAACATGACATCATCTACCATCTATTTCAATATGAGGTTTTCCAAAAAAAAAATAAACACACACATAACAACAAATACTCCAAAAATGGAAGTGGAGCAGGATTGCAGGTGCTCATCGGCCCAACAACTGGCAAGCATCTCTATCATACCTATGCCCACGAGCAAATGGCGTTTGGACAGGAAAAGCTCTACGGCTTTATGCAAAAAGTCATCCAGGGCACCACAACGAGAATCGTGTTCTCCGGTGACAGCACTACATTTGGCACGGCTTTTGCTACCTCAAAATGGGACCCAGCGTATCTTTTTCAGCAAATACTCAACGCTGACAATATTTCCACGGTGTCCGCGCTGAACTACGGAATCTCTGGAGCCACTACGGTCCAGTGGAATACGACATATGTCGCCAACCAAATCGCTTTGGCCGCCGACCTCTACGTTTTGAGATGGGGTCTCAACGATGCCGGGTCAGGTGATGTCTGTACGTGCGTGTCGACCTTTGCTACTGCTTTGCGCGGAGGCTTGGCTCAAATGCGTGCTGCTTTGCCCATCAGCGGTGGCACAGGCATTGTGTTAATGATGCCCAATTCTGCCTACCAAAATGCCGGTGGCCCGAAAAACGAGATATACTTTGAGGAACTTAGAAAGGTTTGTGAGCGCGCGGCTCTCGACTACCAATGTGCATTTTTCGACACATACGGTCTCTTCCAAGACTCTTATGATGCCGGCGGCCTCTATATGGACGGTACATACAATGTGTTCTCTCTGCATCCATGGAGCACAATGGAGGAGTCTATCACCTCTGCGCTCTACGACTTTATCATGCCGACTCATATACGTACCGCATTCTCCTCGATGAACAAGCAGACTCAGGTGTACTCGACTCCTACAGGCAGCACGTTTCACGTTCTCGGGACGACCCTAAACGCCGACTATTCCACGGCTCTCAAGACTTACAACACTAAGACTGGCGTGTTCTTTGTCCAAAGCAACAAGATATACTGTACAGGCGCAGGAAGTCTCGGCTGGCTCATTGGGACAGGCGCTGATGGCGGTAACACAGGCTGCCTGAGATTCAGATATTCTCCTGCTTACACTGGCAACCCAGCCACCAGAAACGATATCATTACGATACAGTCAAGCTTGACTAGCACGGTCGATCTCCTGCAGTTCAGCCATGACACAAACGGAAATTTGACTCTCACTGTCAACGACAGCGCTGGGGCTGTCATTTGTCCTAATGATACTCTATACGCATGGGCTGCTGTGGCCGCATCCGAATATGAATTCGAGCTCAACTGGAATTTCACCACTGGATCGACGTTGCTTCTGATAAACGGCATTTATGTCGGCAATACTCTAGCCCATACCGGAACAAGAACTGGCGGTGGTGAACTGATGATTTGCAGCCCCACAACGACTGCTGCTGTCCAGTACTACTACGGAATTTCCCTATGGGCTACGGCTCAGCATACGACAGCAGGTTATGCATACAGAACAGCCTCCAGGACAACAATTGCTGGCCCTAATATAACGACGGATATTGTTTCACTGCAAAACGTCGTTCTGCCTTTCAGTACTCTTGCTGCTGCGGGGACAACCCAGGGCACCGCAGCGCTCATAACGTCTTTTGTTACCTTGGTTTCCAGCGGCACTGGCGGTGTTATAATACCTACTTCGGCAGTGGCCGGCAACGTCTTCACCATCATAAACCGTACAGCAAATGCCATATCAGTTTATCCTTACCTTGGCCAGGGCATAGACGGTGGCACCGCCAATATTCCGGTTTCTCTCAGTTCTAATTGTGCTGTTTCATTCTGCTATTCACCACCTTGGTTCTACACTGTAACAACCGCGAACCCGGCCGTTTCGATGCCTGCGATAACTGCCTTGGGCAATTCGCAAGGTACCGCTGCTTTGATAACGGCTAACGCAGTTATGGTTACTGGTACACTTGGTACTGGCGTGATTTTCCCCGTTCCTGTCAATGGAACTACTTTTACTGTCATAAACGGCAGTGCTGTTTATCTTTTTCTATATCCATGCTCCACTCAAGGAATAGATGGCGGGTCAGCGAACTCTGCTGTAGTGTTGGAGCCAAATTCGACCAGTGTTTACATATACAAAGCACCGTATTTTTACACAATGTCTATCGCAAAGAACTACGCCCCTCTGCAACCTATCTCCGCTGCGGGAAACAGTCAGGGCACCGCAACAGCAATTACATGCGAAACCGTCCTCGTAACTGCTGGCACTGTTGGGCAAGGAATCGTCCTTCCAGGAGGTAACGCCAAGATTGGGATGAAGATCGTAATCTACTCTGATCTCACAGTAACAATCAACTTGTATCCATCAACTGGAAAAGGGTTTTCTGTCAACGGTGGTTCCGATACCCCTATAACCCTCTACGAAAAATCATCTATATCAGTGGTATTCAAAGATCCTTGGTGGTACATTACGAACAATACTGCATCACAGCCTAGTCTGATAGAGACGAGCGTTCCGATTTACGCCAACAATGGGGCCGCTGTGACAGGGGGGTTGCCTGTGGGTGCCCATTATCGCACTAACGCTGATCCTGACCTACTGTGTATAGTGCATTAAATAAAAACAAAGTTGTTTTTTTTTTCAAAGAATACCAGTTATCAAAAAAAAGACCTTTTAGTTTAGTGAGTTTTTAGTACACAGCCGTTGTCGTTCCGTTGATAGCATCTTTTTGAATGAAAAAGTCTAGTCCGGCCAGCCACACCTGATCGGAAGATGTGTCCGCGGCATCCAGTCCTGTCCGCGTAAACTGGCCAAAAATCAGAGCTGACGCGCCCGTTATCGCACTTGGCGTTTGCGCAGTGAATGCCAATGTAAAAACAGAGCCTGACCCAAGGCCTGTGAGTGTACGGGCCTTTGTCTCTTCGTAAGAGTCGTATGGCGAGATGCTGCCGCCGTCGCTGTTCGTTATGAACCAGGACAGCACGAAATTCGCATCGAGCGATGGTGCCGTGGTGACGGCAAGGTGCGCGTGCGGGATTATTTGCGTGTTGATCTTCCAGTTATGGGGTAACTGACCCATGAACTGAATAGTTTTCGTTGCTCCGTGCGGGAACACATACATTTGAATCGGATAGCCCAAAATTGTATTTCCCAGAGTTGTTATGTCTGGCGCTGTCGTGGCCGGCGGTGGCGCCACCCGCGCAGAAGATAACAGGCAGAGCTCGTCCCACATTGGAGTAACTAATTTAACTTGCGCCGCACTCGTAATAAGGAGATTACCGGTCGGGTTTTCCGTCTGCAGAACGTTGAGCTTTGACGTGTCAGTTTGGTTGTGAATCGTTATCGAGTCGCCTGCGTGGGTCTTATGGGCAATGCTAAGCCCACCTTGAACTGTCATGGCGGCCGTCCCTACTGCGCTCGCGTCTGTCGTTTTAGCCACATTGAATGTGGTGCCCGAATTTGTCGAGAGATATGCTGCACCTCCAATAGTTGCCAAAGTGCCGTAGCCGTTGTTGTCGACGTTTATCTGGATGTACTTTGAGTTATCCGCTGAGAACACGAATTCATCAGAATAGAAATAAGTATGTCGACCGCTAGGAGTAATAGTCAACACTCCGTTGCTCAAAGTGTCGATGGTGGTGACCTGTGCTGGGTCTGTGGCGTAGTACAACTTTATCCCTGGCCCGACTGGCGTGATCCCTAAATTGCCGCTTGTGTCTGTCACCAAAGCCACGCTTTTCGAGGCGTCTGAGGTGTTGTAGATGGTCTCCGACCCTCTCACAATGAGATTAGTACCGACCACAGTCCCATCGTCCTTTAGTCCAAAGTGCTTTGTCGCATCAAAATTCGCAGTGACCTTGCAGTTGGTAACATAGGTGTTGCAGCTCGCAGCGTTCGTTATTGTGCCATCGTCCATCGTGCATTCCGAAACACTGAGATTGCTGACATTCGCGTTATTGATGGCTTTTCCGGTCTGGAACCGACAATTAGTTACAACAAACCGGGCGAACGGCGTAACTGTCCCTGGAGCGTTCGATGTTATACTGAGGCCATAAGAGCCGGCAGCAGGAGCAAAGACGCAATTGTCAAAAACGACTGTGGTTGTGAGAAAGCTCGAAGCCGTCAACAGATGGGTCGCGTCCCCGTACATATACATGTTGAATGCATTGCCTGCTCCTGCTAGAGCAGGGAACGTGCAGTTGACAAACTTGATAACACCGTCATTGTTCAGAATCTGGATCGTATAGGACGGACCAGGCGTTATTGTGCAACCATCAAAGACGATACTGCACTGGTAGAAGCTACCGTCAGAAATCGCTGCCGCGTTTATTCCTCCACTTATCGTGCAGTTTGAATACCGGTTGGTCCACGTGGACTTGGCAAACGGCGAGAAGAACATCTGTGTGAAGATGCACTTTTCAAAGTTCATCGCTGAAGTAAACAATGTCGAGGGGGGGAAGCCGGTCGAGTTCGGCAGGCATTGAATCAAATGCTCAAAGTTGCATGA
>JARLHW010000061.1 GCA_031292075.1 Desulfosporosinus sp.
AAAGTCCCCATTGTAGTTATCCGTGATCTTCGGTGGGATATCTCCCTTACTGATGCGGTCGACATACTCTGCTGTCACATTGATCGGTCCGACAAAAGCATCGATTAGGTCGTTGACTCCTCCGACCAAGGTTCCCCAGCCACCCGCGAAGGCTTTGGCATTGCCTCGGGTATCAAGTTTCCCTTCCTGAGTTGCCACGATCAGTTTATCCGTTTCACTCAGGAGAGCTTTCACCGTATCTTGCATCTCTACAAGTTTTTTACCTAATAAGTCTTTATCCGACTTGACCTTAATTATCACAGATAAGTCGCCAGCTGCAATTTTTTCAGCAACATTGACTTGATCATGAATATTTTTAACCATTTTTTCGAAAGATCCCATTAATGTACCTAATTCGTCTTTAGTTTTTCTTTTTACACTTATCTCAACATCAACATCCCCAACAGCTAACTTATCCGCAGCTTCTGCAAGGAGCTTGACAGGTTTGCTGATAATTGAGCTTAGGATCACACCTAACCCTACCGCTATGATTATACCCACGAGTATAACAATAATCATAATTATTGTGGTGCTATTGGCCTGCTTAATATTATTATCTGACATTAACTTGGCATTATCTAACTTAGCTTTGGTTATGTTGGCAATTGCATCCTGAAGTTCTCGTGACGCGATGCCCATAGACCCGGTTTCACTGATTAGTGCAATAGCCTCTACATCTTGGTTTTGTTTCGCCAGCTCCGTTACTTTAGTAATCTGCTGGCCAAAGGCAGTATATTTCTTAACTAGATCATCGTATAATCCCCTAATATTAGTCGTTATTATAGTTTTATCAAAAGAATCTAAATCCTTAGCTATATCAGCTTGCCTCTGAGTTATACTGTCCATCGAGCTTTTTATCACAACGGGATCATTCGTTACAATCATGTCACGTGTATTAACCCGAGTCCGTTGAAATTGGGTCGAAATATCTGCTAATTCAGAGATCGGCACGGTATAGTTCTCATAAAGCACAGTATCAGATTTTGCTATGGCTTTTATGTTTATAATCCCTACGACGCCTACAATGGCCGCTAGAATTGCGACAATAATAAACCCAACTAATAACTTCGCTGAGATTTTCAGATCCATAAACCAATTCATACCCAACACCTCCACGTATTTTCTTAGAGATCACTTAAACTTTCCAAATCCGTTTCGTTAAGTAGCTTATCGCAGTCTAGCAGGAGTTTCACATCCGTTCCCACTTTGCCGATTCCCTTGATATATTTATTCCCTTCTTTTGACATACTCGGGGGAGCAACAATTTCTTCATCAGGAATAGATATCACTTCAGAAACGCTGTCGACTATGAGACCGACCGACACCTCACTGATATCAATTACCACGATGCAAGTTCTATCATTGTACTCTCTAAAGGGCTTTCTAAAACGCAACCGAACATCCATGACCGGGATAATCTTACCTCGCAAATTAATGATTCCCTTAATATATTTGGGCATTTCGGGGATTTCAGTGATGGGCTGCAGGCCTATGATTTCAGTGACATATTTGATTTCGATCCCATAAAAATCATCACCCATGCAAAAGGTGAGAAACTTACCTTTCTGGGTATCTTCGATCTGGTCCTGATTATCTTGATCGACAATATCTGCCATCTTAGTTCTCCTTTCTCTTAGAATTTACGTTGATTATCTAGTCATAAGTCCCCCGATATCCAGGATGAGACTTATACTTCCATCGCCCAATAAGGTACACCCAGCTAAACCTTTGACTTTTTTCGTGTTTCGTATATATTCCGGCAGGCCTTTCACAACAACCTGCTGCTGACCGATCAACTCATCTGCAAAGATACACAGAGTTTTATTGTCTTGTTCTACCATAATGATGATCCCATCCGTAAAATGGGTCACATCCGTCTTAACATGATAAATATCATGCAAACGCAGGATGGGAAAACACTGTCCTCGAACCATCATCATTTCGTTATTATCCGGATCGACAATCACCTCAGTCATTTTTGGCCTGAAGGACTCTTTAATAGCGGTTGTCGGTATGGTATAGCGCGAATCCCCTACTTTAATATTCATTCCATCGATAATAGCCAGCGTCAGAGGAATCTTGAGAGTAATGGTCGTTCCCTTTCCAGGCACACTATCTGCCGCTATTGATCCTCCAACGGCTTCAATATTTTTCACAACGACATCCATCCCGACACCACGCCCTGAAAATTCCGTGACACTCTCGTTCGTTGAAAACCCAGGCAGAAAAACCAAGTTGTAGATTTCCTTATCCGCTATTTCCTCTTCTGGCACTTGGATTAGTCCTTTTTCACGAGCTTTCGCCAAGATTCTATCCTTATTAAAACCTTCACCATCATCGCGAATTATGATTAAGACATCCCCTCCCGCATTTTTAGCTTCTAAAATAATCGTTCCTGTACGAGGTTTTCCCTTGGTTTCGCGTTCAGCGGGCATTTCTATGCCATGATCAATCGAATTGCGAATGATATGCATTAAAGGATCTGAAATATGCTCAATGATATTTTTATCAACCTCAGTCTCCTGACCAATCAACTGCAGTCGGACTTCTTTGTTGAGCTTTTTACACATATCGCGCAGTGTCCGATTCATCTTTTGGAACGTACCCGTTAAAGGTACCATACGCACTGACATGACAGTATCTTGTAATTCGCTGGTAATTTTCCTGAGTTGTCGAGCAGCTTTTTGAAAGTTATTAAGTTCCAAGCCTTTGAGGTCAGGATTTTGAGTCACCATCGCCTCTGCGATCACCATTTCGCCTACTAAATCCATTAGCTGGTCTAACTTAGCGACACTGACACTAATGATGCTTTGTTGGGTTGCCGAAGCTTGAATTTCTTTTTCTTCAGGTTCTGTGACTACATTGTCTCGACACGAAGTTGGAACCTGCACATAGCTTTCATCTAACAAAATCTCTCTTTCTTTGTGGAGATCATTGAATAGGTCGCTATTTTCAACCTGAGTCAATTGCAGGTCCTTTAAAGAGAACGTCTGGATCAGAGCGCTATGAATTTCTTCCAAGCAATGAGCTGTTTTTAGAAACAAGGTGAACCCTTGCTCAATAATAACTCTTGCACTATCCTCATGATCGAGATCCTCAGGTATATGGTAATACTCTTCTACAAGCCCTCCCAGATCGTTTACCACTCCAAAAGCTCGCAAGTTTTCCATTCCGCAATCTTGTTCAAAACTTAGGGTAGCCTGAAATGTATTCTTTAGGGAAGTTATATCCGTTTTTACTTTACTTATGTAATACTGTTGCATCTCCTTGGAACCATTTCCATAGGAAACAGCTTCTGGCGCTACATTCGGATCTATAGTGGCGGCATTCTGGCCTTTTATCGCAGCATGAAAGACCTTCAAACTTTGAATTAACCCAGAAGCAATACCATCTGCTTCGTCTCCATTTCTTATTTTAGCAATCTCCACTTTAATGAAATCGAGCCCCTCAAGCAACAAGTCTGACAACTCGGAATAGTCAACATTCGGGGGCTTGTCCTCGCGCAGGACAAAAAATAGGTCTTCCATCGAATGGGCCAGAGTTGTAATATTGTCAAAGAGCATCATTGCCGAGGAACCTTTAATCGTATGCATAATCCGAAAGATCTCATTGATAGCCTCGGAAGCATAGGAAGTAGACTTTTCATTGGCGATAATCAAGAGTTCCATTTGCTCAATCAGTTGCATTGACTCAAAAATGAAGAGATCCAGCATCGGTTCATTAACATACTGGTTAGACAATTCATTCACCCCCTTCTGACGTAGAAAATTTTCTAGACACCTAGTACTTTACAAATTGTTTTATATAAGACTTCTTCCTTAAACGGTTTGACGATAAATGTTTTTGCTCCACTAATTATGGACTCTTTTACCATCTCTTCTTGTCCCATGGCTGATACCATGATCACTTTAGCTTCAAGGTCAAATGCCTTGATGGCCTTGAGAGCTTCAATTCCGGACATCGTTGGCATCGTGATATCCATTGTCACGACATCAGGACGTAATTCTTTATACATATCAACACCAATCGCCCCATTGGCCGCTTCTCCTACAATTTCCAAATCATATTTCAGCAGCATATTACGAATGGAAAGTCGCATAAAAGCCGCATCATCAACAATTAGTAATTTCTTCATCTAACTCCACTCCTCTAGCAACTTGTTTAATTTGTTTAATTTGTTTTATTTGTTTTATTGGTCTATTTGGTCCCTTTATTTTTGAAAGCATCTAACAACATTTTTAAAGCAGTCAGAGTATGTTCTTTTAGAGAAGAATCATAATTGTAAAGGCGCCATCTCAGGACAACAACTCGTTCTAAACCGATAATTAGATCAGCCAAGCTTTCAGTATCGACATCTTTAGGGATTTCATTCTGACGTTTAGCATCCTCAATTAAAGATTGAATCGTATTGACTCGTTGAGTAACAATTCTTTTGACCACATCGCAGAGCTCAACTTCATGCATTAATCCCTCATAAGATAGAATAATTGCCGTTATCTCTGGGTAATTTTCATAATACGTGACATAGGCTTCTACAAAATATGTAATGGCTTCGATTGGTTTAAACTCTTTCAGACCTAATGATTCGATAATCGCTTGATCATAATGGGAAAAATAGTCGAGTACCGCGAGAATGAGTTCGTTCTTCGATTTATAATGCTTAAAGATAGTAGATTCAGAAATACCCTCCTTTTTCGCCACCTCCCTAGTTGTAAGTCCCTGCAGACCCTGTTCACTTATAACCTCGATCGTCGACAAAATTAAGCTTTCTTTAGTGTGTAATAATTTAGACAACAGCCTCTCCTCCATCGGTAAGCGATCACTTACTCGCCTATATGTGTAATATAATACTGGTTTTTAAAACATAATACTAGTTTTGTTATCTAACATTTAACCTTTTTATATTACAAATTATGATCTATTCAGGCATTATTTGTTTAAAATCTCACAATAATATGCAATTTATTTCTCTTGAAAATATATTGCATATTTTAATTATTAGATATTTTTTCTCAATTTACAGTGTATTTACCTATATTAAAAATACGGAGGAAAATTGACTTATTATATAGAATAAATTATTAAGATCGTTTTCTACTTACACTGACTATGATAATTTTCGAATACATGTGGAGGGATTTTATGGCATTTACTTATTTCTTCAGAGATTTACAAACACTTGAGATGATCTGCGAGTATGCCTTGCCTGAACTAAGGGCAAGAAGATATATTAACATTTGGGATGCTGGCTGTGCTATGGGCCCAGAGCCGTATACACTAGCTATGCTCTTAAGAGAACGAATAGGTCATATGTATTTCAGAAACATTCGCATTCAAGCTACCGATATTGATGGCAGTGACTTATTTGATGAAATCATAACGAATGCCGCCTACCCCAAAGATCAAGTGGAACGAATCCCTCAGGAAATTTTCAAGAAATACTTTGTACCTGATGAACAAGACGGGTATTTTAAGCTCATTGATGAAATAAAGCGAGTCGTTAAGTTCCAAAAACACGACTTACTTTCTCTCCTTCCAGTAGCTCATGATTTTGGACTTATCCTCTGTAAGAACGTCCTCTTACATTTCAATGAGTCTCAACGAATTGAAGTGATCAAAATGTTTCATTCTGCCTTAATGGACGGGGGATTTCTGACCATGGAACAAACTCAAAAACTTCCCAAACAAATTGAAAATATGTTTGAACCTGTAGTCTCCAATGCCCAACTGTATCGAAAGGTCGTAAAATAAGGGGTAACCTATGAAAATTAAGAATCTCTTCCGCCTCAGTGAGATCTATACCTCTAATGTCTATTTACTCACAGGAGATTGGAATGCGCTGGAGGACAAAAATACCCTGATCGATGTTGGCCGAGACCCTGGAATACTCAGGAGAATCGAAGAATCCTCAACTGGCGTCGGAAAACACAAAATCGAACAAGTATTTTTGACTCATACTCATTACGACCATGCCAGTCTTTTACCTATTATCAAACGCACCTTTAACCCCAAAGTTTTTGCCTATTCATCCAATCTCAAGGAGGTTGATATAATATTAAAAGGGGGTGAACTTCTTCAAATAGCCGATCGGCAATTTGAAGTGATTCACACCCCAGGGCATAGCACAGATTCTGTTTGTCTTTACTGCGCAAAAGAAAAGGTTTTATTTGCCGGCGACACTCCGCTTATCATTAGGACCAAAGATAATACCTATGCACCGGAATTTGTACAGGTTTTAGAATATCTTGTTTCCAAGAAAATTGAGAGAATTTACTTTGGACATGGAGACCCTTTATCAGAGAATTGCCTGAGCACAATCCAAAAATCTTTACAAAATATCACATAATTGACTACTCACCTGAAGGTTCAAATTAATATCCCGTCTGAAAATATCATTCTCTTCCCTCTTCTAATTCTAACCATTTGAAAGCAATAGTTTTCTGAGTTTAATTCTCATTTCTCTATAACCGTCTTTAATTTTAAGCCGTGACGAAAAGTATATCTTAATTGTATCTTCTTATGATCTCCGCATCCCTAAAAATACCTTTTCAGACGTAATGGGTAAATGGGTTACTCTAACCCCTACCGCATTATAAACGGCATGAGCAATGGCTGGCGGAGGAGTATTGGCCACCACTTCTCCAATAGATTTCGCGCCGAACGGTCCTGTTGGTTCATAGCTCTCTTCAAACGCTACGTGCACTCGTCCAACATCTTTGCGGCAGGGAATTTTGTACTGCATGAAAGAGTTCGTTGCCATCGTTCCGAACTTATCGTATCTTACCTCTTCATAGAGAGCCATCCCAATTCCTTGGGCAATCCCTCCTTCAGCTTGCATCCTTGCAAGGTTTGGGTTAATTACTGTCCCACAGTCTACAACAGCAAAATAGTCAAGCAACTCTACTTTTCCTGTTTCTCGATCGATTTCTACCTCGGCAAAGCCTGCTACATAGGGTGGAGGTGAAACGTCACTTCCATGGGTTGCATATCCCGTCAGCTGAAGTTTACCCGTGCCTAGAATGGTAAGTTCAGCAAGTTTGACAAGACTAATCTCTTGATCTCCGCTGAGCGTACGGACCGCCAACCCATTCAGTTCTGCCTCTTCTAACGCAACCCCTAACAGCTTCGCTCCCTGCTCCAATATCTTCATTTTTAAATCTTGCGCAGCTTTGACGGTCGCTGTTCCTGCGACATAGGTTGTACTTGAGGCGTAAGACCCTGGATCGTAGGGAGAACTATCGGTATCTGCAGCGTTGACCATAATATTCTCAATCGGTATTTCCAAAATTTCAGCAGCCATTTGGCTGAGTATGGTATCACATCCGGTTCCCATGTCGGTTGCGCCCGTGAGGAGGGTAAAATTGCCATCATCATTGAGTCTGATTTCAATCGACGCGGTGCCAATATTAGCAATTCCCGAGCCCTGCATTGTGATCGCCATTCCCACAGCTCTAACTTTATTCCCCCTGATTTCTCGGCTTGGAAATTTATCCTTCCAGCCGATCAGCTCCTTGCCCTTCTTAATACACCGGTCTAAGGATGAACTTCCGAGCAGAACCCCTTGACCTGTAAGAAAGGTTTCCCCTTCTTTGCTGATATTCTTTAAGCGAACCTCCGTAGGATCCATGCCTAATTGTTCCGCCAACAAGTTAACGGTCGATTCCAAGGCAAACGTACCCTGAGTGGCGCCATACCCTCTAAAGGCCCCGGCGGACATTTTATTAGTATATACGGCATTTCCGGTGATTCGAACAGCTCTCGTTTTATTATAAAGCGGCAGAGTATAATGACCTACGCAGCTTAAGACCGTGGCAGCATGTTCCCCGTACGCTCCGGTATCCGATAAAACCTCCATATCGATCGCTCGAATAATACCTTCTCGATCTGCGCCCAGTCTGACCTTCAGTCTCATAGCATGACGACTGGTCGTACTGGTAAACGTTTCTTTTCTATCATAGACGATAAGCGCCGGTTTCCCTGTCTTCAGGGTTACGATGGCCGTGAAAACCTCTACCGCGCCGGTTTGCTTTCCCCCAAATCCGCCACCGATTCTTGGCTTAATTACCCTAATCTTACTGGCGGGGATTTGCAAAGCTCTCGCCAACTGTCTTCTAATATGAAAAGGGATCTGAGTGGAACTGACCACCACCAGCCTTCCCGTATGATCGAGGTACGTATAGGCACGGTACGACTCCATCATAGCATGAGACTGTGCCTGGGGATAATAGATATCTTCGACGACCACGTCACAGCGCTTTAATTCTTCCTCAACATCTCCCACTTCTTCTTTAAAAGAAGAAGCAATGTTTTTTTCCTTATCCAGCCCAATATCAAAATTACAGGCCAGATCCTCTTCAGGATGAATGACCGTGGAATGCCCTAAGGCCTGCTCAAAATCCAAAACAGGTTCTAAGACCTCATACTCTACCTTGATTCTCTTCATAGCTTGTAGCGCTGTCTTTTCATCCACCGCCGCGATGATGGCTACTTCATCTCCGACATAACGAACGATTTCATCGAGGATCAAACGATCATAGGGCGAGGGTTCGGGATAGGATTGTCCCGCTAAAGTGAAACGTCCGGCAGGTACATCCTTAAAGGTCAGAATACATTCCACCCCCTCCACCTTTTCTGCTCGAGAGATATCGATCGAGCTAATCTTAGCAAAAGCATGAGGGCTTCTTAAAATTTTCACAACTAAAGCATTTGACATAGCTAAATCCTCAGTATACACCGGTTTGCCGGTAGCAATCGCCATGCCATCGATTTTGCGAATACTATGACCAACGCTTTTCATCTCCAGCTTTTTCATTAAAGCACCCCCAGATAGGTCTTAACCGCTCTAAGCTGTCCCATATAACCTGTGCAGCGGCATAAATTACCTGTTAGATAGTGTATGATTTCTTCTTCTGAAGGATCTACCAGTTCATTTTTCAAAGCCAGTACATTCATGATGAAACCCGGACTGCAAAAACCACACTGCTCAGCCCCTTCTGCCGTGAGTACTCGGGCAAATTCCTCCGCTTCCTTGGAAACTCCCTCTATTGTTGTGATCTTTTTACCCTGTACTCGCAGGGACAGAATAGAACATGAGAGTACCGGCTTATCCTCAAGCCAAACAGTACATAGTCCGCAACAGCTTGTTTCACAAGCCTTTTTCACGCTCAAGAATCCATGGGACCTTAAAGTATCCGCTAAAAACTCATCCTTTTCGACGTCCCAAGTCACCAATTTATCGTTAATTGTCACTTTGATTTGCATTTACTACCTCCATTATTCCCCTCTTGACGAGCACCTGACAGAGAGCCTTTCGATAGTCTGCTGTCCCCCTCATATTGGTTCCAAAGGATAACTCATCTGAAGCCCTTTGCGCTGCGTCCTCAATTTCTGCAATACTTAGGTTCCCCTGCGCTAGAGCTGCAGAAGCACCAAGTGCTATTGCCGCCTTACCCGGCCTGGCACCTACGACGATTTTCCATTGTGCGTCCAGTTTGGAAACAGCAACATTTAAGACCGCATAGTCGCTGGCTGATTTCCTTAAACTCCAATAGGCAGCCTGGCGGTTATTTTTCTTAATCCATAATTTAACTAAAATATCTTTTTTCTTAGGCTGATTCAAGAAGTCAACTAGGGATATTCTTCCGTTCTTATATAATTCAACTTCAGTGTCTAAGGCTAACAAAGCAGGGATTAAATCTGAAAATCCGTACTTTGCATAGACTGAAGCACCCACAGTAACGCAATTTCTAAATTGAACGCCGATAATGTTATGCACTGATTTCGGAAGCACTCCATTAAAGCACTCTCTCACCAGCTTGTGAGTTTCAAGCTCTCTTAAGCTAGTCATGGCCCCGATCTCAAAAAAACCGTCTTGCTCTTTAATATAATCAAGCTCGAGGTTGGTTAGATCAATCGCGGTACCGATTCTTTTTGACCCCATTTTTAAAAAAGCACAGCCTCCGAGAATGGTATTATTTCTTTTATCAGACAAGATCTGATAAGCTTCTGCCAGGTTATCTGGTTGAACTAAATCATATAACGTAAACACACAGACCCTCCTTGTACAAAAATAGAACCCAAGCAACCAGTTTTCAACTCAAATCAGAGTGAGCGAAACCTGACGCCTGGGTATTCATTATTTTTGTCATCATTCTTAATTTCATTTTACTAGACGTTGCGGTTTAGGTCAATACCTTTTGAACGTAATCAGGTCACAGCGAAAACATTCGCAACTATACTCAAGAGATATTCCTTAAAATAATCCAAACCAAATTTTTAAAATGAGGCATCGATTATAGGAACCAGACAAATTGTATATACCATATAATGGAATTAGGTAATGAGAATTAAATTAAAATATTCTAACTACTGATAAATCTTAAAAAAATAGGAGTGATAATTATGGATGGAAGATCTTATGGACATCATGAACAGCATGGATATCATGGATATCCAGTGCATTATGGGTATCCCTCATATTATGGATATTATGGATATCCTGAACATCATCATCATTGGCATCATTATCCTGAACCGCTATATGTACAACCGGCTCATCGGTGGAGACGGCATCCAGGTTGGTAAAAATTCAAGTCAGCTTTCAACATCTGCGCTTTCGGGCGCAGGTGTTTTATTTATTCAGCTTTCTCGATGCTTTAAACAGATATAAGACAATTACTAAAAGGATAAATCCAATTCCAACTACTGCAAGGTTAACCGCAACTTCGTTTGAAACGGCAAACTTGTAAAGACCTATCCCTATCAACATAAAGCAATTTTCAGCAAAATTTTGAACAGCTATAGTTTTTCCAGACCCAATTAATTGTTTCCCATTCTCTTGTATGATTGTATTAAGGGGTACTACGAATATTCCTCCCAAGAAGCCGATAGTCAAGAGTAATCCCACCGTTAAAATCAGGTTGTTAATAAAATAGGAGAGACAAATCACACTGGCCAATACGAAGCCATATTTATAAACATTATAGAACCGGTCTGTATTAATGAGTTTTGGGGTAAGAATAGCTCCAATCATGATACCTATAGCCGTAACACCCACAATTACAGACTGCTCTGCTTGAGATTTTATACCTAGATAAATCGCTAACCAAGCAAGGAAAGCTATTCTAAGTACTGCTGAAGTCATCCAGAAAGAACTTGTGCCTATTAAAGAAAATCTTAACTTAGGATTCTTAACTAGGCACTTGAGATCACTAAAAAAGCTTTTTATTGATGTAATATACGATATTCCAGTATTACCAGCCTTTTTAGGAATGTAGAGGCTCATTATAAGTGACAAAACATAGAATACAAGGCAGGCACTAATCCCCAGATACACTGAAAACTCTGAGATTGCGCCTCCTGCTACTGTACCGATGAGGATTGCAACAATAGTTAAACTTTCGATTTTGGCATTTGCCTTGAGAAGTTCTTCTCCATTAGTAGTCAGCTCAGTTAAAATGCCGTATTTAGCTGGTGAGTACACTACAGCTCCAATCCCAATAATGCCGTAACTTATGATTGGGCTTACTCCTGCTAGAAGCGCTACAATTCCTAACCCCTTAACAATATTTCCGATGGCCAGTATGTTTGATTTAGAGTTTTTGTCTGCTAACGTTCCTACTATTGGAGCAAGTAAAACATAGGCCAAAAGAAAGGCTGCTTGAACGGCAGCCATCTTTATTTCCGGATTAGGCTCACTATATTTAGCCAAGTAAACCAGTATGGCGAAGAAGGCGGCATTATCCGCCAGTGCCGACAGGAATTGGGCAATTAGTAAGTTTGACAGAGGTTTAACCACTATCACGGCCTTTCATTGTTTTTATAGACAGAAATTTTTATATTGTCTTATTAGTAAACATTTGCGATTTTTTTGGTGTCCATTAGGAACCGATTGGAGTTAAAAAGCGATGAGGTGGGCAGATATGTTCCTTGAACCAAAAAGGGGGAGGTGATATACTAATGCTCCGATATTTAAGATTGGAGATAAAAAGCTATGGAATTTGACTTAAAACAAGTACAGTTGGAAACTGACCGCTTGATTCTAAAGGTATTAGATGAAAACTCTGCTGGTCTACTTTTGGATTATTACGAACGCAACAATGAGTTTCTCAAAGAATGGGAGCCAGTAAGAGACAGTAATTTCTACACGATCGCTTACCAACGGGAAGCGCTATATAAGGAACTGTCCAAAATATCTGATAAAGGGACATTTAGAGTATGGCTTTTTAAAAAGGAGGATGCTTTTTCCGGAACTATAGGGTCAATCGGTTTAAACAATATCGTTTACGGCGCCTTCCTCTCGTGCCATTTAGGATATAAACTGGATCATGAAGAAATAAATCAAGGCTATATGACTGAGGCTCTATATAAAATAATAGAATTTGCCTTCACAACTTTAGAACTTCATAGGATTGAAGCCAATATTCGACCTCAAAATGTACGGTCTATGAGAGTAGTGGAAAAGCTTGGTTTTTATAACGAAGGGTTAGCCAAGAAATACCTACGGATTAATGGCAAATGGGAAGACCACTTTCATATGGTTTTATTAAACGAAGCTATGGAATAAGTCTCCTCCAACGCTCCCAGCAAGTTCTTAAATGTAATCTAACAACATCAACCAATCTTAAAATCATCCAGTATCCCATTAATCCAACCCAAACTTCGTAAGGAGCCTTCTTTTGGGAAACGGGTAAAATCGACCCAGCACTCGACCACTGGTTCAGTTTATATATCTCTTCAGTTCATCATAAAAATTTTCCCTAGTAATTGCTATTGACGTGTCAGTCTGAATTTCATTCTTGGCTTGCGGTATCATACTTTTTTGCGATGCTAGGATATAGTTCCTTGGTTACCCCTCTAACTTACTGTTTTTGTAACGTCACATAGTCTGTTTTTCCACTACCTAATAGAGGAATCTTATCTATAAGACTGAGCTCTGAAGGCATTAGTAGTAGCGATAAATTCTTTGACCGAATATAGGCCCTGAGTGTTTTTAGAGAATGACCTTCTTCTGTCATAAAGAGAATAATTTTTTCGCCCTTAGAAGGGTCGGAAGTAGCTATTGTCGCAAGGTTTGATGTTCCAAAACATTCCGCAGCTACTTCTTCGCAAAGATCTAAGGAAACCATCTCTCCTGCTACTTTGGCAAAACGCTTAAGCCGCGATTTGATCGTGATAAACCCTTGCGCATCAATTTCGACAATATCACCCGTCCTATACCAATCTTTAAGTGGCTTAAAGCCCTCTCCGTGAATAAGATAGCCTTTCATTAAGTTAGCACCTTTAACAAGAAGGTCGCCACCACTTTCAATACCTTCTACAGGTTCGAGCTTGTACTCTATTCCTGGCAACAAACAACCGACACTCCCTTTTTTGTTGAGAAGTGGCGTATTCAAACTGAGAATTGGAGATGCCTCTGTTGTACCATACCCTTCAAAGATGCGAATCCCAAATTTATCTATCCATAATTCACGAACATCCTCTTTCAAGTTCTCTGCACCTGCATAGACATATCTAAGCGAATAAAAGTCATAGATATGGGCATTTTTACCATAGCCTTTTAAAAAGGTTGATGTCCCAAAAAGAATTGTACAATTTTTATCGTAAGCAATTTCGGGAATAATCCTATAATGCAATGGCGTTGGATATAAGAACACCTGAAAATTGCTTAGCACTGGCAATAAGGTTCCCGCAGTAAGACCAAAACTATGGTACATTGGCAGCACATTTAGGAATTTATCTCTCTCAGTAATATCAATAACACTCTTTGCTTGTTGAATATTGTAATAGATATTTCTATGCGAGAGAACAACTCCTTTTGGCTTACTTTCACTTCCCGAGGTGAACATAATTAGATTTCCATCTTCAAACCCAGAACGTTTTTTAAACAGATAACAAAAGAAACTCTTTAGTTTATCGCCCAACGTAATACTTGCTTTAACATCTTCCAAGTACGTAATTCTAATTTTTTGTGCTAAGACGGCACTAAGATCATCCAGCTTTGCTTTATTTATAAACTCTCTCGAAGTAAGTATCTCTTTTATTTCAGCAGTTTCACAGCAGTCAAGTAGATTTTGTTGCCCGATTGAGAAATTGAGAATCGAAGGGGTTATCCCGTTTTTAAAAAGAGCAAATAAAGTGGCTACATGGGCAACTGAGTTAGGCAGGAGCACTCCAACCCCAGTCTTGTCTTTAAATTTAGCACTTAAGGCATAACTTGATAAAAGTAGCTTTTTATAGGACACCTTCTGGGTAATATCCTCAATTATTAGGCGGTTTTCATCCGCCTCGTTTGCTATATCTAAGAGCTTGTTAAAAAGATTAATGGTATTCTCAGAACTACTACTTATAACCTGTTCAGCCTGCATAATCTTTAAGATGTTATCCGAAGCCATTATCTTCTGAGTTTTAAGAGACTTTTCAGCATCTATTGCTATATAGAACGGATTGCCTACTCTGATAAATACCCTTGGAAAAATCCTCGTTGTAACTTTGTCTTGTAAGTAAGAAAGCTTCGACCGCTCTAAGCCTCTGATGGTAATTGGGTAAATTTTAGCGTTTGACTTTAGAGCCACATGAGCCGCTCCACCATATATTTTCATTAAGCCACCAGTTGTTGTGATTCTACCTTCCGGAAAAATAAGTAATGTTTTTCCACTTTTGACTTCCTTAATTATCTGCCTTATTGAAAATGGATTTAATGGACCTACCGTGATATGTTTTGTCATGTTCACCAAGAAGGCATATTTCTTGGCAATTTCAGTATTGACCACAAAACATACGTCGTCTGGTAAATTTAGTGCTAAAATGATAGCATCAAGTAACGATGTGTGATTAGGCATTAAGATTGTCGGCTCGGAAAAATCTAACTTATCTAAGTTCTCTAACTTAATTTTAAACAATCTATTAATGATTAGTTTGAAAAGTTTTTTCAAAGGCTATCCCTATCCCCTCTTCAAATGAATAATAAAAGAGTCATAAATCGCAAGAGAGTCTTAGAGTTTTTTGCTTAGTTTTATAGAAAAAGGCCTATAGGGTTTATTATACAAGTTTTTCTTAAGAATATATACTTGTGAATATACAAAGAGAGAACCCGCAAATTTTTTGCGGGTTCTCTCCTCTTTGGTTCAGCCTATCAAGATACGCTGTAGCTTGGCATATTCTGCCTCCGCCTCGTCCTCATCAACAAACCATCGGAATCCTTTTTCTAAAGACTCACTGTTAAATGTATGAATTAAACCATCGGTCAGGGCCCCCTGGCCCCAGGCTACAAAAAACTGCGCCGGAGAATTAACAGGGTTAACCCCAGAGCCAAAATAAATAGGGATCCCGTTAACCTCAGTGTGCTCAAAAACATTGGCCTTGGTCGTTCCACAAGGATTATTACCCATCGGATCATCTTCCTTCCGCGCCAATTTATCAGATAACCTCTAGATCCATAAACGCTCGTCCAGCCAAGAAGCTTTATATATCCTTCGTAAAGGCCTGATGTCTCCGGCCCTGACAATTCTCATAGACCTCGTTAGTACATGCTTTGTGCCCCTACGGTTCTCTGACTATCAAAAAAACCCCGCTGAGAATCAATATTGCTCCAATCCAAAATGTAATTCCAACCTGTTCTCCGAGGAGTAGCCAAGCCAATAAGGTTCCGGCTAAAGGCTGAAAGAAAAAGTAAAGACCTCCACTAGCAGCATCGACCATGCGCAATCCTTTGTTCCAAAGAAAGAAAGCAGCTGCTGTGGCAACGATACCAAGATACAAGACTCCGCCCCAGACAGCTGGTTGTGAGAGAGCATGGACCTGCTCTTGATCTAACTGCGCAAATGCAAACGGTGTTATGACCACTGTCGCAATGGCGATAGCGTAGGTCGTAACGACAAGTTGGGAGTAACCACTTGGAATTCGCTTGATAAGCACAGACATTAGTGCCCAGGATAGAGCAGCTATCCCTAAGACTGTACCTCCTAGCTGATTTGCCGCTCCTATATCACCGACCCCAACGATGCATAATACCCCAATCATAGCTATACTAGTGGACAAACCTTTTCGCAACGTAATCTTTTCCTTCAGTATAAGACGAGCAAAAATTACCATAAACGCTGGTGTAGCTGAGGTAATCATCGCTCCCATTTGGGCAGACGAGAGCTTTGTCCCGACAAACTGAGTCCAGATTGATAGGTCATATCCAATCACACCGATCGCAAGTATATGAGGCAAATCCTGCCGACGAATATGCCAGGATTGGTGTGTGACGACTCCAACTACAATTAGCATAATAAGCGCCACTACATAGCGGAGCCAGACTAATTCTAGTGGCTGGATAACAGTAAGCACGACTTTACTCACGACATACATGCCACCCCAAATCGTTGCAGCTGTCGCTAGGTATATTGAACCGAGATGGTTTTTTGTCATTAATTTTCCCTCCGAACTTCAATCCGTATCAAGATTGAAGTTCAACGGGAACATCGTTTTCAAACAACGGTTTAAAATACATTATTATCACCTCCAAGATTACAATTCAATGTTTGATATCGTTTTTCCTTCATAATATATTATAAAAGCAATAGGTTATATCCTAAAATCCCGCTTTTTTTATACCTACAAGGAAAAACACTGTAAATACGCCTTGGGGAATTCTGAACGGGGAACCACAGATTACACAGATTACACAGATTACACAGATTAAGAACGATTAGAAGATGGGAGTCAATGAAGAGGCACAAGTTATAAATTATCTGAAAGCCACAAGGTTAAAACGAGGCCTGTTAATCAACTATGGCGATCATCAATTGAGTTACAAGCGATTTGTAGTTTAGAGCCAAAATGTATTTATTCTGTGTAATCTGTGTAATCTGTGGTTGATTAACTGAGTACCTGAATAGTCACAAAAATAATAATTTGTAATTCAATTTGTAGGTATAATTTTTATTCCTACAAAAACACCAAAATGCCTGTAAAATCAGGGTTTATTAATGTAGGTATAATTTTTCACGGGAATCAAGGATATAGGTCTTCTTCTTCCAAGATCATCTTTGCCAGGGGGAACGGTTCCAGCGCTCTCGGAAGTAATCCTTGAACAAAGGCAATGAGAATCCCGTAGTTGACAATGGGCACACTATGACATTTGGCACCTTCTACTCTGCTGAGCATCCCTGTTCTGTTCATCATACAGGCTCCACAATGAACGATCAGTGCATATTTCTTGATGTCATCCGTAAAGGTTGCTCCCGCGGAGAATTCAAACTCGATCTGCTTACCGGTTCTCTGTCGTATCCACCTTGGTATCTTTACCTTGCCAATATCATCCGCTTGTCTGTGATGAGTACATCCTTCGGCTATTAAAACCTTATCTCCATCCTTAAGCTTGTCGATGGCTTTGGCACCTCTGATAAATTCTGTTAAATCTCCTTTTTGTCGGGCAAATAGAATAGAAAATGAGGTCATTAATATATCCTTAGGAGTATCGGCCGCAACTTTTAGAAACACTTGTGAATCGGTAATGACTAGCTTTGGTTTCTTAACGAGATTATTCAGGGTTTCTCTCAGTTCATACTCCTTAGTTACAATGGCCATAGCATCGCTTTCTAATACATCTCTAATAGTCTGCTGCTGCGGAAGGATAAGCCTTCCCTTGGGAGCCGCTTTATCAATAGGAGTAACCAGTACCACAAAATCACCCGGGGTTATTAAATCGCCCACAATTTTAAACTTATCTTCATCCTCTGGCAGAACAGAAATAATGGCATTCTTTAATTCTTTTATGCCCTGCATCTTGAGAGCCGACACAGAAACGACCGGAAGGTTGAGTGATTCTTGAAGACTCGCCGCTATGGTTTGAGCGTCCTTATTTTCCAAAGTATCAATCTTATTTAAGACCATAATCACTGGTTTCTTTTTTTCCTTAAACTTATCAATGATCAATTGATCCTCATCACTGATTCCCCTTATAACATCTACGATCAGCAGAGCAACATCCGTCTTATCGAGCACCTCCAAGGTCTTTTTGATGCGAAGCTCCCCTAAATCTCCGACATCGTCCAGGCCGGCCGTATCGATAATAACGCAGGGGCCTATCGGTAATATTTCCATCGCTTTGAAAACCGGGTCAGTCGTTGTCCCTTTCACTTCGGAGACGATCGCTGTTTCCTGGCCCGTTATAGCATTGATTACACTGGATTTTCCCGCATTCCTCATACCAAAGAGCGCTAAATGCACTCTCACGCCTCTCGGCGTTTCATTTAAGCTCATCTAAATCCCCCCAACACCATCACTTACCTGGCTGGCCAGGTATTCCTGGTTTTGTAACTTCTAAAGGGTTCAATATTTCATCGATCCTAGCCTCAGAGAAAATATTTTCTTCCTTTAACACTTCTCTGATGGTTCTATTTTCTGCTAAAGCTTTTTTAGCGAGCTCACCGGCTTTTTCATACCCTAGGTGATGAAGCAACGCAGCGGCCAAGGCTGCCGACTTCTCCAGAGTTTCTTGACATTTTTCCTTATTCGCTTTAATTCCTGCGATGCACTTATCTCTAAATATTTTGACTCCCTTATTCAGCAGTTCTAGCGATTCCAACAAACATTCCGCGATCAGAGGCATAAAGGCGTTAAGTTCGAGCTGTCCAGCTGAGGCGGCCATCGTAATCGCAGAGTCATTGGCCATCACCCTCATGGCAACTTGACCGATCATCTCTGGTATCACTGGATTTACCTTGCCCGGCATAATCGTGGAACCGACTTGCATCTGGGGGAGCTCGATTTCACCAAATCCGCCCCTCGGGCCTGAAGATAACAATCTCAAATCATTCGATATTTTCAAAAGGTTCGTGCTGCAGGCTTTTAGGAGTCCGGAAACTTCAACAAAAACGTCATTATTTTGAGTTATATCCATCGGATAATCAGATCTAGCCAACCCTAAGCCAGTCATCTCCTGAATAGTATCCGTGATCATGTAGATATATTTGTGAGAGGCGTTAACTCCTGTACCAATGGCGGTACCGCCGAGATTAATCTGTCTCAAGCGTTCTTCTACCTTGTAAATTCTCCAGCGGTCTCTTTCTATGGCCTTGGCATACGCACCAAATTCCTGGCCCAGCATCATCGGCAAGGCATCCATGAGCTCAGTCCTGCCAAGTTTGATCACATCACTGAATTCATTTTCCTTCTCCTGCAGCGCTTCCTGAAGGCCCGCGAGAGAATCGCTTAATTTTCTGAGCAGATGAATTGCGGCAATTCTCAGGGCTGTGGGATAAACATCATTGGTCGATTGTGACATGTTCACATCATTCAGAGGATGGACCACTTCATAGTTGCCTTTTGTCCCACCTAATATCTCAATAGCCCTGTTCGCAACAACTTCATTCACGTTCATATTCGTTGAAGTACCTGCTCCCCCTTGAAAAGCACTGACTATAAAGTCATGATCGAATTTACCTGCCATAACTTCTTCACACGCCTGGATTATGGCGTTCGCTTTTTCCTCCGGCAATCGCTTTAAGCCATAGTTCACTCTGGCTGCCGCTTTTTTGATCAGAACAATTTCATAGATCAGTTTCAGATTGACGCTTTTCGAACCTAAATTAAAGTTTTCCTCGGCTCTTTTTGTATTGATCCCATAATAGACAGTTTCCGGAATCTTCCGTTCGCCGACCTGATCCTTTTCGATTCTATAGTTCACATTATCTCCTCCAAGGGATTTCCTCTACAAACTTAGGCTTGTTCGTTACTTTAGAATCTCAGATCTCTCTCACCAGCTTCAATTCTTTGAAGTTTTTCTTTAGCAGCCTCTCTGGCAGCCTCTTTAGGAATATTCAGCAGACCCTTTTCAATGACTTTTTGGCCTAACTCCTTCAATTCATCATCAGCGTAGTCCAACAGGAATTCCCTAAAGGTCAACAAGGCATTCGGTTGACAGACATTACCTATTTGTCCTGCCTTAGCCAAAGCCATAAACCGATCCCCAGTTCTTCCTTCTCTGTAGCAGGCAGTACAGTAGCTGGGTACATAACCACCTTCACACAAACTTTTAATCACCTCTATCGGTGAGCGATGATCTGCTACTTCAAATTGAGGTTTTTCCTCCGTCTTATTGATTCCGTGTTCCTTTGAGTAGGCGCCAACTCCTGTACAAGAGCCCGCACTGAACTGTGAAATTCCCAAGGCCAAGACTTCTTCTCTAAAACCAGCTTCTTCTCTTGTGGATAAGATCATGCCGGTATAGGGCACCGCCAATCTTAAAACCGCAACTAATTTCTTGAATTCATCATCCGTAACCAGGTAGGGAAGTTCACTAAGGTTCACTCCTTCGGCGGCTCTCAGTCTGGGAACCGAAATTGTGTGCGGCCCAACTCCGAAGGCTTTTTCAAGATGCTCCGCATGCATTAGCAGGGCTATCGTTTCGTATTTATGGTCATATAAACCATATAATACGCCAATCCCGACATCTCCAATTCCGGCTTCCATCGCTCTGTCCATTGCCGTAGTATGCCAATTGTAATTATGCTTGGGACCCGTTGGATGCATTTTTTCATAAACTTCCTGATTATACGTCTCCTGAAAGAGAGTATACGTACCAATATCAGCCTCTTTCAAGCGTTTATAATCCTCAACCGTCGTCGCAGCCACGTTGATGTTAATTCGTCTTATGCTCCCATTATCAAACTTCAGAGAATATATTTTCTTGATACACTCAATCACATAATCCAAAGAGCAATTAACAGGGTCTTCTCCTGCCTCTATGACAATTCGTTTGTGTCCCAGCGATTCTAAGATTTTCACTTCTGCTTCCAACTGTTCCATCGTCAGTTTACTTCTCTTCAAACTTTTGTTACAGGCTTGATATCCGCAATAGACACAACCATTGACACAATAACTACTAATATAAAGGGGTGCAAATAATACGATTCTTTTGCCATAAATTTTTTCTTTAATTTCTTTAGCGGTTTTAAACATTTCGGCCAAAACGTTTCTATCATCAATATTCAAGAGCACGGCAGCTTCTCTATGCGTTAATCCTTGACAAGTCTTTGCCTTTTCCAGAATTGTCCTAACATAGTCTTTCTCTTCAGCTTTTTTAATTCCTTCGTCCAATGAACTCCTAATTTCATCGTCTAAAATAAAATCCTTCGCCAAGTACTCGCTCATTTTCAATCCTCCAATTTCTTAGTTAATGCAGATTTAACATTGACTCCTTGAATTTTCCCTAATTTACCTGTCATTGCACTAATCTCATCTGAGGTACCTTCTACGATCAGGGAGATAATCGCTATGCCCCTTTCGGGACGTGGAATTCCCATTCTTCCAACAATGATACCCGCCAAATCATGTAACGTTTCATTAACCCTATTGGCACTTTCAAATTCTTCAATAACGATACCTATGACGCCGATTCTCTTCTCCATAGTTTTTTCATTTCCTCCCAAGCAAAAAGCCCTCTACCAATGGTAAGAAGGCTCCTTAGCAATTTAACCTTCTCCTTTTGCTCAGAAAACTCCTTACAATCAGGTAATAGTTTTGCGTGGATCCACTATGCCGGATACCACCAGCACCGCAGATCAATCCACACTATATAAAATTTTAGCAAAAGGAACCACAAAGAGAACGTCCCTTGCAGTCCCTTACTAGCTTCGCGGTTTTCTGTCAACACCAACGATCCCGGCCTTAGGAAGATTCCCAGCTAACTTCCTCTTTTTTGACTTACCTAAATCGTGTGCTTCTAAACCACATTTTATACCCGATTCGAGGGCAATCCGATCTTACATGACTAGATTTTCTTTCGTGCCGTGTAGCTGGTATGCAGCAATTGATGTGCTTTTTTACCGTAAGGTTCTCCCAGATAGTCTTTATACAGGCTTATGATGGCCAGATTTTCATGAGACTTACGCAAGGGCTTGGCACGATCTTCGCGGTAAATAGCAGCAGCTCGGGCTTTAAGAATATCCATGTTGCCATGATGATAAGGTTGTCCGCCGCCGCCGATACATCCACCCGGACAGGCCATAATTTCAATCACATCATAATTGATTTCCCCGGCTCGTATTTTCTCCAGCACAGTGCGGGCATTACCCAGACCATGAATAACCGCAATTCGATAGTCCCGTCCGGCGATCGGGATGACCGCTTCCTTAATCCCGTCCATTCCCCGGAGGGCCTCAAACTCCACTTTCTCCAAGGTTTCACCGGTTAGCACTTCGTAGGCCGTCCGCAGAGCGGCTTCGAGAACTCCGCCTGTTGCGCCAAAAATAATGGCAGCACCTGTTGATTCCCCCAAGGGATGGTCAAACTCTTTGTCTTTAAGATGGTCAAAATGAATACTGGCTTCTCGAATCATACGCGCTAATTCGCGGGTGGTGATCACAATGTCCACGTCCGCAGTTTCTGCGCTTTGCGCGAGTTCAGGGCGGGCCGCTTCGTATTTTTTGGCGACGCAGGGCATTACGGAGACAACCGTAATCGTTTTAGGGTCAATCCCCAACGTTTTGGCATAATAACTTTTGATTAAGACCCCTAACATTTCATGAGGGGATTTACAGGTCGAAGGAATGTCTAAAAGATCCGGGAATTGATGTTCAAAAAATTTGACCCAGGCGGGGCAACAACTTGTCAGCAGCGGCAGACGCCCGCCATGTTGAATACGGTGCACTAGCTCAGTTGCTTCCTCCATAATCGTCAGGTCGGCCGCAAAATCCGTATCAAAAACGCGGTCAAAGCCTAGTCGACGCAGAGCCCCGACCATTTTACCCGTGACAATCGTCCCCGGTTCTAAGCCAAATTCCTCCCCTAGAGCGACCCGTACGGCCGGTGCTGTTTGGACGACGACAAATTGGTTGGGATCGTTGAGAGCCTTCCAAACTTTGTCAACCTGATCCAATTCAGTTAAAGCGCCTGTTGGACATACGGCAATACATTGTCCGCAGAACGTACAGGAGGTCTCGTGCAGTGGTAAATCAAAGGCCGTTTTAACCACCGTGTTAAATCCGCGCCCCACAGCTGAGTAAACACCCACCGTCTGCACCTCGTTGCACATTGTTTCGCAACGGCGACAACGAATACATTTGTTGGGATCCCGAACAATAGAAAAACTTGACTTGTCGATTTCGAACTCAGATTCTTCCCCTTCATAAGAGATATGGCGGACGCCTAATTCCGAGGCTAAGGATTGGAGGTCACAGTCTTGGTTTTTCGCGCAGGTCAAACAGGATTTCGGGTGATCAGAAAGGAGCAGCTCAACCATAGCTCGTCTAGCCTGAATGGCACGCAGTGAATCGGTTCGAACTACCATGCCGCTCGCTACTGGGGTTGAACACGAGGAAGCCAGATTACGTCGACCCTCAACTTCGACCACACAGACCCGGCAAGAAGCGATGTTATTATTGTAGTGCATTTCATTGAGTTTTAGATAGCATAAAGTTGGAATGTCGATGTTTACAGTTTTGGCTGCGTCTAAGATGGACATTCCCTCCGGTACTTTTAGGGATATGTCGTTGATTGTTAGCTGTATATCCATATGGAGTCCTCCTTCAGGGGTAGCTTAATGACGGATGATGGCACCGACGACACGGCATTGTTCCATGCATGCCCCACATTTTAGGCAGCGTTCTTGGTCGATAACGTGGCGTTTCTTGGATACGCCCGTGATGCAAGACATAGGGCATTTCTTGACGCAAAGAGTACACCCAACACACTTATCTGTGATTTCATATTTGAGCAAGCTTTTACAAACGCCGGCCGGACAAGTTTTGTCGACAATATGGGCCAGATATTCTTCCCTGAAATACTTTAAGGTGGAAAGGATGGGATTGGGAGCACTTTGTCCGAGTCCGCAAAGGGCTGTGTCCTTGATAATATGGCACAGCTTCTCCATGTTTTCCAGATCTTCTAAGGTCCCTTTGCCTTCCGTGATCTTGGTCAGGATCTCATAAAGCCGTTTGGTACCGACCCGGCAGGCAGTGCAGCGACCACAAGATTCGTCCATCGTAAATTCCAGGAAATATTTAGCGATATTAACCATGCAGTCGTCTTCATCCAAGACAATGAGTCCTCCGGAACCCATCATGGAACCAATGGCGGTTAAGGATTCATAATCAATGGGGGAATCTAAGTACTTAGTAGGAATACATCCACCCGAGGGACCTCCGGTTTGGGCTGCTTTAAACGTTTTCCGTTGCTTAATTCCCCCGCCAATGTCAAAAATGATTTGCCGGAGAGTTGTCCCCATGGGGACTTCCACAAGCCCTACATTGTTGACTTTACCCGCCAAAGCAAACACTTTGGTGCCTTTGCTTTTTTCTGTGCCAATAGCAGAGAACCAATCGGAGCCCTTTAAAATAATCGGAGGAATATTGGCCAAGGTTTCCACATTGTTGACACAGGTGGGTTTACCCCACAGCCCTTTTTGAGCTGGGAAGGGAGGTTTGACCGAAGGTTCCCCGCGGGCCCCCTCGATGGAATGGATCAAAGCCGTCTCTTCACCGCAGACAAACGCTCCGGCTCCGTATTTTAGCTCAATGTCAAAGTTGAACTCACTGCCTAAAATGGCTTTGCCAAGCAACCCGTATTCTCGGGCTTGCGCAATGGCGATCTGCAACCGGCGAATGGCGGCCGGGTATTCTGCTCGAACATAGATAAATCCTTCCGATGCTCCGATCGCCGAACCCGCGATGATCATCGCCTCCAAAACGCTGTGAGGGTCACCCTCCAAGACGGAGCGGTCCATGAAAGCACCCGGGTCTCCTTCGTCAGCATTGCAAATGATATAGCGTTGATCGGCTTGGCTTTTGCGCGTGAATTCCCATTTTAAGCCTGTGGGGAAACCGGCGCCGCCGCGTCCACGAATTCCACTTTCTTTAATGACGTCAATGACGTCCAGCGGAGTCATGCTGAAAAGAACTTTAGCTAAGGCTTGATAGCCGTCAGCGGCAATATATTCAAGAATATTCTCAGGGGCAATATAGCCAACGTTACGTAAGGCTATGCGCAGTTGGCCATCGTAAAAGGGGATGTTGGTAGGAAACCGCTCTTTGGTGATTGGATCCATAAAGAGAAGGTGGTCTACCTGATTTCCCTGAATGAAGTGTTCATCGACAATGGTTGCCACGTCATCCTCAGAAACCTCGCAATAGGTGACATTATCGGGGTGAATCTCAATCATCGGCCCCTTCTCACAAAAGCCAAAACAGCCGGGTTGGAAAACCTTAACCTGTTCGGATAATCCTGCCTGGTTCAGTTCCGCTTCAAGACGTTCGGCAATTCCGGGACTGCCTGAAGAGTGGCAACCGGGTCCTCCGCAGACCATAACGTGTCGCACTAGACCCCGGGCGTTTTTAGTTGTAACAGTGTCAGCCACCCGTCGTGCTTCAATGAGTTTGAGACTTTGAGCCTTTAGTTCATTCAACGCATCGGTATTTTTGAGTTTCATATGGCTTTTCCCTTCCTTCGGTGACGCTTTTTGTCAAGGTTTGATGAGGTTCGAAGATCGAAGTTCAGGATCGAATATCCGTGCATCGCGCATCGTGCATCGCGTTAACTTTCCGGGCGGTACTTTGCCAGGACCTCATTAATGTGCTGTGCCTCATTCATGCGTCCATGGACTTTACCATCGACGATCATGACTGGGGCAAGGCCACAGGCTCCAACGCAACGTAAAGTTTCTAAGGTGAAGAGATTATCCGGGGTGGTTTCTCCGGCTTTAATTTTTAGCTGATTTTCGAGTTCATCTTTTAATTTTTCCGCTCCTCGTACAAAGCAAGCAGTGCCAGTACAGACGTTGACAACGTGTTCCCCTCTGGGAATCATGGTGAAAAACGAGTAGAAACTCACGACGCCATAGACTGTGGCGGACGGAATATCAAGTTTCTGGGCGATATGCCACTGAACATTAGCGGGTAAGTAACCGTATATTTCTTGAGCATAATGCAGGACCCCAATCAGATTTTCCTTTTTGTAGGTCAGGCCGTCGATATAGTCATCTAACTTTTGGACGAACTTATTGCTCGAAGTTGTATCACACATAGAAATCCTCCTTTATTAAAAGCATAATGTTAGTACTTTCACACCCCCTTTGTAACTTTTTTATGGGTGAGTATCATTCCATTAATGAGCAGAGTCGCACAACCCCATCTCAATCCATGGATACTCCTCTACTTAAGCAAAGATTACCAGCATCTTACTAATCTGTATATAGAAAATAGATATGACCTCAATTTATATACATTATGATAGATTTCTAGCTTTACCTTTCAACCCCAGAAAAGATTAACCTATCGCCTTCCATATACCCGTAAAAAGAGGACTGAATCACTAAAGATGTTACTTATCGCCTTGTTGAAGCAAGCAGAACTACGGATTTAGAAAAGAGACTGTTTTCTGCAATAAATTACAAGAATAATCAGTCTCTTTTTTTAGCTTTTTATGCGATTTTTTAATAGTAACTAAAGTGCATCGTACAACATTCAAGAATCCCTGGAATCCCTGATATAACTGGCCTCCAGGGATTCTTTTAAATTGTCAGATTTTTCGTTCACCAGATCAAACTAATTACTGCGAGCGACTAGGAGCCAACCCTGTCAAATGCTGCTAATTCAGAGGCACCAGATGATTTTCTGCGTCGCAATAGCACGTAACTTAGAATCGCGCCAATTTCAGAGACAGCGATGACTATGCCCATGGGTAAAGCCGTATTTCCGCCGCCGAGGCCTACAAGTGGGTCGACAATAGCACCAATCACAAATGAAAATAAACCTAACAACGCGGAGGCACTGCCTGCCGATTCTCTATGCGATTTCAGGATCGCTCCTTCAAGTTTGCTAGCTTCCATCATCACGTACCTCCTCAAGGCGTTCTAGATACATACTATCCATAAAATAATCAGAAAAAGTAGCACTGCCGCCCAGCTCAATATGGCGTATCTTACGGTATAAGTCTTCTGCTAAGGCTAACTCATGATGATCAACAAGCGCCCGAATAGCACCCATATGGGCTGCATTTCCAACGGATTTTATTCTTTCCGGCGGAATATTGGGAACAAGCCCGATATTCAAGATATTTTCAGCTTTAAGATAAGTGGCAAAGGTACCTGACAATATCACTGAATCAAGATCTGATACCGAAAATCCTGCCATTTTCACCAACGTTTTAATCCCTGCGCACACAGCACCTTTAGCATATTGGAATGCGGCTATATCTTTCTGGGTGAGGGTAATATCTCGCCCCTGGTCTGCCCCATAAGCCAGTACAAACTCATTACCTTTTTCAGTTTGCCGAATGCGATGCAGAAGCTCTTTGGTCAAAGTTGAAATTCTTTCCGGAGCCCCAATTCTACCTTGAACATTGATTACTCCGGTCCGTCTCATCTCATCAATTCCTTCAATTAAACCCGAACCGCAAATTCCGATTGGGGTTTGATTGCCGATGACTTGACAACTCACCCCTTGTTCAGACAGTCTAATGCTTTCTATCGCACCCTTTCTTGCCCTCATGCCATTCGTAATGCCTGCACCCTCAAAGGCTGGACCGGCTGCTGTTGAACATGCCAACATGGTATTGTTTGTTTTCAAGAACAACTCACAGTTTGTGCCGAGATCAATTAATAGATGGTTACCGGGTTCTAGTACTTCAGGTGCCCCGATGACAGCTCCTAAAGTATCTCCCCCCACAAAGCTTCCGATATTAGGGAATAGGATCACTTTAGCTTGAGGATTTATGTCCAAGCACAGCTGATATGCTGAAAATCCTAACGGTCGATTGCAAACAGAAACAAAGGGAGCAACTGCCAGATGTGCTACACCTAGACCGAGGAAAAGATGATGCATTGTTGTATTGCCAACGATGGTCATTTTAACGATCTCCTTAAGACTTACGTTTGTTTCAAGTTTAAGTTCTTCAAGCAATTGATTAATCGTTCTCCGAATTGCCTCCTGCAATAAAACAGCATTTTGCCTGCTTTCATTGGCAAAGGAAATACGGGAAATGACATCCGCCCCATAAGCAGCTTGTTGGTTTTCAGTTGACACCACCTTCAAAACGGTTCCCTTTAAAAGATCAATCAAGGCAACAGCTACACTTGTTGTTCCAATATCCACCGCTGCACCAAACAATCTTGACCTTGTATCCCCCGCTTCAATATCAAGAATCTCACGATCTGTAACCGTAGCGGTCAGCGAATAGTTGTCAGCACGGATAACTCCAGGAACTTTACCAATAACAGTCAAATTGGAATCAGCGATGTTTTTGCCTGTAGCCTTGATCAGCTCATCCACTGTACGATCCCAGTCTCCTCGTTCGTCAGCTAAGGTCGGCTTGTTGAGAGTAAGGAGAACCTTCTCTACCCCAGGGTCTAAGGCGGCAGCCTTCATTCCCAAGAGCGCAGCTTCTTTTCGATCCAAATTGTCCGCAAAATCAAGTTCAATTGTCATTCCATGCTCTGGAACTACCCCACAGGCGAGACGAATTCCAACCGAAAGTTCAGTTTCGTTTAGATGCTTTCGATCGCGTTCAGTGGGAGAGGGGACAGTTCCTATTATTCGGACCTTGCATTTACCACAAGTTCCTTTACCATTGCAAACATTCTGAACAGAAAGACGATGGCGTACTAATGCCTCCATTAACGTTTCATCTCTGCATGCATTAATGACTTGATCGGGGAGCACCTTTATCTCCATGACACCCTCCTCCTGATAATCTGATCAATTAGATTATTCTTTTCTTCTATTCAACCTTAATATTACATCGCTCTCTACTCTGAAAAACCTATAAATTTCAGTGGGAGGTAGTTTCTCCCTCAAGAGCGAACTCATCGCATTTAAGCAATATCAATCCCACATAGGAAACCGTATTTTGACCATTTGAATAGGGTATGCCGCAGCTTTTCAGTAAGGCCATTACGTCAATTCCATGGGCTTCGACGGATGATATTGCTTTGTCTGGAAAATAGCACTCTTTCTCTGTGAGATAGGCACATTTTGCACAATGCAAACAAGGACCTGCGCTTAAAGGCAAAATTCCAGTAGAGATATCTCTACTCTCTACCTGCTCAAAAATTTTCCTAAATATTTTATCGTGATTGGCCTGTCCCTCCAGCATACCTTCCCAATCATAAGAATCTTCCAACTGGTGAACCGTTTGAATCAAAAGGCCCTGATTAAAACCCAGAACTCGCTTAATTAAATCACTGATTGGCCCAATGGCAGGAGG
Source organism: Desulfosporosinus sp. (assembly GCA_031292075.1). Taxonomy (GTDB): domain Bacteria; phylum Bacillota; class Desulfitobacteriia; order Desulfitobacteriales; family Desulfitobacteriaceae; genus Desulfosporosinus. Next base: position 29,227 of record JARLHW010000061.1, read on the forward strand.
GCACATCCAGTTTTTATTATATACGCCACAGGCATTCTGTTCACATTGTTTTCGGAAGTCTTCATTAAATAGAATGTTAGCCACTTCGACAATCGAAGCGTTCGTCGCGCCTAATTCAAGGGCCTCTTTTAGCAAATCGTTTAATGCCTTTTCCATATATACCTCTCTAATAATTGTACTTCTATATTTTCAAAGAGAGAGCAACGCAGGCTCTCTCTCATTTGGATCAAGTCTTTATGAAAATCAAAGGTCCGCAAGGGTTAGAACATTTCTTTACTCATTTTATCAATCGACTCATTGACCGAATCGTATACGCCTGGGAATGAGCTCCAATTCCCTCCCTGGGTCAAACAAGGGATAAAGTATAACTTCCCGCAATTCTTACAAGCTCTCTCGACTTCTCTGGCAGCAATTTCTGGTGTCCAGTCCGGAAAATCAACCACGCCACTGTCAATATCTCCCATAAAACTAATTTTTCCACCGTATCTCTTAATAAGCTCCGGCGTATTGTTCGTGGTCATAACGCCCTGCCAGATATCGACTCCCATTTCTATCATGAAGGGAACCAGGTTAGCAGCATAGCAGTCACCGTGGTGCACGATGAGTTCAACCCCATTCGCTTTATAGAAGCCGTATATTTTTTTGTAGGCCGGTAGAAAAAATTCTTCAAACATCTCTGGTGAAATGAAAGAGTTTTTTTGGCCTCCCCAGTCATCGTGATGGAAAATACAATTGGGGTGGATCTTATCAATCAATACCTTTGCAAAGGCCAGTTCGCGCTCGGTAAGACAATCAATGAACTCGTGCATAGCCTCCGGTTCTTCATACAAAGCCATTAAGGCATCTTCCATACTCATAAGATGATGGGTCATCTCAAAGACGCCTGGGGCAACAAAGGGTGTGACAAATTCTTCATTGCGGTCCACGGCATTTGCATGTGCTATTGCCGCAGCCCATGCTTCATCCGATGCCTCAATAGGAGGAACTTTTACGTATTTTTTCCACTCGGTAATATCTTTCAATACCTTGTGTTCCTCATCATGCTTAGGGAACATACCAATTTGGCCCTCCGGCCATTGCCACGTGATGCCCCATTGATCTTTCCAAGTCTGCCCGTACTTCATCTCTAATCCCGTAGGAACTTCCATGATGAAATGCATAAACTCATACTGCTTGACAAATCGATCCGGGTTTCCACCTCTAATGGTTTCCAATAGGTTTTGTCTTTTGGTTAACATAACCCTTGCCCTCCTTATATCTCAAACTAGTTTTAAGCTTGTACTAATTCTTTGGCTTTAACAACAGCGCTTCCGGCATCGGAAGCAAAACCGTCGGCGCCGATTTCATCTGCCATCTCTTGGGTTACAGGGGCACCGCCAACCATGACCTTAAACCCGGTTAAACCACTGGCTTTGAGAGTTTGTACTGTTTCCCTCATCGACGGCATCGTTGTTGTCAATAATCCAGAACACCCTACTAAGTTTACATTTGAGTTTTGTTTAATAGCCTCAACGAATTTGTCTGCGGATACGTCAACACCAAGGTCTATCACATTAAATCCGGCGCTTTTAAGCATCATGGCAACGAGGTTTTTGCCTATGTCATGGAGATCGCCCTGAACTGTCCCGATAACACAGGTCCCCAAAGACGATGTACTCTCGCTGGTGAGCAGAGGTTTAAGCACGTCGACACCTTTGGACATCGCTTTAGCAGCCATCAGCATTTCAGGAACATAAGCCTCGCCTTTAGAGAATTTGTCACCAACAACACCCATAGCGTCAATCATAGCCTCAAGAATATCCCCGGCTGCGTTTCCTTCATCCAATGCTTCCTGGACCAAGCCCGGAACGAGCTTGGCTTTTCCTTTTTCCACCATAGCTTTTACTTCTTGAATTTTAGACATTGTTTAGTCCTCCTTATTGATTTATAGTTAATTCATATAAGATTGTTCTTAATTAAAGAAACAAATACCTCTCCTTTCCCTTTGACAAATCACCCTAAAAATGTTTAGTTAGAGTGAATATAATTAATATATTTAATATTTCGATTCTTTTGACCTATAAGCCTTTGTATATACATCCGAAATAATCCAGAAGATTTTGTTCACATTGCATGATTTGGTCAGGGAGGTATTTAGTTGGAACAATCCAATACTAATTTGAGTAACAGTCAATTTCTTGCCCAAAACTCACTTAAACTCCTCGATGCTCTCGCAGGGGAAAGTGGCTTGCAACACTTAGTTGAACTAGGGTATGCAATGTTTGGAAACTCAGTCTTGCTTGTTGATACGAGTTTAAAAACGATTGCCTTCTCGAATACTAAAATCAAGGACGATCCTGTATGGAATGAATACGTCGCTTCGGGTTATGCCTCATTAAGTTCCGTAAATTATTACACCTCGAACAAACTCAGCCAACTCGTTAACCAGAGCGAATTTCCTTTTTTCTGGACAGACCCCTATTCAAAATATCCCCGGATTATGAGTAAAGTCGTAATTGGCGGCAAACAAATTGGTCTTTTATCGATTATTGCGCATGAAAAGCCCTTTCAAGATCTAGATCTTGAACTTGCTGTCCTCTTATCTAAGACTATTGCAATTGAGTTGCAAAAAAATAAATTCATCCACTATTCACGAGGCGCAATGCATGAAAACTTTATTGAAGAACTTTTGACGGGAAAGACTAAGGATGGAAAAATCATTATGGAACGGATTAAAGTTTTAAATATCCGCTTCAACAAAAATCTTTACACGCTCGCACTGGATATCAGTCATTTCGACAATTCTAAAATATCTTTGGCTTATTTAAGAAACGAACTTGAAAATCAGATACCCAACAGCAAGGCCGTCATTTACGATGATAAGATTATTTTAATCATTAGTTATGATGATCACGATCAGTTTTATAAATCCGAAGTTAAACAATTAAAGACGTTTTTGAAAACCTACCATTTATATGCCGGTATGAGCCGTTGTTTTCATAATTTGGAAAAAGTACAGGAGCATTATTTCCAATCTTTAGACGCTTTAAGATTGGGCATACTGCTTAATAAGGAAGAGTATTTTTATCCCTATGAGGAATATGCTATCTATCACTTTGCAGAGTCTTCCGGGGTTGAAAATCTCAGGAAAAATTGTCATCCATCTCTTTTGAAATTGATTGAGTACGATAGCGAGAATAACACAAACTATACTCGAAGCCTGTATACTTTTATTATTCATTCTAAAATCATCACCGAATCCGCCAAAGCCTTGAATATTCACCGTAACACCATGTTCTACCGGCTTGAGAAGATCGAATCCATTACGAATATCGATATCAATAATAGTAATACATTTCTTCATTTGCATTTATCGTTTAAAATTCTGGAATTGTTGAAAATTGATTTGCCCTAACGGGTTACTGTTCATTTTTTAGCGATTGAACATATTTATAACCATTCCTGTCGCTGCACTCAAGGCATAAAATGTTATGAAAATGTATTCGGCATCAATCCGATAAATCTTTCATGATGGTCTTAGGCGATGGCGTAACCAAGTTAACTGATTCATTCCCATTAAGTTTAATAAACTCTAGTTATCGTCATTAGCCTTGCATAAAATTTATGACGTTTGTCAAGCGGATCTTTGTTGCAATATATCGTAAAAATGTCAAAAAACTACATTTATATGACCGAAAAACATGTATTTTTGTATAAATAAACCTTATAATAAGAGATGAATTAGTCCTTGTCCAAATCTAATTTGACATTGGCGAAGTGAGCGTCATTGAAGAAGACCTTATGTACGTCTCGGTAATAGTAAAATCGTATGGAACACGATCTACGGCTCGTGATCTCGAAAGATTCAGAAGGTAAAACTGTCATGATTCTCGCCAACGATTACAAAAACACGGCTGAAGAGATTGGCATCATCTATCGCTACCGTTGGCAGCTAGAACTTTTCTTCAAGTGGATCAAGCAACATCTGACGATTAACCACCTTTGTGCAAAAACTATCAAGAAGAATGGCAAATCCACAAAAGGACGTCAGCTACATACACAATAAAATAGCTTATTCTTTATCACCAATAATGGTGACAGGCTCATGAGTTATTAGAAGCACTTATCACTTTGAGCTTCTAATAACACAATAGATTCTTACTGTAAGATTGTTGAAATAGAATTATGCTGAAAGTATATTTCTATACTATAAGGAGGCTATCATGAGCACTCTCAGCGACAACTGGATTCTTCCACTTTCAGTTTTAACTATAACCGGTTTCGGATTTGCGATACTATCATATGTGATTTTCTTCCGACGTGTGCAAACAAAAACCAACTTTGTCTGCAGCGCATTTGCAATTCCTTTAATTATTACCGTCTATAGCTTTGTCTTTCAGAAAAAACTGCCTGTCGGCCATGCAATAGCGCTGAGCGAGATTGCAATGATGATTATGTTGATTGGTTTATCTATTATTCTTAAATATAAGATCTCTGTTGAGTCTGCCTTGTTTGCGAATTCACTTGCTGGAATTGCGCTATGCGTTGTACTTTCATATATACAGTTTTTCCCTTTTCTTTTTCAGGAGCTTAGAACCTATCTGATAATCGTCTTTGTTCTCACATCCTTCTTTGTTATTGTCACACGCAAAACAGACGAAGCAAAATTAACCGTAGGCTTTTCTTTCCTAGGTATATCTGAGCTTATTGCACTTTTCCAGTCGTTTCCCGCCGCTTCCGTGGCAGCATTTGCCCTTAAGCTATATTTTTATCTTCATATAACAAAGGTTTTATTCAACAACACTCATGAGGAAATCATGAAGGAGGTTGTAGAAGCAAGACGGATTCAGAGGGGGTTTGATGACGCGCTTCGAAAAGAGATTAAGAAACATATGTTCTTTATGGAATTAAGTCAGGAAAGAATGGCAAAAATATCGCAGACAGATACTCTGACTGAGGCCTATAACAGAAAAGGAATTATGGATCAGATGGATAGGCTGGTTGACAACCCAAAAATCAAGTTATTCTCCTTATTGATGTTCGATATTGACAAATTCAAGACTATTAACGATACCATGGGGCATTCAGTTGGAGATAAGTGTCTTAAAACACTTTCGAAAATTGCCAGAGGGAATCTACGGGACGGCGACTTCCTTGGACGTTACGGTGGAGACGAATTCATTATTCTCCTTCCCAACACAGACACCGATACTGCGTTTCGTGTAGCAGAACGTTTCCGCCAGAAAATTCAGGAAACAGAAAATCCTCATATCACTGTGTCAATTGGCATTGCAACCTATCCCAATGATGGCAAAAACAACCGCGATCTACTTGAATATGCCGACGCAGGGCTTTATATCTCCAAGGAGAATGGCAGAAACCGGGTTTCAAGAAAGTAAGGTGCTTATCCTTATTTTCCTCCACGTCGGCAGAGAATGGGCAGTAGTCTCAAATATTCATTCTGGGGACGCTGCAACCCTTGCTGGGTCTGGTAATGGAAATTTATGTCGCCAAACTCGTGATTTAACCCTATCAACATTGCCTGTCAAATCAGTATGGGATATATCAGCTAAACCCTGGGCATAGATAACATTTCTACTAAACCCACCGATATTAAAAAGCACCCGCCGATTAAGCAGATGCACTTTAATATATATGGATTATTCGCTTTTACTTATACATTCCAACCTCAACTGTAACCATCTTGCCCTTTTCCCCGCAGTATAATCCTTCTAATATAGCAGTACACAAGTCTCCACGTGCTACGTCCAAGGAAACAGCTACACTTTTCCACACATTAAAAAACTCAATTGCGATATCTTTAAAATTCTACTTCACCGCGAAATAAACTGCCGACTATCCCCTCTACCCAGATCCGCTTCAAAGCCCGCCTCCTGAATTCTACGCTCTATGCAATATCGACAATCTTCTGGATGATCGTCCCCACAAATCTTGTTTTCGTAAAGTTCGTATTGCTTCCTAACCGACGTTGGGGTAATAATCGGCATCACAACATTAGCACCCGCTTTCAAGGCGAGTTCCCTGCCTTGGGGATTCAGAGTCCCTAGTGCTGTCGTGGCAGGAATGAGGCTATCTGGAATAAGCAATCGCGCCAAAGCCACCATCACCAACGTATCCTCAAGCGTTCCGCCCTTTTCTGCGCCCAGTGGTGTTTCGCTATGCGGTATAAACGGTCCGATTCCGATCATGTCCGGATGGAATTCCTTTAAATAGCGTAGATCATCAGCTAAATCAGCGGGTGTCTGTCCAGGCAGACCAACCATAAACCCAGCTCCTACTTGGTAGCCCAGTTCCTTCAAAGCGTTTAAACAGGCCCGGCGCTTCTCAAAGTGCATCGTGGGATGTATCTTCTCATAAAGTTCTGCTGAGGCTGTTTCATGGCGCATCAGAAAGCGATTTGCACCAGCGGCAAAAAGTCGTTGATAGGTTTCTGGGCTCCTCTCGCCAATTGATAACGTAATGGCTGCCTCTGGATAACTCTTCCTGATCGCGCTGATAAGTTCAACAAGAATTTCCTCTGTATACCAAAGATCTTCCCCACTTTGCAAGACGAACGTTCGGTATCCTAATTTATACCCTTGATCACAACAGGCTAGGATTTCTTCCGGGGTTAACCGATAGCGTTCCACCTTGGCATTGGAAGCCCGAATTCCGCAGTACAGGCAATCCTGCCGACAAATGTTTGAAAACTCGATCAGCCCTCTCAGGAAAACTTTATCTCCATAATAGGCCTGTTTGGTCTTGAGAGCCAAGCTATATAAGATTTCTCGATCTGCAGGAGTTATGTTTTCTAAGAGGTACGTGATTTCCTCTCTAGTGAGATCGTTCGTTTGATAGGCTTTCTCTAATAAATTAGGCTTAATACTCACGAAACTGCTCCCTCCACTTCCGAACCTAACATCACTTAGCTTTTAGCATAGGTCTTCTTCCTCCAAGATCATCTTAGCCAGGGGGAACGGTTCCAGCGCTCTCGGAAGTAATCCTTGAACATAGGCAATGAGAATCCCGTAGTTGACAATGGGCACACTATGACATTTGGCACCTTCTACTCTGCTGAGCATCCCTGTTCTGTTCATCATGCAGGCTCCACAATGAACGATCAGGGCATATTTCTTGATGTCATCCGTAAAGGTTGCTCCCGCGGAAAATTCAAACTCGATCTGCTTACCGGTTCTCTGTCGTATCCACCTTGGTATCTTTACCTTGCCAATATCATCTGCTTGTCTGTGATGGGTACATCCTTCGGCTATTAAAACCTTATCTCCATCCTTAAGCTTGTCGATGGCTTTGGCACCTTTGATAAATTCTGTTAAATCTCCTTTTTGTCGGGCAAAAAGAATAGAAAATGAGGTCATTAAAATATCCTTAGGAGTATCCGCAGCTACCTTTAAAAAGACTTGCGAATCAGTAATGACCAGCTTTGGTTTTTTGGCCAGATTACTTAACGTTTCTCTTAGTTCGAATTCCTTAGTTACGATCGCTATAGCATCACTTTCGAGAATGTCTCTGATGGTTTGCTGTTGGGGAAGGATCAGTCGGCCTTTCGGCGCTGCCTTATCTATGGGCGTAACCAGAACCACAAAATCACCGGGGTTAATTAAATCTCCCACAATTTTAAACTTATCTTCATCCTCCGGGATCACTGCGATGATGGCATTCTTCAATTCTTTGATTCCCTGCTTCTCAAGAGCGGATACAGAAACTACCGGGATGCCCAGTGACTCCTGCAGATTAGCGGCTATCCTGTTAGGGTCATCGTTTTCAAGGGTATCCATCTTATTTAAGACCACGATAATGGGCTTCTTCTTTTCTTTAAACTTGTCAATTATTGACCTGTCTTCTTCACCGATTCCCCTCCGGACATCAACTATCAGCAGAGCAATGTCTGTCTTATCGAGTACCTCCAAGGTCTTCTTTATCCTAAGCTCTCCTAATTCTCCGACATCGTCAAGCCCTGCAGTATCGATGATGACGCAGGGTCCTATGGGAAGTATTTCCATCGATTTAAAGACCGGATCCGTCGTCGTGCCTTTCACGTCTGACACGATCGCTGTTTCCTGTCCTGTGAGGGCATTGATCACGCTGGATTTTCCCGCATTCCTCTTACCAAAGAGCGCCAAATGCACTCTTACACCTCTCGGCGCTTCATTTAAACTCATCCAAATCCCTCCCGAACCTCATTCTCTTAGGACTTAAGGAATAGCAGGAACTCTCGGCATGCCTGGTATTCCTGGTTTTGTAACTTCAAATGGATTTAATATCTCATCGATCCTGCCCTCAGAGAATGTATTTTCTTCCTTTAATACTTCTTTGATCGTCTGATTTTCTTTTAACGCTTTGCGCGCTATCTGACCGGCTTTTTCATACCCTAGGTAATGAACTAACGCTGTCGCCAGAACTGCCGACTTCTCCAGAGTTTCTTGGCATTTCTCTTTATTTGCTTTAATTCCTTCGATGCATTTCTCTCTAAATAGCGTGACTCCATGGTTCAAGAGTTCTAGTGATTCCAACAAACATTCCGCTAGGAGGGGCATAAAGGCGTTGAGTTCAAGCTGTCCTGACGAGGCTGCCATCGTAATGGCATAATCATTGGCCATGACTCTCATGGCCACCTGGCCGATCATCTCTGGTATGACCGGGTTCACCTTTCCCGGCATGATCGTAGAACCGGCCTGCCTCTGAGGGAGCTCAATTTCACCGAACCCCCCCTTCGGACCCGAAGCTAATAATCTCAAATCATTCGATATTTTTAAAAGGTTTGTGCTGCAGGCTTTTAAGAGTCCTGAAACCTCGACAAAAACATCATTATTTTGGGTAATATCCATGGGATAGTCCGATCGGGCTAAGCCTAATCCGGTTAACTCCTGAATGGTATCTGTGATCATAAATATATACTTATGCGAGGCATTGACGCCCGTCCCGATGGCCGTACCGCCAAGATTAATCTGCCTCAGGCGTTCTTCTACCTTGTACACTCTCCAGCGATCGCGCTCTATGGCCTTGGCATAAGCACCAAACTCCTGGCCAAGCATCATCGGCAGGGCATCCATAAGCTCAGTTCTGCCCAGTTTAATCACATCACTGAATTCATTTTCTTTGCCCTGCAGCGCTTCCTGAAGACTCGCCAGCGAAGTGCTTAATTTTCTGAGCAGATGAATGGCGGCGATTCTCAGGGCTGTGGGATAAACATCATTGGTCGATTGCGACCTGTTTACATCGTTCAGAGGATGGATAACCTCTGAGTCGCCTTTGGTTCCACCTAATAGTTCAATAGCCCGGTTAGCAATCACTTCATTTACGTTCATATTGGTTGAGGTGCCAGCCCCTCCTTGAAACGCACTGACTATAAATTCATGATCAAATTCTCCGGCAATAACTTCCTCACTGGCCTTGATTATGGCATTAGCTTTATCCTCCGGCAGTTGCTTTAAGCGTTTATTGACTATAGCGGCCGCCTTTTTAATTAAAGCCATTTCATAGATAAGCTTCAGATTGACACTTTTTGACCCTAAGCTGAAGTTTTCTTGGGCTCTTATCGTGTTTATTCCGTAATATCTATTTTCAGGAATTTTCAGTTCTCCGATAGAGTCCTTTTCTACCCTATAGTCCACTTTATCTCCTCCGAGGGATTTTCTCCACAAATTATAGCTTGTTTTATTTAGAACCTTAAATCTCTTTCTCCAGCTTCAATTCTTTTCAGTTTTTCTTTAGCCGCTTCTCTTGCTGCCTCTTTGGGAATATCCGAAAGACCTTTCTCTATGACCTTTTGGCCTAATTCTTTCAATTCATCATCCGCATAGTCTATCAGGAATTCCCTAAAGGTCAACAAGGCATTCGGTTGACAGACATTGCCTATTTGTCCCGCCTTGGCTAAAGCCATAAACCGATCCCCCGTTCTTCCTTCTCTATAGCAGGCAGTACAGTAGCTCGGCACATAACCACTTTCACACAAACTCTTAATCACTTCCATCGGTGAGCGATGATCCGACACTTCAAATTGAGGTTTTTCCTCCGTTTCAGCAATTCCATGTTCTTTCGAGTATCCACCAACTCCAGCACATGAACCCGCACTGAACTGCGAAATCCCTAGGGCCAGGACTTCCGCCCTAAAATTAGGTTCTTCTCGTGTGGATAAGATCATGCCGGTATAGGGCACCGCCAATCGCAAAATCGCAACTAGTTTCTTGAATTCGTCATCCGTCACTAGGTAAGGAAGCTCGTTAAGGTCCACACCCTCGGCCGCTCTCAGTCTGGGAACTGATATCGTATGCGGACCAACTCCGAAGGCTTCCTCGAGATGTTCAGCATGCATCAGCATGGCTATGGTTTCGTATTTGTGGTCATATAGACCATATAATACGCCAATTCCGACGTCGCCGATTCCAGCTTCCATCGCTCTGTCCATTGCCGTAGTATGCCAATTGTAATTATGTTTGGGACCTGTAGGATGCAATTTTTCATAAACTTCCTGATTATACGTCTCCTGGAAGAGAGTGTACGTACCAATATCAGCCTCTTTCAAGCGTTTATAATCCTCAACCGTCGTCGCAGCCACGTTGATGTTAATTCGTCTTATGCTCCCATTATCAAACTTCAGGGAGTATATTTTCTTGATGCAGTCAATCACATAATCCAAGGAGCAATTAACGGGATCTTCTCCTGCTTCCATGACAATTCGTTTGTGTCCCAGCGATTCTAGGATTTTCACTTCCTGCTCCAATTGTTCCATCGTCAGTTTACTTCTCTTCTGACTCTTATTACCGGCCTGATATCCGCAATAAACACAACCATTGACGCAATAACTACTAATATAAAGGGGGGCGAATAAAACGATTCTTTTGCCATAAATTTTCTCTTTAATTTCTTTGGCGGTTTTAAACATTTCAGCCAGTGTATTTTTATCATCAATATTCAAGAGCACGGCAGCTTCTCTATGGGTCAAACCTTGACAAGTCTTTGCTTTTTCAAGAATCGCTCTGACTAAGTCTTTTTCCTTGGCTTTTTCAATTCCTTCATCCAATGAGTTCTTTATTTCTTCATCAACAATAAAATCTTTCGCCAAATATTCTCGCATTTTTATTCCTCCAATTTTTTAGTTAGGGCAGATTTAACATTTACCCCTTTGATTTTCCCTAATTTACCTGTCATTGCACTAATTTCGTCCGAAGTTCCTTCTACAATTAAGGAGATGATCGCTATACCTCTTTCCTTACGCGGAATTCCCATTCTTCCGACTATAATGTTCGCCAATTCATGCAACGTTTCATTGACCCGATTAGCGCTTTCAAATTCTTCAATGACGATGCCTATGACGCCGATTCTCTTATCCATGTTCTGTGTTTCCTCCATGAAAATATAAAAAGGCCTTCTACAAAATAGTAAGAAGGCTCCTAAAGCAAATTAATCCTTCTCCTTTTGCTCAGAATAATCCTTACAATCAGGTAACAGTTTTGTTTTTGTGAATCCGTTATACCGGACAATTCCAGCACAACAGACAAATCCACTCAATATTAATTATCAGTCAGGAACTACAAAGACAATGTTCCTTGCAGTTCCTGACTAGATTCCGGGTTCCTCTAAGTTCAGTTTAATCTACCCTGGTCAAATATTAACTATAGCAACTTAGCGACAAGCGAATAACCGTTAGATTTTCTTGCGTGCCGTATAGCTGGTATGCAACAACTGATGCGCTTTCTTACCGTAAGGCTCGCCTAAATAGTCTTTATATAAACCGATGATTGCCAGATTTTCGTGCGATTTGCGCAAGGGCTTAGAGCGGTCTTCGCGGTAAATTGCAGCCGCTCGGGCTTTAAGAATTTCCATGTTGCCATGGTGGTAGGGTTGTCCGCCGCCCCCGATACATCCACCTGGACAGGCCATAATTTCAATCACATCATAATTGATTTCCCCGGCTTGGATTTTCTGCAAAACTGTTCGAGCATTACCCAGACCATGGATGACAGCAATCCGATAGTCCCGTCCGGCGATCGGGATGACCGCTTCCTTAATCCCGTCCATTCCCCGGAGAGCCTCAAACTCCACTTTCTCCAAGGTTTCACCGGTTAGCACTTCGTAGGCCGTCCGCAGCGCCGCTTCAAGAACTCCGCCGGTCGCTCCAAAAATGACGGCAGCCCCCGTTGATTCTCCCAAGGGATGATCAAACTCTTGGTCTTTGAGATGATCAAAATGAATGCTGGCTTCCCTGATCATGCGAGCTAATTCGCGGGTGGTGATCACGATGTCCACATCCGCCGTTTCTGCCCCTTGCGCAAGTTCAGGGCGGGCCGCTTCGTATTTTTTGGCGACACAAGGCATTACCGAAACAACGGTAATGGATTTGGGATCAATGCCCAACGTTTTAGCATAATAGCTTTTGATTAAGACCCCTAACATTTGATGCGGGGATTTACAGGTTGACGGAATGTCTAAGAGATCCGGAAATTGATGCTCGAAGAATTTGACCCAGGCGGGGCAACAACTTGTCAGCAGCGGCAGACGCCCGCCATGTTTTATACGGTGAACAAGCTCGGTTGCTTCCTCCATAATCGTCAAGTCAGCAGCAAAATCCGTATCAAAGACGCGGTCAAACCCAAGTCGTCTGAGAGCGGCTACCATTTTACCCGTGACAATTGTTCCCGGTTCTAAACTGAATCCCTCTCCCAAGGCGACCCGTACAGCCGGTGCTGTTTGTACAACGACAAATTGGTTAGGATCATTGAGGGCCTTCCAAACTTTGTCAACCTGATCCAGTTCAGTTAAAGCGCCTGTTGGACATACGGCCAGGCACTGTCCGCAGAACGTACAAGCGGTTTGGCTAAGAGGTAAATTGAAGGCTGTTTTAACCACTGTCTCAAAACCACGCCCCACGGCAGAGTAGACGCCGACTGTCTGAACATCATTACACATCGTTTCACAGCGGCGGCAGCGAATACATTTGTTAGGGTCACGGACAATGGAAGAACTCGATTGGTCAATATCAAACTCGGATTCTTCCCCTTCATAGCTGATAGCCCTCACGCCTAACTCTGCGGCAAGAGTTCTCAGGTCACAGTCCATATTTTTGGCACAGGTTAAACAGGATTTAGGGTGGTCAGAAAGGAGCAGCTCAACCATGGCTCGTCTAGCCTGGATGGCACGCAGCGAATCAGTTTTTACAACCATGCCGCTCGCTACTGGGGTTGAACACGAGGAAGCCAGATTACGTCGACCCTCGACTTCGACCACACAGACCCGGCAGGAAGCAATGTTATTATTGTAGTGCATTTCATTGAGCTTTAGATGGCATAAGGTTGGAATGTCGATGTTTATGGTTTTGGCTGCGTCTAAGATGGTCGTTCCCTCGGGTACTGTCAGGGATATGTCGTTGATTGTTAGCTGTATATCCATATGGATTCCTCCTTTAAAGAAAACTTGGCTACCGCTGAGCATGCGAAGCGGCCGCCTAGTTGCGCTTATGCCCACGTATTCTAATAAGCAGGGTACAGGGGTAGCTTAATGGCGGATGATGGCGCCGACGACGCGGCATTGTTCCATGCATGCCCCGCATTTTAGGCAGCGTTCTTGGTCGATAACATGACGTTTCTTGGGTGAACCAGTGATACAAAACATGGGGCATTTCTTGACGCAAAGGGAACACCCGACACACTTATCTGTGATTTCATATTTGAGCAAGCTCCTACAAACGCCGGCCGGACAAGTTTTGTCGACGATGTGAGCAACATATTCATCCCGGAAATACTTTAAGGTGGAAAGGATGGGATTGGGAGCACTTTGTCCGAGTCCGCAAAGGGCTGTGTCCTTGATAATATGGCACAGTTTCTCCATGTTTTCCAGATCTTCTAAGGTCCCTTTGCCTTCCGTGATCTTGGTCAGGATCTCATAAAGCCGTTTGGTACCGACCCGGCAGGCAGTGCAGCGACCACAAGATTCGTCCATCGTAAATTCTAGGAAATATTTAGCAATATTGACCATGCAATCGTCTTCATCGAGGACAATGAGTCCCCCTGAACCCATCATGGAACCAATGGCAACTAAAGACTCATAATCAATGGGGGAATCTAAGTACTTAGTGGGAATACATCCGCCCGAGGGTCCTCCGGTTTGGGCTGCTTTAAACGTTTTCCGTTGTTTAATTCCTCCACCAATGTCAAAGATAATTTTCCGAAGAGTTGTCCCCATGGGAACTTCCACAAGTCCAACGTTATTGACTTTTCCGGCTAAGGCAAACACTTTGGTGCCTTTGCTCTTTTCTGTACCTATTGAGGAAAACCAATCGGCTCCCTTTAAAATAATTGCCGGGATATTGGCCAAGGTTTCCACATTGTTGACACAGGTAGGTTTACCCCACAGCCCTTTTTGGGCTGGGAAGGGAGGTTTGACCGAAGGTTCCCCGCGGGCCCCCTCGATGGAATGGATCAAAGCCGTCTCTTCACCGCAGACGAACGCTCCAGCTCCGTATTTTAGTTCAATGTCAAAGTTAAACTCACTGCCTAAAATGGCTTTGCCAAGCAACCCGTATTCTCGGGCTTGCGCAATGGCGATCTGCAACCGGCGAATGGCGGCCGGGTATTCTGCTCGAACATAGATAAATCCTTCCGACGCTCCGATCGCTGAGCCCGCGATGATCATCGCCTCTAAAACGCTGTGAGGGTCACCCTCCAAGACGGAGCGGTCCATGAAGGCACCCGGGTCTCCTTCGTCAGCATTACAAATGATATAGCGTTGATCGGCTTGGCTTTTGCGCGTAAATTCCCATTTTGAGCCCGTGGGGAAACCAGCGCCGCCGCGTCCTCGAAGTCCACTATCTTTAAGGACGTCAATGACGTCCAGAGGAGTCATGTTGAAAAGAACTTTAGCTAAGGCTTGATAGCCATCAGCGGCGATATATTCAAGAATATTTTCAGGGGCAATATAGCCAACGTTACGTAAGGCTATGCGAAGTTGACCGTCGTAAAAGGGAATGTTAGTAGCAAAACGCTCTTTGGTGTTCGGATCCATAAAGAGAAGGTGCTCTACCTGTTTTCCTTGAATGAAGTGTTCATTGACAATGGTTGCTACGTCTTCAGCAGATACCTCGCAATAGGTGACATTATCAGGGTGAATCTCAATCATAGGTCCCTTTTCGCAAAAACCAAAACAGCCGGGTTGGAAAACCTTAACCTGTTCGGATAATCCTGCCTGGTTCAGTTCCGCTTCAAGACGTTCGGCAATTCCGGGACTGCCTGAAGAGTGGCAACCGGGTCCTCCGCAGACCATAACGTGTCGTACTAGACCCCGGGCGTTTTTAGTTGTAACAGTGTCAGCAACGCGTCGCGTTTCAATGAGTTTGAGGCTTTGAGCCTTTAGTTCATTCAACGCATCGGTATTTTTGAGTTTCATATGGCTTTCCCTTCCTTCGGTGACGATTCTTATCGTGGTTCGTGGGTCGTGGTTCGTAGTTTAGAAGTCAAGGTTCAAACATTTGAACATTGCATCGCACTTCGTACTCCATGCTGCGCTGATCGCACAGCGCAGTTAACTCTCTGGGCGGTACTTTGCCAGGACCTCATTAATATCCTGAGCCTCATGCATACGTCCATGGACTTTACCATCGACGATCATGACTGGGGCAAGGCCACAGGCTCCGACACACCGTAAAGTTTCTAAGGTGAAGAGATTATCCGGGGTGGTTTCTCCGGCTTTAATTTTTAGCTGATTTTCAAGTTCATCTTTTAATTTTTCCGCTCCTCGTACAAAGCAGGCAGTTCCTGTACAGACGTTGACAACGTGTTCCCCCCTGGGAATCATGGTGAAAAACGAGTAGAAGCTCACGACGCCATAGACTGTGGCGGACGGGATATCAAGTTTCTGAGCAATATGCCACTGAACATTATCAGGCAAATATCCATAAATTTCTTGAGCGTAATGTAATATTCCAATTAGGTTTTCTTTTTTGTAGGGTAAGCTATCGATATAGTCATCCAGCTTTTGGGCAAATTCATTCGGCGATGTGCTGTCACACATAGAAATCCTCCTTCATTAAGAAACAATGTAGGCTACGTTCAGGCCTCCTTTCTGGAATCAATGGGTACCAATCTGTCTGATTATTTTTTGTTTTGTGAATCTATGGTTTAGTTTATCTTTCTTCTCACTGATTTGTCGCGTTTATGGAGGTAAGAAAAGGGTTATGTAAGTAAAGAAGGTTAATAGAGAAAGTTTTGATAATTAAGAAAATGAAATAAGTGATTTGTAAATTAAATAAAAGGCCCCTATGGGCCTTTTATAATAGGATAAATAATTTGACAGGTCGACCACCCGTTCCATATCTCAGTTCAGATTTTAATACACGACACTGTTCTAAAAACTCGAGGTAGTGCCGTACTGTAACCCTAGTCAGCTTGACTCCTTCTGCAACCTCCTCTGCAGATAGGGGACGGCGAGTTACTTGCAGAAATTGTATAATATGGTCAAGGGTTACTTTAGATAAACCTTTAGGCAGTCCATCAGTTCCATTATACCAAGGACTATCTAAACTTAAATCTGACTTTAGCGGGGTAGCAATCGTAGGGTCGATGGTTGGCTCATTTATAGTCTCACTATCCCTCATCAACTCTACAACTGTATTTATTTTATTCTCAGGTGGATCATTTTGGAGATTGCAAGGAGTTACCCGATTAGATTCTCCTGTTAAGGTCTGGATCTGCTCCGCCATCAGCTTAACTGCATCTTTCATTTCCTCGATTTCCTGAACGACGGAAACATTCATTCTCGGAGTGAAGCGACTGCTTGCTGCTTCTCTAGTACCTAATACAATAGTTTGCAGAGGGTAGATAATTTCATTCTTAAAGAAAAGCCCAATGAAAAGAACAACTAAAACGGTTAAGATTAATCCCAATATGGCCACTGTGGTCAATGATCTTGTAAAAAATTCCTGCTCGTAGGCATGGGAAACCTCCATATAAACCATGCCAATTACCATACCGCTCTCTGCGCGTATGGGAACATAACCGACTTGGCTCCACGGACTCATTGTATCCGCATCTCCGAGATACGTCTGACCATCCTGCAGAACTGTCTTAGCAACCTTGGCAGAAACCCTGGTACCGATCTCTCGTTCACCATTTGAACCGCGTGCAGTGGTAGCTACTCGCATTTCTCCCTGAAATATCGTTACTGTGTCTCCCGTGAGCTGGGACAAATGATCTACTAGGTCATTATTGGAGCTTATCTTAATTGGTCCCTTATATAGCTCCCCGTCTCGCACTAACCACGATCCGGGATATTTCAAATCAATAATCTCCCCACAGGTTGCCAAGTCTGCTTGTGTCTTGATGCTAGCAGTGGCTGCGTCGCGGTCTTTCATATGCCCGCCAAGGACAACGAAGAAGCTTGCTGCCAAGATAACAAGCGAACTCAGCAACAATATAAGGATCTGATGTTTGAATGAACGCACAAGGGCACCTCTTTCGTTGACTTTCTAGCTAAGTTTAGACCTTCACATCCCAGACTCTAACAATATTGTGTTGTATGAATATTGAGAATAATGGCGTAATAATTCTTTAGTTTCAAATTTAAGTTTAAGTTAGGCAATAATCTTTGTCAACAGATTATTAGTTCGTTTAGATAGCTTTAAGTTGTTGATTAGGGTTAATGTTTGAGGTATAATTATTATATTAAATATCAAATAATTATTCTTAAAGAAGGATTACCGGAACTAATGTCGAATAATTATTTTGTATAACCATATATTGGTCGAGCAAACACTCTACAAAGAGATGACTTAGATCGATGTCCACTCTTATGGTGCATTACTATTAAAATTATGTGGAGGTAATAATCATGAGCTTTGAAATTAATAAAAATGTAAAATGGGTCGGTAAAATCGACTGGGAATTGAAAAAATTTCACGGAGATGAACTTTCTACTCACCGCGGTTCCAGTTATAATTCCTACCTTGTCCGGGACGAAAAGATAGCCCTAATTGATTGTGTTTGGACTCCTTTTGCCAAAGAATTTGTCTCCAATTTGAAAAAGGAGATTGATTTAAAGACGATCGATTATATCATTGCTAATCATGGCGAACCCGACCACAGTGGAGCGTTACCGGAATTAATGAAGGAAATCCCTGATACCCCCATCTATTGTACCGCTAATGCTATCAAATCTTTAAAAGGTCAGTACCATCAAGATTGGAACTTCATACCCGTTAAAACAGGCGATAAATTGAGCCTTGGCTCAAAAGAGTTTATTTTCATTGAGGCGAGAATGCTCCATTGGCCTGATACGATGTTCACCTATTTGACCGGAGACAATATCCTGTTCAGTAATGACGGCTTTGGTCAGCATCTAGCGTCTGAGCATATGTTCAATGACCTGGTTGATCAATCAGAGTTATACTCTGAAGCCCTTAAATATTATGCTAATATTTTAAACCCTTTCAGTAAATTTGTTGAAAATAAAATTACTGAAATCTTAAGCTTTAACCTGCCTGTCGATATGATTTGCCCAAGTCATGGCCTCATTTGGCGGGATAATCCTTTGCAAATAGTCAACAAATATATGGAATGGGCTAAGGAATACCAAGAAAACCAAATTACAATCATTTACGATACTATGTGGAACAGTACCCGGCAGATGGCCGAAAATATCGCCGCTGGAATAAAATTGAGTGACACGGATGTCACGGTTAAATTGTTTAATTCTAATTCCACGCATATGGATAAAAACGACATTATTTCTGAAGTCTTTAAATCCAAGGCGATACTTGTTGGTTCCCCGACAATAAACAAAGGCATAGCTTTTTCTGTCGCCGGAATATTAGAAATGATTAAAGGATTAGCCTTTAAAAATAAAAAGGGCGCTGCTTTTGGTAGCTATGGTTGGAGTGGCGAAGGTATCAAACTTATTTCAACCGAATTAGAACACGGTGGATTTGAACTACTCAATGAAGGGCTAAAGGTAGCCTGGAACCCAGATGACGAGAGCCTCAAGAAGTGTCAAGAATTCGGACAAAGTATTGGTCAAGCTCTCAAGTAAATTAGAGAAGATGCGAAAGGACCGAGGCCAGCCCCTCCTCGGTCCTTTTATTGTTCGTAGATATCTGAAATCTTGAATTATACCGATGATTTAGGGGCAAAAAAAAGAAAGGGTTCATCACTCAGCATTCTAACTCCGACCCTTAAAATCCGATTCCCAAATCAAGGCTCTTGATCTGCTGCGCCATAAAATCAACCGTTTCATGGTCCGTAGAAAAAATCATTTCGATGACTTGTGGACGGCTTAGGTTTTTATTTTCACAAAGTTTGTCCAATCTTCGCAGAACTTCAGTATCTAAGCTGAGACTGATTCGAACCTTTCTTTTCATTTTCATTCTCATTTTGCTCGCTCCTTCTAGCATTATCTTAATAAACACTATTCTACTACAATACCAGACAACAACAACCATTATTTTTAATTACGTCCGTTCGTCCCTAAATTTTCATTAATGTAAGGGCTGAGGGTTTATCCTCAGTCCCATTACATTTCTACTCATTTGAGTTCTCAAGCAATTGAGTTACTCTTCGTCTCTGCGTTCAAATTCCTCTATGGGAATCTCGGACATTAAGTTAGCTTTTTTCAAAAACGTAAAACTCGTCCTTTTCAGTTCATCTGTCTTAAGTTTATAAATCTGTTCTCGACACTTTAAATACTTATCAAAGGCTAGAAGAGCCAGATCATCAATTCTTAATTCAAACGCCAACAAGGCATCAGAGAGCTGGCTCTGCCTGATCTCCTTTTCCAATTCTTTCCGAACCACATTTTTAAGAGCAAAAATAAAGGACATGGCTTTCGAAGGTGTAAAATCCTGAACTGCCCTCACTTTGATAATATCATCGAGAAAGGGCAAGCCCAGAGCAAGATCTCCTTCCTCAATGAGTGCTTCCAAGATCTTCTCTATTCCCTGAGTGAATATATGACCCATTGGGTTAGCAAATCTATCTTTTTTATTTTTCAAAAAATTGGAAGTATCCGGAGGATATGTCTCTATGATCGCATCAAACCATTTTGTCAAAATGGTAGATTTCTTTTCTTCTAGGAGGTCTTTTAGTTTCATGTCCATTCTTGACCACTCCAAACATTTTATTTTTAATATTATTTCCTTGATTCCCGTGAAAAATTATACCTACATTAATAAACCCTGATTTTACAGGCATTTTGGTGTTTTTGTAGGTATAAAAATTATACCTCCAAATTGAATTACGAATTATTATTTTTGTGACTATTCAGGTACTCAGTTAATCAACCACAGATTACACAGATTAACACAGAATAAATACATTTTGGCTCTAAACTACTAATCGCTTGTAACTCAATTGATGATCGCCAAAGTTGATTAAAAGGCCTCGTTTTAACCCTGTTGCTTTCAGATAATTTATAATTTGTGCCTCTTCATTGACTCCCATTTTCGAAACTGACTTTAGCTCAACAAGAACCTCGTTATAACAAATATAGTCCGCTCTGTATGTACAATTCAGTTCTTTGCCTTTGTAATTTATTCCAATCGAAACTTCTTTTTG
>JARLHW010000062.1 GCA_031292075.1 Desulfosporosinus sp.
AATTGAACGGCCGATCTTGAGGTGAATCAGAGACGCCTCGCCAACTGCAGCCAGAATGTACTGGTGGTCTTTGGGGATGTCCTCGTGGCCGTTGAGGATCCAATAGTGAATTTCATGCTTGTACTCCTCGACGAGCTTGTAGTAGCGGACTGTTGGGCTCTTGTCGCTCTGTACGAGAGCATACTCCAACATGCGCTTCTTAGCAGCCTTGTAAGTGTCAACATCCGTGAAACTTTGCACTGCCGGGGGCTCGACGTTTGTCGACATTTTTCTTAATAGTAGTAGTCTGTTAGGGTCTAACCTAATAAAATTATGACCCTACAACGTCATCTTTCAAGTCAATAGACCTTGTCAACAATATGACGTGTATATTTTCTAAATATAGCCCTTATAATGTTACGTAACCCAATATTGCTCTACTTTTTTGTTTGTTGAAACTTAAAACATAAAAACAATAGAGAGAGAGAGAGAGAGAGAGATGGACACTCAAGCGATAACTGAAGTTGTTCAAGCACTTTCGGATGCAAGGGATACAGTTAACATAGCTTCAAAGCGTCTTGCAACTTTAGGAGGGAATGTATCAATCGACAAGACCTGGCTTTTGCAAAAGACGTCTGACATTGAGAAGTTAGCCACCGAGATCATCGTGGCCTGCTGCTGTGCCTGTGCTGAAACGCCTACAAAGAAGAAAACCTGTGGGCCGTCGTCAAATACGAAAGGTCCCCTCGTCTGCCCAGGAGCGCCAGAGCGTCACAAAGCCCATCCCAGGTTTCGTCAATATGCCTATCATATTCCGCCGCTTGTTTTCGAGGACATGACCGATCCCATTGAGGATTGAACCACAAAAGTGTGGTTTATCCCATCAATAAAAAACCCCACAAACACATCCAACAATATAAAAGATGGAATGGAAGAAGAATAAGTCAACTGTTCGGGTAGTTTTTGAAAAACTCCTCTTCCTCTTCTGGCGAGGTGCTTTTGGTGGTATACTGCCAATTCGCTGCTTCAATTCGACACAGCATTGCCTCTTCTTTCACTGATAGAGGCGGTAGACAAACAAGCGGCCCAAGAGCGTCGCATATTTGTTGAAGCGGATGTTTCGATGGGTTCATGAGTTTCTTGGTCATTACGGGCATATGAGACGCCTGAAATGCGGGGCGGTGGTCGATTTCGGTCATTGACTTACTCTTTGCGGTAACCCCCGTTTGGTTGCATTGTCAGTGAAGACATTTTTTTTGCATAGCAAATACGTCATACAGTTTTTTAATTCATTTGATGGAGTCGGCATTGGAGACAGCCTGGATTCTTCTCCGGGATGTTGTGCCTGCTCTTTCGAGCAAGTTGAGTGACCGCCTTGGTCTTGCAGCTGCGTTTCCGGCGGCCTTTGCGGTGCCATGTCTGTCGGAATTCAAGATTATTGATATACTACATCACTGCTGCGATAGAGGCGTTGTCACGGGGTTTGCTGTATTTACAAAAAGACCGTATTTGATAGGCAAAAAGGAGGTTAGAGCCTATAACAACTACGCATTGAAAACGGCATGCCAAAACGGCCACGCGGAGGTGGTGAGATTGCTGGCCGCACCGCCGTTTTCGCTGGGACAGAAAGACGCCCGTGGGGACAGCAGCCTTGCACTGCGCATGGCATGTTGCAATGGCCACACAGATATCGTAAGGATGTTGGCTGCACCGCCGTTTTCGCTGGGGCAGGAGGACGCCCGTGCCTACAATAACGACGCTTTACGTCTAGCATGTCATTTCGGGCACGCGGAGGTGGTAAGACTGCTGGCCGCGCCGCCGTTTTCGCTGGGGCAGAAAGACGCCCGTACCGACGACAACGACGCTCTGTGCAAGGCATGCAAGAACGGCCACGCGGAGGTAGTGAAGCTGCTGGCCGCGCCGCCGTTCTCATTGGGGCAAGAGGACGCCCGTGCTGATGATAACGAAGCATTATGCATGGCATGCAAGAACGGCCACGCGGAAGTAGTGAAGCTGCTGGCCGCGCGGCCATTCTCACTGGGGCAAGAGGACGCCCGGGACCGCAACAACTATGCATTGCGCAAGGCATGCAAGAACGGCCACGCGGAGGTGGTGAGACTGCTGGCCGCACCACCATTCTCTCTTAAACAAGGGAATTTTAAAACATAAAAAATACTTCCATTGTCCCATGATGCGACACCAAAGAACGAGAGATGGAAAACTAATGATTATGTTTTTTTCTAAAGAACACATTCCGATTCAATGCTATAGCTGTAGACCATACCAGATGCTATGAGGAAACTCATCATCTCAACGGCCAATTTGGTATTCACGTAAACTAGTGGCAGTGGAGGCTTCTCTTCGTCATCAATGTCCATATCGATGAGAGAATAGTCCTCTGTGCTGCAGTCATCATCGGCGCAAGGACGGAAGCAATAACGCTCGTTTGTCCCAGGTTCGCGGTCCATCACAAACTCC
Organism: Desulfosporosinus sp.; assembly: GCA_031292075.1. Taxonomy (GTDB): domain Bacteria; phylum Bacillota; class Desulfitobacteriia; order Desulfitobacteriales; family Desulfitobacteriaceae; genus Desulfosporosinus. Next base: position 2,458 of record JARLHW010000062.1, read on the forward strand.
ATGTAGGCATGTTTTGTTACCGGATGGAATATGACAGCTTTGATGTGGAAGTGTTGCCACGCAGTCGTCATCTCACAGTCAAGACGTTCGTCGATCATCTCATCTTCCATGTGCCGAAAGAACCCACATGCGTCCGCGACGTCCTTGTCGTAAGGAGGGGTCGTAATGTCGGGGACCGTGAAGAGTTTCTCCGGGTTTTTGAATATGATGCCACTGAAGAGCAAATGATTGATAGAACGAATACTATCCTCGCTGAGCGCAAGAGCTTTGATTAGCTCGCAGTTGTTTCGCACACACACCACCATTTTTTCTTCTTTTATTATGGTTTTTTGTGACGTAAAGAGTATGTGATATAGAGAGTGATTGCAGCCAATTCGTACGCTTCAGTATATAGAGTCGTGTAGTCGAAGAAATGGAAGAGTATGCGTATCATGAGGCTAATATAGAAGCTCTGGCCGAGTTTGTAGAGCCAATATATGAGAGTATGATGTTGTTTCGGAATGGCAATATAGCCATTATAGAGAATGAACAGGAAAAAATAGTTGCTGAGAGCGACAGTGATGGCCTGGAGCTCTGGGCTAACAAAGATGATCTTGGTTCTGCTGAAACTGAGCTTTTTAAACCGAAATTGGCGATCGAGTTCTTCAAAATGTCCCTTGTTCTCTGTGTATAGGTCAAACGCCATACCTTCTTCGTATTCTAGAGCTGTGCCCATATTGAACATGTAGAGGAGATACAGTCTCTCGCCAGTAACGCAATTACAAGACCCAGCAGACCCTGCTCTACAGGGAAGCCGCCATATAGGATCGACAAGAGCAAACCCAAATGGTTCCGAAAGTCGAAACGTCCCACCATCGTAGAGTATGTTCCAGTCTATCAAGACCTGATTTACTGCGACTATAGGGATACCTGAGTTTGCAAACAGCCTCAACGCCCACAGAAACCAAGCTGCGCTAGCAAACAAGAGCTCTGCTTTGGCTATACATATAATATTCATTCTTTTTTTTCAAAAATGAAAAAATGCCAATGAAGACGTCATTTCAAAGGATCCTCCTTGATGCTGCTTTTTATGCGCAGCAACATCGTGGTAAGCCAGGGTTCCAAAGTGGTGACAACATCATAATCAACCACGGCCTGTGTGAACGCCTTCTCGTCCATATGTTCATAAGCGTCCGCCACAGCCGTGGCTAACATGCATTCGCGTTGTTTTCCAAAACTAGCATCCCAGATTTGATATTGAACTAGGGCCTGTTTGGCGCCCACAATGTCGCCTTTGGCCAGGTGACACAATGTCGCTTTGAGCAAAAAGTTCTTTGCCCCCCACTTGAGCAGATCACTCTGCAGAGAAGCCCGGGCAATAATCTCGAAGAGCTCAATGGCATGATCATATCTCTCTTCCAACCCGTCTATCATTGCAACCTTTGATAGACATTGGTTTGCCCGACTTTTTGCGTTCTCTCCATCATAGAACACGGCAGCCTCTGCATAGTAGGGGCCTGCATGTTTAATGTCGTTGTTCGTCTCACAAAGTTCGGCCATTTCCTGGAGGTACTTGGCAACTATAGAGAAATTGCCTGCAGCCTTGTGTATATCGACAACATCATGAAGGCATTCCAGAGCTCGTTCATGATCAATCTTACGTAAACAGTTTGCCGCGTTCACGAGGATCTGAGCAGAAAGCTGGAGTTGTGCTGTATGATGGTAATAGTTTGCGGCTTTGATATAAGCGTCGGCGGCGTCTTTCAGCTGATGCGAAGTCTTCAATATGTTACCTGTTGTAACATACTGTTCGGCCATTGCCTCCTCAAAAGTCTCAAGAGAAGCCATTTCCTCCTTAACTTTAGACAATATTCAATAAATATAACGATAGACGCAGATGAACAATTTTTGTTTCAATGTTCTTGTATTGGCCAGCCATAGAATAACATATATTCATGGCTCAAAAGACGATCGATCAGGTGAAGGCATTCTTTTTTTTCAAATAACGAGTTTTATGTCATTGTTTGGCGAAACAATCTGAGGAGGCCTTTTGACCCGTAATGGTACTTGAGGCGCAAGACGTTGGCGATCCTCTCCTGTAAATCCATTGGCATAAATTGCAGCTGCTTTGCAATTTTTTGATGTGGATCATTCTCTGCAACCCTCTTGGCTATACCGGTAACACACAGGGAGGCCAAGGAACGTACAGGACTGCCCTGAGTCATCAGATAGACGATCGCGTTATAAAGCAACTGCCTGCCCTGTTCTCCTGAGCGATACTCGGGCATATGCGAGAAGTAGATTGCAGTATGTGTAGGAGCAACATGTCTGAATATTACGCTCTCGCCACAAAAGCTGTGTGCAAGAACCTCGATTCGAGTATCCGGCTTGTCGAGCAAAGCCGGGTGAATCGCGTCACCCTCGTCGCTCAGCCAATTGTTCGCGAAACCAGCTGTTGGTGCCTGGCTGAACTGGAAGTTCCTTATATGATAATCGGTCAGGGCACAATTTCGACGAATGCAGTCGCAGGTCGTTTTGGGTATCAAAAGCTCTAACGAGGGTGGGGTCCTGACTGCAGCATAACTTTGGCGTTCATCAAGACCGAAGAGCGGTAGGAGCCTTCTATTATCATAAATGCGCTGCTGATCTTTGTTCTTTCGAAAGTACTCTTCTTTTTCTGGACGTACGCTTAACTCGTCGTGATAGAAGAGCGCGTAGGTACCAAGGAGATGCGTGACCTTATCGGGATTGTTAAGAATGTAGTTGCGAAGAGCCTGTATCTCTATATCACTGAACTGATAAGGAGCACCAGCAACGTCTGATAACACAATCACATCCGGAGCGATAAGTTCGAGATCTCTCTCAGAAAAATCATCTAGGATGTTGACAGACAGATCAACCCCGCCATGGATTGTAGCAAGTTTTTCCCATGTACTATGCCCATGAACATGTCCATGTAACACAAGAATTTTTATCGCCTTCATTCAAGAATAAAGAACAAAGAACACGTTATTTTTAAGATATAAAATAGTCGTTTTTTCATTACAAAAATGACGCGTGTAAATGCAAAGCACGCAAGACCAAAGCTGGCGTGCCCTTCCAGTGCTATAGGACCAAAGCCGAAAAGCAATATTTAATCAATATAACGATCGACGCAGATGAACAATTTTGTTTCAATGTTATTGTATTGGCCAGCCATAGAATGTATTGGGGCAACAATTCCACTCGGGGCAGATACAAAAAGCAGCTTGGTTGTTGCAGTACTCGGGTAAAGCTTGGTTGTTGCAGTGCTTGGGTAACTGTAAACCTGTGAGCATTTCTCTACAATACATCGTCGTCGACAGTGGTTGGCCAACGATGTAGACCCAATAGTACATCCAATTCGTGTCTCCATTAACTATCGGGCCAACACAGTTTAGTAGCTTGCCTTTTAGCTGTTCTGGTCTTTCCTCAAGTTGCAAAACGGCTTCATGGGGGTCTTTTGGGGGCTGGTTTAGAAAAGTTTCTTTCTTCTTCTCCATCAAGACTGCGATTCTCTGGCCCAATATTTGTGGAGAAGCCATTCTAAGAAGGTCAAGATCTCCATAGCTGAGCTGTTGTACGACAAAACATTTTAAAATCCAAGCTGTTTCAAGACAGCTATCCATTGCTTTTTACTTGTTTAAACTATGATGTATAAATGTGACGTATTAACAAAATGCTTTTATTGCTTCTAGTGACATTATGTAGTGATCCCCATCACGTATGAAAACCAACATATTTTCCTCGTTTTGCCAGGGCCATATCGTGATTTTAATTCCGCAAAAGTATTGATGGTTGTGCCACAGGGGTAACTCATCTCCTGCTATGCAAATATCCATTGCCCTCCATAATTTTGATACCTCCACGTTCAGCATTGAAGCAATCTTGTTATAACCACATATTCTGCAATATACCGCTATTTGATTATCCAGGTCGTTGCCCACAAATCCGTCATGTATCAAGCCCTTGACAACCGTACTAACTGGGTAGTAGTTTGGATATAGACCCATCAGCTGCATTACCTCGCGGCACCTCTTTTTTCTGAAATAGCGATATACATGTTCCCGATAACGCTGATAATCCTCGCATTCGCAGAAAAAGAGCCCAGGAGTACCACAGAAACAACAGTTTAACCTTGCTTCTTCGTGGTTAAATAGTGCACGATGTAGAACATGTTTCTTCGCGAGGTACTTTGGCCTTTCAGGAAAGTCCATTACACTCTTTGCGTATTCCAACCAAAACGCGCTGGATGGCTTGAGTCTTTCGCGCATTTCGCGACAGGTTTGACCCATTTTCATCAATTCGGGAGTCTTGAGAAACTGCAGAATATTATCAAATTCGAAACGGCCTATTACCATATCATCCATTTTTTTATTTAAAAAAAAACAAACAAACTGGTGCCAAAGACAACGTAGATGTGACATCATCAAATTTAAAAAAAACAAAAAAATGGAGGCGATAGATGATTTGATGTTCAAAACCATCCTCAATTATATGACCGATCTAACCCCGGACATATGGGTCAAATACGGTGGCGGAGTTTTCATCAAAAACATGGACGACGCACTCGTTTTTTACTTTGATTCTTTTACGGAAATTGTTGATCTGGCTGCCTACATTGAAAAGAATAAGAGGAAACATCTGTTGGCTAGACGTGCTGTTATTCGACGTATCTCCCGGCACATCAAAGTCGAAAATGCCGCCAAGTTGATCAGGATGCTCAAATTGCTATTTCCTAAACGATTCAAAACAGACGAACCACGAAAGCCCGGAATGTTCTATGCAGTTTATGCTGTGGATATGGCATTCAAGACTATAGTGACTATTGTTATGGATGTAATGGGAAGACAGCTGACTCAGACGGAAATGTTCAGCAAATTGCCAAAGGAGCTTGGTGAGGAGTTGTTTGTCGATTACGACAAACTCTTAGTGTTTGTCACCTCCACGGTGATGCGCAACCGTAATTCGAAATGTCTTTGCTGTGGCACCCCGAGTTTGTGCTATACCTGCGGAGCCGCGAATGCCAAGTTCCGCTGTAGCCAATGCTTGATAATCTCCTACTGCAGCGTAGAGTGTCAAAAGGCTCATTGGAGACTTCATAAGCAGCTTTGTGATTTTTGTCGTTATTGCGCTCTTTTCTACCAATGCCAACGTTTGCTCAAAGAAGCAATAGACAACTGACATCATCATTTATTAAACTATAAATCGTGAGACGCCCCTTTTTTTTAATGGCAATAAAGGACAACTCCACCAACGACGTGTTCTGTGGGCTACTGCCATGCGCAGCGGCATGCTTTTGTTGTGAAATATGGTTTATCATAGGCTTCATAGCTCTGTTCCTTTTAACGCTCACTCTTGCTGGGCTCGGTCTTGGTATCGCAGGAGCTGTTTTACACAACACGACAATGCTCTCAGTCGGCTGGCCGCTCTTTGGCCTCAGTGCCCCCCTGACATGCATTCTTCTCTTTATTGCACGTTGCTTTCGCAAAATGGCAACAGACATTGAGACAGTTTGTGACTCTTAAAAATTTATATTGCATATAATCAATCAACCAAAAAATGGAGCCTATTCATAGGAAATACGGACTGAAACGTGAGCGTGTCATGACACCTGTTGGGCATTGCAAGTTCTTCTCAGCTGTAGCCAAGCTCCCCCCGTCTGTTGATCTACGTGATCCCTTTATGCCTTCTATATGGAACCAGGGCAGCCTAGGTTCATGCACATCGTTTGCAGCGTGTGCAGCGTTCGAATATGCCTGTAGAAAACAGCACACCACTGACTTCACGCCATCCCAGCTGTTTCTGTACTACAACGAACGTATGATGGATGGAGACGTCTATGAAGATGCAGGTTCGACTCTTTCGACAGGCGTCAGGGCGCTCCGCGAATATGGCGTCTGTCCTCTGGAGAACTGGCCCTATGATATTTCGAAATTCACTGTCAAGCCATCCCAACCTGCCTATGATGTTGCCACAAAACACGAAGTCCTCGGAGTCAGCCAGGTCCACGCTACTGTCCTGTCCATCAAGGGTGCCTTGGCCAAAGGCTATCCTGTAATCCTGGGCCTCGACATTTATTCTTCTTTCGAGAGCGACAATGTCACCAAGACAGGAATGATACCTGAGCCCCACAAGCACAGCGAAGAACTACTGGGTGGACATGCTATTTGCCTAGTAGGCTATGACGATGAGAAAAAGACGTTTATTCTACGTAATTCTTGGGGTGATGATTGGGGCGTAAAGGGCTATGGGTTCCTGCCATACGCCTACATTGAGAAGGATCATCTTGCAAGTGACCCATGGATCATCACATGTGTTGAGTAACAAAAAGCTGACGTAACATTATATGTGAATAAATAAACCTCTCTTTCTGACAATGAACACAATACTTTCTTCTGTGGAGGATGATTCTGTATTGCGCGTTGAACTCAACAAAGGACAAAGTTTTATAGTCGATAACACTCCAGCTGTCCGTGAAATACTTAACCTACACCGCTTTACGGCGCTCAAGAGGCCAACGGGGCGCTATATGGCCTCCTGTGGAGCAGGGTTGTTCCACCATTTATTAATAAATCTGCCAGACAGTCGCTTGATGGTACTATTTATCAATGGCGATACTCTAGATTGCCGACGTGTTAACCTCAAGGTTAATAACTTGGGCACCAGAGAGGACTTTCAAGAGGATATCGTGGCCTTTATTCGAAATATGAGTCCTGCTGAGAGAGCAGCTATTGTCGATTAACAAAAAAAAAGCATTTTATGAAATGGTTATATTATGGAATGGTATATTTGTAAGGTGGGATTTCACCACGGACCATTCGGTCTTCAGGTTCTGCCCTGTTTGTGTAGGATATTGATATAATGTGAATATGAAAATAATCGGATATCCTCCAGGTACGTGTTTCAGCACGGCCGTGAAATAGAGAAGATTGTAGACACCAGCACCCAACGATGTAAGGTACCGTTAACGAGTCACCAGACATGGAATATTCCATTCCTTGTTCACGAGTCGTGTTCTTCAAGTAGCAGAGACAGCACAGGCCGCGCTTGACGTTTCGAAAGTCTATATCTTCAGAATTGAGCATCCCACGGTCGGCCAGAACATCCTTGCCACAAAGCCTGCACAACTCGGCCATTTTTAATGTTTATTATTATGTTACGTCACCTGTTGAGTCTTTTTTCGGGGGGGGGTGAATGCAAATCAGGGCAGAGCAAGTTTGTACGGCGGGATTTCACCACGGATCATTCGGTCTTCAGGTTCTGCCCTGGCAGTTTTGGACCCTGCTATACTATAAATATCGGGATCAGTAGTGGTCCAAATGCATCTGTTGGTTCCGTAGTTGTACGAGTAGCACCGCATATTCCAACGCCCATAGGTAGTAGGGGCCGACCCAAACATACCTAACCCAAGATATTCCCCTCCAATACAAACAGTGTTCCTCAAGTAACAAAGACAACACAGGCCACGCTTGACATTTAGAAAGTCTATCTCTTCGGGGTCCACCCCACCGCGAGATAGAACGTCCTTGCCACAAAGTCTACACAACTCGGCCATCTTTTCTTTTTTATGTTATGTCACAACAGTTTACGTCAACAAACAAATCTGAGTTTCTTTTATGATGTGAAACTCAAAGCCTGTCTTGAAAGCAGAGAGGGGGGGGGGCTCTCTCTTTCAAGGCATAGGAAACTCTATACGACACTCATGGGTTGCTTCACGCACATCAATTACATCTCCATGGTTGATGTCGATGCTTGAAGCAGAAAGGGGCCTCGGAGGACTACCAACGACACGGTAGAACCTGAACGTCTCAGAGGCCCAGTGCGTCTCGTGTATCGTGGTAAAGTAAGCACCAAAGCGTGCAACAAGCTCCTTGGTGATAGTGGTGATGACCGTGTTGAATATGAGGCGCTCCTTGCACTCAAAGTCCGTTCTGAAAGGCCACGCGTTGTAGCTTGCCTGGCTGTAGCGACATAGTCCTTCTTTGTCGGCCTGGCGGGAAACCTTGCAGTCGTAGTCTATCACAAAGTAAACAAAGTGCTCCCCTTCTTTCCAGGCCTTTTCGATGATTTCCCATATGTCCGTGCGCACCTGGCATAGGATATCATAACAATCGAGTTGAGCTGGCCCCTTGTACTTCATCGTTTTTGCGTCGCACTGGGTTGGAAAGGCCTCCATTGTGGTCTGACTTTGTTGTTTGAATAAAAGAACGTGACATCATATAAAAAAAAACATGACATCACCAATGGCATGACGTAGATAGAAATATCTCATTTTTGCTTGGAAATATCTTTTTTTTTTTTGAGATAATCTCTATTTAGGTTTTTTTGGACTGGGGTTGTGTAAAGAAAAAAACCTAACTAAATCCTATTTTGAAATATTATCCTTGGGGAGATCCTATTTCGAAATAGGGCTGAGAATGCTATAAATAGCCTCTATTGGCCAATATCCTATAGCTAAAAATAGACCATCATATCAGGATACCTACATATAGGACACACCTGAGATCTACCAGTATCTTCCCAAATTCCCATAAAGACCATCACCTATATCCTACCTCAATTGAACTTTGGTGAATTTCGAAATCCGGTTTTTGAAAAATAATGTGATGACGTAAGTATTGGAATTTTCAAAAATTTCCAAAATGGCAAATCCACATTGTCCTATAGTGACCTCACTGACCATCCTATATAGACCATACCTATGTAGTGACCTCACTTCCACTGACTCCGAGCCGGACCTCGGGAGTCCCCCCGACCCTCCTGTAGTGAACTCATATTCGCTCTATAACACGGTGTCCTTCCCTTCTCATAGTGACTTGTCCCCTTAATAACACGGTGTCACTACCTTTCCTTACTCTCATCACTACTCATATACACCGTGTTTCCTAGTAGTCTTGAGACTATAGACCACACCGTGTTCCCAGTTGTCTTGTGACTATATGGAGACACGGTGTCCCATGAGGACTCACTATAGATAAACACAGTGTCTCAAACTCCCATATTGTATTCACTTACAGAGGCAACACCGTGCTCTATTATAGTATGAATTCTCATATAGTGAGAGCACTTTGTTAAACACGGTGCCTTCTATAGTGATCTTTTCAAAAACATATATAACCTCTATAGGCAAAGTGAACTTTCTATTTTCAAGTGACGTCATTATGGATTTAAAGTGTTCTTATTATACGAAGTCTAATAAGAACACTTTAAATCCATAATGACGTCACTTGAAAATAGAAAGTTCACTTTGCCTATAGAGGTTATATATGTTTTTGAAAAGATCACTATAGAAGGCACCGTGTTTAAC
>JARLHW010000063.1 GCA_031292075.1 Desulfosporosinus sp.
GGCTGCGCCGTCAACGCTCCGCAGTATCCCGCTTGCTACAGGGAAGCTTGCGCATGCGTCGTGCCTGCAACTGCAAAGGGCTGCATCGACCCGTTCATACTTACACTCGGCAAACAGGTCGACGAGGCAATCATCCACTCTGTTGCCATACAGCAACTGGGCTTTCCGGATCAATTCGTTTCGGAACCGATAGCAAAGGGGACTACAAGGCCAAAGCGGTCGTTTTGCCCAAAGTGCAATACGCCGACTTATGGCCTTTCTAACAACGATTTCTGCGCTGTACGCTGTACCAATCCGCTCTGTGCCACCATCTACTGCGGCAAATGCGCCGCGACACCGTTCCATTTCGGCAAGAAGTGTTGATCTTGAAAAAATAATGTCCTTTCTTCTAATGCAAAACCACTCTTTTTTTTTACACAAAAAAATAGGCAAAGGAAAAAAAAATGCCTCACGGCTTTGACACTGCAAGAAACCACAAAAACAACATCAAAAAACAAAACACCAACAAAGATTGGCGGTTAGACGACAAATGGTCTGCAAAATGGATACTAAGTTCTTCTTGTCGTGACCATACAAAACATGGTCGTATCCGAGGACTCAAAGTGGCAAGACACGACCAAAGAGACTTTAAAACCGAAACTCAAGGTCTTTGACTCTCTAGATTTACATGAGTATGGAAGCGACATTATTAAATGTCGAGCAATACGTAAATGAAGAGTTGGATCGTCATATGTGGGGCAACTGCAGTGGCCGCATTGTTCGCGGCACTCTGTGTTGGCCAGGCGTGGAAGGTCTATCACAAGGCACAAAAGTACAAGGTAGAAAACTCGATACCGCAAGGCGCCTGGGCCTGTCCAGAGCTGCATGATAAGCTCTACAAGGCCTATGACAAAGTAACTCAGGCCCTCTACGATGTTGAAATACAACACTGGGGTATAGGCGGTACTGCTCTAGGAGCCTTGAGACATGGAGGGGTCATTCCATGGGACGATGATATTGACATTGGGATTAGAGAGAGCGACTATGAGGAGGCAAAAGTTGTTCTCAAAAAAGCTGGATTCACCGTCCGACAGATGTGGTGGGGTATCAAAGTAGACGGGCTCGTCGATGTATTCCCATTTGGCTCGGGTGGTAAGTGTTCATTACAGATGGCGAAGAATGCCTGGCCAAAAGAGAGCTTCCCGCCAGAACAGCTATGTCGATTTAAACGCGTCCCGTTTGGACCGACTGAACTAACAGTGAATGCAGAGGTGGAACAGTACCTTTTGCGCAGTTTCGGCCCAAACTGGGCGGTTCAATGTGTTGTAAAACCACCGCATGATATTGGACCGCTCTCCTCTCTTATATGGATGATAAACCCCTTGATAACAAGGAAATTCGTAATGGCTTAAAAAATCTATGTTATTTGTTTGCAAACCTGTTCGAGCTGCTCACAATCTTTGAAATGAAAGACCATCCACGCGTTATTTGTTTGTAGAGATGTGACGCGAAGACGAAGCATAATGACAGGAAACCGGGCAAGTTTCTTGACATATTGTACAAAATCCCACAGCGAAAGTTCAGGATCTATAAGTTGGTAGGCCATGCCTATCATGTTGTTTTTGCCTTTGGCGCAAAAGCTGTCGGGCATTTCATACTCCATGTGCACATAGAGTTTGGCATCGCGTCTTAGCCACATTTGACCCA
>JARLHW010000064.1 GCA_031292075.1 Desulfosporosinus sp.
CTATTTGGTAGTGGGTTCTGGACAAATTCACTATACCAAAGAAATGGGGTGTTTTCTATCGTCAATGAGCATATTGTTGGAGCACCTTTTCCTTTAACACCAAGGCCCTAAGCAAACTTTCGCTCTGCGAAAGTTGAGTTACGGAGAAACATTAATACAATTGCAATATAAGAATTGGAGGCAAGATCATGTTATACAGAAAATTGGGAAAGACCAATGAGTTGGTCTCAATATTAGGATTTGGATGTATGCGGCTCCCTATCCTTTCGGGAGATCCTACCAAGATCGATGAAAAACTAGCGATAGAATTGATTCATCATGCTATTGATGAAGGGGTAAACTATATAGATACTGCTTATCCTTATCACGGAACCGGCATGGCTTCAGCTGGACAGAGTGAACCTTTTGTGGCAAAAGCATTGAAAAATGGCTACAGAGAAAAGGTAAAATTAGCGACAAAACTTCCCAGCTGGCTCATAAAAACTAGAGACGATATGGATAAATATTTAAATCAACAGTTAGAGCGCCTTGAGACAGACAGCATTGATTTTTATTTGGTACATGCCATCAATAAAGAACTATGGTCTTCATTAAAAGAAGCTGGTTTTGCTGAATTTCTAGATCAAGCTATAAAAGATGGACGAATCAAATATGCTGGATTTTCGTTTCATGATAAACTCGACTTATTTAAAGAAGTAGTCGATTATTATGACTGGTCGTTCTGTCAGATACAGTATAACTATTTAGATGAGAAGTTTCAGGCTGGAACTGAAGGCCTAGAATATGCAGCGCAAAAGGGTTTAGGCATTGTAATAATGGAACCCTTAAGAGGAGGGAAGCTCGCGGGTAATCTTCCAGAGGATGTCCAAAATGTTTTTGATCAGTCCGATGTCAAGAGAACACCAGCAGTTTGGGCTTTAAGATGGGTCTGGAATCACCCTCAAGTAGCTGTGGTATTAAGCGGCATGAATGCCATGGATCAAGTTACAGAAAACTTGAACTCAGCAAATGATGGCGAGCCGAACTCTTTAACGGAAAGTGATGGAGGAATTATCAATCAAGTAACAGCTGTTTTTAAGGAGAAAATCAAGGTCGATTGTACCGCCTGTGGGTATTGTATGCCATGTCCAGAGGGAGTAAACATTCCCACATGTTTCTCTATGTACAATAATTATCATATGTTTGGCAAGGAAGAAGCTTATCATATTTGGCTTGCTCCTCAGCAGAAAGCATCAAATTGTGTAGAGTGTGGCTTATGTGAAACCCATTGTCCTCAAGGTATATCAATTCGTGAGGAATTGAAAAATGTAAATGCAACCTTTGCATCATAAGTTATCACTCTTGAAAAGAGGATTACGTTGTCTTGCTAATCAACTCATACTAAATCGGCAGAAATATCCAAAAAGAATGTGAACAGTCGGGAGGGACATTAAACTTGATGCTTTCGAATAAACCAAAGATAGCCAAAGGCATAAAGGTGTTAGAGCTATCGTTTATGGGTAGGAAAATAAATCCAACCCTTATCTGGGACAATGAAAATGTAGTGTTAGTAGACACTGGTTTTCCAGGACAACTTCAAGAGATTCGTATTGCAATGGATGAGGCAGGCATCCCCTTTAGTAAACTTAGTAAAGTTATAATAACCCATCAGGATTTTGACCATATCGGTGGTTTGTCGGAGATATTAAAGGCATCTGATCACAAAATTGAAGTTATCACCCATGAAGAGGAGAAACCATTCATCGAAGGCAAAAAGCCATTACTGAAGATGACACCAGAACGCTTGGCGGGAATGTTTGGCGCGCTTCCTGACGAAAAGCGTAAGGAAGCGGAAGCAAAGTTCTTAGAATCCTTAACATCTCAAGTGGATAAAACGGTTGATGATGGTGAAGTATTGCCATACTGTGGAGAAATCACTGTCATTTATACACCCGGACATACTCCTGGGCATATTTGTCTGTATCTTAACCAATATAAAACCCTAGTTACCGGGGATGCTCTTAATGTTGTCGATGGGGAATTAGTTGGACCTAATCCGCAATTTACTCCTCTGCTGGATACAGCTAAGACGTCGCTGAAAAAGCTCACTCAATATGACGTTGAAACAGTTATCTGCTATCATGGCGGGATCTTTAATGATAATGTAGCTCAACGTCTGGTGGAATTAGCTAACGAGTAAAACCTCTAAATAAGAATAATGCTGCCTGTTTGAATTCGGGCGGCTATAAGAATCAGGTTCCGTTTCTAGAACCAAATTTTAGACAATTTCCTCAGAGGTGCTTAGGCCTTGCCAATGAACAATGATTGTGTTAACTCAGGGAGCGTAAAGAAAGGTGCTGAGCATAATACTTCCAATTAAAAATTCTATTGCATTAGAGAATAAATCATTAACTTTTTTAATGATATCCCGTGTATCCAATTCCTTAGCTTTTCAAATGCTGGCCGTTGCCGTGGGATGGCAGATGTATTCATTAACCCAATCGGCTTTTTACCTGGGTCTTGTTGGATTAGTTCAATTTTTGCCCATGATTTTGTTGACTCTTGTTGTTGGACATGTTGCTGACAGATATGACCGCAAATTAATAATCACGTTTAGCCAAATAATTGAAAGTTTGGCAGTGTTTTTTCTCGCTTTTGGATGTTATCAAGGGCGGATTAACAAAGAAAGTATTTTAATAATTATGTTTTTTATAGGGGCCGCCAATTCCTTTCAAGGTCCTCCAATGCAAGCCTTACTGCCGAATATTGTAAGTAAGGAAGCTTTTCCCAAGGCAGCAGCTGTAATGGCTTCCGCCTTTCAATTTTCAGTTATTATAGGACCGGGATTAGGAGGAATACTCTATTCCTTCGGACCAGGAGTAGTTTACACTCTTGTTGGAACCTTATTATTTGTATCAAGCATAGTGATACTTTTCATTACAGTGAGGAAGGAAGAAGCATCAGAAGCTGCAAAACCGGAACCCAAAAGCTTGAAAACATTATTCGCTGGAATATCCTTTATCAAAAGCAAACCTGTTATCCTTGGAGCTATATCCCTTGACCTATTTGCGGTATTATTCGGTGGTGCTACTGCACTTCTGCCGATTTATGCAAGTAAGATTCTTAATGTTGGATCGTTTGGTCTTGGGGCGCTGCGTTCAGCTCCTGCTGTTGGCGCCTTGTTGATGGCTGTTTTTCTGGCAAGAAACCCTTTAAAGAAAAAAGTCGGACGTACCATGTTCATCGCAGTAATTGTCTTTGGAATAGCTACTATAATGTTTGCGATATCAACTTCCTTTATCATATCCATCTTAGCACTCTTTATATTAGGGGCTTCCGATGTAATAAGTGTTGTAATCCGTTCTACCTTCGTACAAATGGAAACTCCAGACAATATGCGAGGAAGGGTTAGCTCTGTGAACCAGCTCTTTATAGGTACTTCAAATCAACTAGGTGAGTTTGAATCCGGTCTTACTGCCACATTGTTTGGAACTGTACCCGCTGTACTTATAGGAGGTATTGGTACCATAGTTGTGGTAGCGCTTTGGATGAAGTTGTTTCCAGAGCTGTTGCATATAGATAAGCTCGAAGCCAGAAAGAGCAGTTGAGTTTGATAGAAGTTTAGCTATTGTACGACAGTCTCCCTAGCGCTCAAGATCTTGGCAACGTCGTTGGGGGGTAGTTTAGTTAGGTTCTTTAATTACGTTTAGATAATGACAAACAGCACCAGCTTCCCTTAAGGATGTTGGTGCTGTTGTTTATATTTATTGTTTAGCTTAATGTAGGTATAGAATCTATCTTTCCATTAATATACTGACCTATCAGATTCCCTATTTGGGTAGCCTTTTCCCAGACAGGCTGACTTTCGACAGCTACACAATAGGCGGCAGAAGCCTTAATTCCTTCAGTAAATATATAGGGTATTCCACTGTTTTTGCAGCCATCACCATAACCACAGGTAAGACAAGGGACATTTCCCACGATACTTAATTCTGCGACATGATGCATTCTTTCCATTAAAAATTCTTTTGCCATTGATTTAAGGGTTGCTTCCGTAGTTTCTTTGTGCAACCCTGAAATAATAGAGACCACGCATTTCTGCTCATTTAAGCTATTTAGATGCCTCATGGACCAAAGCCTTTCTAAAAAAGCTTTTGAAAAGGCATCCAGCATTCCATAAGGGGTATAGCCCCCTAACACCATCGCGTTTGCGCCCAGTAACTTTTTAGCTAATTCAGGAAAGTCATCATTGACCTTGCAAATATTATCCTTTGCGCAAGCTTTACAAGCACGGCATGGTCCTACAATTAAATCACTAAGTTTTACAAATTCATACTCTAATCCACTTGATTTCAATACTTGCATGACTAATCGGTCAGTATTACTGTTAGGCACAGGACTTCCTGATATGCCTAATATTTTGCTGCCCATTTAACTGCCTCCTTATAAACTCGTCAGCAACAGCCATCTATTTTCTCTATTACTCGTTCAAACTCTAATTGAGATAACACTCTCTCTAACAGCTTGCCTTATCTAAATTCTACCATAAGGCTAGAAAATAGAATGTTAAATATTTAACAAAGTTTCACTTAATTGAAGTAAGGCGGTCCTCATTATTTTTTTATGAATGATCTTGTGTCAATAGACAAAGGCGAAACTACAAAGAGGATACGTTCTTTAGCCTCGGCATAGGAGACTACTTAAACTTTAACCAACACTTCACATATTCTTAAGAATCAACTCATTTATGGGGCAATAAGTATTAATTAAGCAAATTGAAAGGAGTGGCCACTAGCCTGTTCCACTTAGGACTCCTGTTGGAAGTAAGGTGACCACAAAATCCTGATAGGTAAGGAAGTTGGCGTTAAGCATATGGATAAGCCTGAGGACAACCAAATTAAAACTGCGGTTAAGAGTAAAAAGGATATGGATGATGCACCGATCCGAATAATCCTGCTCCGTGATGCGGACAATTGTGCCTCTAATGAAGCACTAAGGGGGGCCAGGAGCAAATCAACTATTAAAGAACTCGAAAAGGAATACGAGGATTGGTTTAACTATTTGGGAAAACCATAGCAATCCTTCCGCCCACTCAACCACAGTCATACAGCTACTCGATTCTTATTTTCTAGAGCCCTAATCGTTCAAAAATATATGAATCTTCTATGGCATTGGTAAGCATTTCTCGCCAAGAATTAAATTCAGTAGTCTTCGCTACGTGAGCATCTATGTCTTCGTCTAGTATTGCCTCATAATCGTCTTCTGAATTTACTTCAAATCCACCATAAAATAGTAATTCATCAATCGAGTTAAACTGTGTATACTGATGCATAAATCCAGAGGGAAACAAGTCGGTAAATGGAATTGCACCTTTAGAATTGTCGGAACCCTCATTCATAGTTTTCACCTCCTCACAAATTCATAGTGTTAATGATTTTGCTGAAAATCTTAGTGGCTTTGAACTAAGGTTTACTTTATAACCTTGTATTATACATCTCAAAAACGCTTTAACAGCACTATTATATTTCCGCCCTTCGACCAATCTCCAGTAATGCACTCAGAGAGACAAAAAGGACTAGGTTGCCCCCAAGTCCTCAAGTAGACAAATACAGTTGCCAAATCTCAAATGGATTTCTTTACTTTATAGGGGGGCATCATTGAAGATATTCCTCAAGAGTTAGTCCTTGCTGTGTAATTATTTGAGCTACACCAATTCCTACATACCGAAGATGCCATGGTTCAGCCTGATATCCTGTAATAGTTTCTTTTCCAACTTGATACCGAATAATATAGCCGAATGCCGGTGCAGTTTGGGCTAACCATTGTCCTTCAGGAGTAGCTGCGAAAGACTGCGATAGTTGATAGTTATTAGAGGCTGAGCTGACATCAATGGCTAAGCCTGTCTGATGTTCACTACTGCCTGGGGGAGCGCTGAACTGTGCCTTTGTAGGCGATATTTGAATATTTCTGGCATAGATTTGAGCTTGGCGTTCATAAGAGCGGTACCCGGACACAGCCATCAAAGATAGGTTATTTTGTTTGGCCGTGCTAAATAGTTGTTCTAAGGCCAATGCAGCCTCTTTTCTCATTTGTTTTTTGGGATCATACTCTTGAAAAGTGAATGGAACAGTAACCACCACTAAATCCGGCGGGACATATTCCGCTGGTAAGCCGTTTACCCTATTAACTAATACCAATTTATCAGTCGGATGAGCGACTAGGTGAAAATGAGTGTCTATCAGTGTTTGTAAAGAAGCTTTCGTCTGCGGGCCATAGATTCCATCTACTTTGATTGGGGGAAACTTTTGCTGAAGCTGTATAATTACACCGGCAGTCTTGGAACCGTAAATTCCATCAACCGATAGATTGAAACCATAAGAAACCAAAATACTTTGCAGCGTTTTTACCGCGGGACCCGTATTGCTCTTACTATAAGCCCCGTCTGGCAGTGTCGGGATAGGAATTTGTAATAATTGATCTAGATCGAGTATATCATTTGTTAAATTGTTTATTGTCTTTAAGCCATCGACAGAGGTAGCGAACTTACTAACTATTTCGTCAAGAGAATCACCTTGCTGAGAAATATTCACTGAGGGAACTTGAGAATTAGAATTCATTACTTTCACCTCCTTCATAATTATATTCATTGGTAACCTTTGTGTCCCAAAATGGAATATCGTTCAGAGCAAAGTGTATCAAATAGGATCAAAATAACACACTCGGACTTTAAATTTAACTAGTTTCAAGAAGAAAGTGTTATTAGAGGAGGCTTCAACGTATTTAAAACGGCTTGTGATCTGGAGTATGAATAAAGCACGAAGGAAAATAACAAAGTAGTCTGATAATTGGCACGAATATTGCAATAATTTTATTGCAGTTATTGTCGAAATAAAGCGACTTTAGGGCATGTGGTGTAGCGTAGGGTAATATAATGAAAAGCGAGGTCGATAAACTTGGAACAAACAAAGCCAATGAGGTTTTATCAATTGTTTCAAAACGGAGAAATATCTGCCAATAAGATTAATGATTACATCAATGAATGGCATGAAGGTACATCAGAAGAACCTTTGTATGAATATCTTGGTTTGACAAGAGAGCAATACGTTCAAAGGGTAAGAAGAAGCATTGTCCATGAGCGTAATAAACTTAAACGAATATAAGAATCTACGTTCATCTACAAGAAGAAGGTATTGTCCACTATAACGAAAGATACAATACACAATAGACCACCATTCTTTTGGCATGATGGTCTATTGTCATAACCTTATTTATAAAACATGAGTCCGGCCGTTACTTTAATCCAAAAAGTAGCGGCTATATTATTGGGAGTGACGGAAGTGTGTATGAAATCTTCGGTGGAGTACGAGAGCGCTCATCAAATCATACAAGCGCGTCCACTTACGTTGTATTAGTATCAGGAGAAAAGCTCGCAGAACTCCAGCTGGGCCAATAGGCAGTATACTATTTGATATAACTTATGTTAATATATAATCGAATAATAATATTTTGTTGGAGGGTACGACATGATGGATAAGGCAACCTTGTTTCAAGAAATTTCACACGCCCTGGTAGAGTTTGAAGTAGAAAAGGTCGCAGAGCTTGCCGAGGAAGCTCTGAAACAGAATATCCCCGCTTATGAAACGATCACAGAAGGCTTAGTCCCCGGCATGAAGGAAGTCGGCAGACTTTATGAGGAAGAGGAATATTTCCTGCCTGAAGTCCTGATGTGTTCGGATGCTTTCAATGCCGGTCTGGATGTGGTTAATCCTTATCTGGACAAAAGCTCCCTGGAAAAGCCCATCAAAATGGTGATTGGGGTAATAGAAGGGGACACCCATGATATAGGCAAAAACCTGGTTCAAATTCTATCGAGTGCCTCTGGTTTCGAAGTATACGATCTTGGCAGAGATGTGCCCCTCGACCGCTTTATTGAAAAGGCTGAAGAAGTAGAAAGTGATATGATCGGCATGTCAACGTTGATGACTACGACTATGGATGGGATGAAAACCGTCATTGATCGTTTAAAAGAACGAAATATCCGGGATAAATATAAGATAATCATTGGCGGCGGTCCTATTTCCCAAACGTTCTGTGATAAAATCGGAGCCGATCTTTACGCTAATGACGCCAGCTCAGCCGTGAGAAAAGTCAAAGAACTCATGGGGAGGGCCTAATATGTTAATAAGGGAAGACATTTTATCCCCTAAAGAAAGAGTACTGGCCCTTCTTACAGGAAAACCTCTGGACCGCATTATCTGTATGCCTATCGTAACCACCAATACCGCTCAGCTGATTGGCAGAACCGTGAAAGAATTTCAACTGGACGGCAAGGTTATGGCCGAAGCGCATATTGCGAGTTTTAAAAAATTTGGTTACGATTTAATTTATCTTTTCACGAACTGTTCCTACGTAGCAGAAGCTATGGGTGCCGAACTGGACTATTCTGAGGATGAGCCGGCCAATTGTGATGTTCCCGTGATTAACTCCCGAGAAGACTTAAGTAAGATTAAAGTCGCTGAAAAGAATGACGGCCAATTCCCTGTTTACTACGAAGCACTGGAAATCCTCAATCAAGAAGTGGGCGATCAGGTCTTCATCTCTGTTTGTTTTTCCGGACCCGTTTCCACAGCTGCTACCCTGAGGGGGGTAGAAGCTTTTGCCCGAGATACCTACCTCGATCCGGAACTTTGCCACACCCTCTTGAGAATGGCTACCGACAGTTGTAAAAACTTGATGCGGGAAATCATCAGCTATGGTGCTATGCCTATCATTTTAGAACCCATTGCCTCCGGCAGTCTCTTTAGCCCCAAGATGTTTGACAAAATTGCCTTTCCCTATATCAAAGAACTGGTGGACTTAGCCCATGAGCTCCAAGCACTTGTTCCGCTGCATATCTGCGGTAAGACTCACAAGATTGTAGACAAAATGACAGATACCGGGACTGATGTGGTCAGCATCGACAAATGTGATCTCGCGATCGCTCGGGAAAAGGTGGCAGGCAGAGCACTCATCTTAGGCAATATTGATCCGGCTAACGAACTCCTTTTCGGACCGGTGGAAGAAATTTATAGAGTCTGCATAGAGGCCCTTGACATAATGAAAGGGTATACCCCTGCCTTTGTCCTTTCAACAGGGTGTGAAACCGCTAATAAAGTACCTTTCGAACATATTCAAGCTATGCTTGATGTGGCTCGGAGCCATGGACTTAACGAGTATAAAGCAGGTGAATAATCTTGACTGAAAAAGAACGCCTCTTAAGCGTATTGAAGGGAGACCGGGTTGACCGGCCTCCCGTTATTTGCCCAGGCGGTATGATGAGTGCCTGCGTGACGGAGATATCCGATCAAGTGGGGGGCGGCCATCACTCAGGTACTCAAGCGATGGTCAGCGCTGCTCGGAAAATTAATGAGCTCATAGGTTTTGAAAATTATGGCGTACCGTTTTGCCTAACAGGTGAAGTTGAAGCCCTGGGTGCCAGTGTTAATATTGGAGATAACCTCATTGAACCCAGGGTCACTCAGTATAATGACAAGCCACTTGAAGTCATCATAGCAAACTATTCCACGGTTGATGTTAGCACGGGCAGAATGGGGGTAGTTCTTGAGGCGATACGCGAACTCAGGAACAGCCGGGTCCCTGTTATTGGCAATGTTTCAGGCCATATTAGCACCGCTTCCTCAGTTGTTGATCCGTTAGAAATTTTCAAGATGCTGAGGCGGGAACCTGAGCGAGCGGCCCGCTTCTTGGCCTTTATTAATGACTATCTCGTCCGCTATGCACTGGAGATGGTTAAGGCTGGAGCGGACGTTATCTCCATATCGGATCCTACGGCAACAGGAGAAATTCTAGGACCACGCAATTTTCAAAACTTTGCCGTTCCCTATTATCAGAAAATCATCAAAGCTCTCCATCAGGAAGGCATACCTGTTATCCTTCATATCTGTGGAAATGCCAGCAATATCGTCGAGTCCCTCAACGAAGTAGAGGCTGATGCTCTGAGCTTTGATTCTATCGTCAACATGAAAACCGCTCGTTTGAAGCTGAAGACAGGACTCATGGGCAATGTCAGTACCCAACTTCTACACACTGGGGAAAGAGAAAAGATCGTGTCCATTACTCGCAATGCACTCCATTCTGAAGTAGATATCGTGGCTCCTGCTTGCGGTCTCAGTATGGCTACTTCCATAAGCAATCTCAAGGCTATGACAGATTACGTGAAAGAAGGTTCTTACAATTAATAGGGTTAAGGTTCATTTCACCAAAGAGAATCTTTCCATTGTTGTTAAAGAAGGGGAACGGCTTTCTGAATGTATTAGGGCAGCCGGTCTGACCTTGGAGACTCCTTGTACTGGCCTGGGTCTCTGCGGCAAATGCCAGGTCAAGGCTTGGGGTGACCTTTATCCCCCAGAGGATTTGGAAAATGGCTTCATTAATGCGCCTAACGTCCGTTTGGCCTGCCTTGCTAGAGCAAAGGGTGATGTATGGATCGCGCTTCCTCCCAAAAGCGGCCAGCTTCAGACGATTAACCGAGGTGTTGCGATAGAGGTAGAAGTCGACAGCTCGGTAAAACAGGTAAAGTTGCCACCTCTTGAAAGGACAGCCCAGCCATATCTAGAACGACTTCCTTATAACTCTGGCTCGGTGGATATTTATCAGAAGGTAGGCAAACTGGAACAGGAGGGCGCTCAACAGGTTTATGGTGTACTATTGGACAACCAGCTTGTTGACCTTGGGTCCGAGCCAGGTGAAATCCTGGGAGTGGCTATTGACATCGGTACCACAGGAATCTCCGCGTATCTCCTCGATTTGGCCTCCGGAGAAATCCTCCGGAAAGAGTCTTGTCTTAACCCTCAAGCAGAGTTTGGGGGAGATGTTTTGTCACGGATCAGTTACTGTCTGGAAAATCCCCAAGGACCGGCCCTACTTAGGGAAACGATCCTGAGCAAACTTAATGAACTGGTGCTCGACCTTACTGGTAACGCTAGGAGAGCGGAGCGTGTTTATCAGATAGTTCTAGCAGGAAATACAACCATGCTGCATTTCCTGCTGGGTATTTATCCAGGTTCCATAGCCCGAGCCCCCTATCGCCCGGTCTTTCTAGAACAAGTTAACCTAAAAGCCAGGCAGGCTGAGATATTGATTTGCCCAGAAGGGAGAGTCACTCTCTTGCCGTCAGCATCAGGGTATGTTGGGGCAGATATTCTGGCTGGGGTGGTGTCTACAGCGTTTGCTAAAAAAAACTACCCAGCGCTATTTTTAGATATTGGCACAAACGGTGAAATCGTGGCTAATCTTGGCGGCAGGCTGATTGCTACTTCAACTGCTGCCGGTCCAGCCTTGGAAGGCATGAACATTTCCTGTGGCTGCCGTGCCGAAGCAGGAGCCATCGATAGCTTTTTAATCGATGATAAGTTTGAGCTTCATTTTACAACCATTGACGAAGTTGAACCCAAGGGAATCTGCGGGAGTGGCTTGATTGATATAACTGCGGCAATGGTCAAACACAAACTAGTCCTAGCCAGCGGCCGTATTAACCCAAACCTTGACCCCCAAATCAAAGCTCGGGTCCGGGATAAAAAGTTTTATCTTACAGATGAAATTTACATTTCCCAGAAGGATATCCGTCAGATTCAGCTAGCCAAGGGCGCTATCGCTGCAGGGGTTGCCGTGCTCCTCGAAGAAGCAGGTATCTCTCTCGAAGCCATAGAGGAAGCGGTTATCGCCGGAGCCTTCGGGTATCATATTAATCCAAAAAGTATCCGGGAAATCGGCCTCCTGCCCAAAGGGTTTAAAGGGAAGATAAGCTTTGTCGGTAATTCCTCAGCGGAAGGAGCCCGGTTGGCACTGATTAATAAAGGGGTGATGGCTCAGATCAATGGCTTGAAGGACAAGATTGAGGTTCTGGAGCTTTCTACAAATCCCCGCTTTCAGGACTACTTTGTCAAAGCGTTAGGCTTTTGAGATTACGATTGGATCAATCCCAGGAATTGTCCCGACAAAGTTTTCTTAGCGAGGATCAGGAGGTGTAACAATGATTAAGGTAGATGTTATCTCAGGATTTCTGGGTTCTGGTAAGACCACTCTGGTCAAAAAACTCCTCCGAGTTCATCAAAAGGAAAAGGTTGTCCTAATAGAAAACGAATTTGGGGATATCGGCATTGATGGTGAGCTGCTGGAGAGGGAGGGCTTTGAAGTCTTCGAAATCTCTAGCGGGTGTATTTGCTGTATTATGCAAAAGGATTTTGTCCAAATGCTGGCCCGAATTATCGCAGAGTTCAACCCTGAAAGGATTATCATTGAGCCTACCGGCATCAGTATTTTGAGTGAGATCATCGATATTCTGCGCAAACCGCAATTCTCTGACCTCCAGATTAACTCTCTAGTGACGGTTGTGGACAGTGTTAATTACCTGCAGCAGTGTGAAGTCTTTGGTGAGTTTTTTGAGGATCAGATTACGAATGCCTCTGTGCTAACCCTAAGTAAAAGCCAACTCGTAGATCGTGAAACCATCGACAAGGTTATTATTTCTCTCAGGGAATTTAACCAAGATGCGGAGATTATCAGCAGGCCCTGGGATGCTCTTGACCCAGAGGAATTCGAGAACCTCCTTGATGGGCAAGTAGATCTGGATCTGAGTGATATCCTCCATACCGATTATAAACCTTGTAGTGAAAATGAGTTCGAGGCCCTAGCCTTAAAGACCTCCCGTGCCTTCAGTCAGGAGGAACTTAAGCTTTGTCTTTCCCAGCTCAGTCAGCCCCAATTTGGTCAGGTTTTACGAGGTAAGGGCTTCCTCAAAAGTCCCCAGGGTTACTTAGACTTTAGTTATACTAACGGCCAGTTTGCAGTCTCAACAAGTAAATTTAAGTCCAGTGGTAAGCTGTGTCTGATCGGGAAAAATCTCCAAGAGAAGGAAATTAAGCACTTGTTTAAGATTAAAAGTGGAGGGTTGTTCAGTTGGTTGAAATTCTGACAGACAGCTTCAACGATGTCATCCAAATTGTTCCCGTCTTGTTTCTGATCATCCTCTTAACAAATTGGATTACAGTTAAGGTCGGAAAAGGCACGCCTTTTTTTAGTCGTGCAGCTAGGTTAGACGTGCCTGGTGGAGCTCTGTTGGGAATCATCCCTCAATGCGGCATATCGGTAGCTTTTGCCAAACTATATGAGAATGGTTACATCTCCTTGGGTATGCTCATGGCCATTTTCCTGGCTGGTTCGGATGAAGCTCTGATTGTCATCGGCGCCCATCCGGATAAGTTACTTATGATGTTGGAGATTATCGGGATCAAGGTCTTGGTAGGGACCGGTGCCGGCTGGCTGATAAACTTGGTAATCAAAGAGAAGTGCAACCGCCTCAAAGGGTGCGGCATTGACTGCGATTGTCCCAAATGCGGTAAACATAAAAACATTCTGGTTAACAGCCTGGTTCATACGTTGAAGCTTACTCTTTTCTTGTATGTTACTGTTTTTATCATCGCGCTCGGGGCGGAGCGGTTTGGGGAAGAGGGAATCTATTCGCTGCTAGGCCGTAATGCCTTTCTCCAGCCAATCCTGGCTTCTTTGATCGGCATGATACCGAGCTGTTTTTCTTCCGTGCTTATTGCTGAGGGTTTTCTCAAAGGAGCCTTGGGCTTCGGATCTATGATTGCCGGGTTACTGGCCAATACAGGATTCGGTATTTTAGTTCTCTTTAAGGAACTTCCTCTGAAGAAAACCTTATCAATTATCCTGCTCTTACAGGTTATCAGTATTCTAGTTGGGGAGTTATTTCATTTTACGATTGGCTAAATGGGGGTATGATCAATGGATTTTAAATGTACGGGAGACGAGCTAGAACGGATCCCGGAAGAGGTAATCAGAAAAACAGGCATCTCCTTACCGGGGGCTCATGCCAATAAAAATAGCATGGCAACCCTGGCCCGAGAGCTTAGAAAACACCGAGGGGATGTGCTAGTGAGAGTGCCTTTCTGCCTTACTGTAGAAGCGGAAGCTTACGGTGCTCATATCAAGCTGGGTGATGCCTTGAATGGGCCAAGAGTGGAGAGTTATCGTTTTGCGTCTATTGAAGAAATGTCTAATCTTCAAAGTTTGGAATTCGCTGAAGGCCGTATTAGTGAAGTCCTTGACGCCGTGGGAATTCTGGCCGAAGCAGGGGAGAAAGTAGTGCTCAGTGTGGAGGGGCCTTTTACGATTCTAGCGTCCCTTATTGACCCCCTGAATTTTTATAAAGGCCTGCGCAAGGATCCCCAGCGAATTCAAGAAATTCTGGCTGTTGTTGAAGAAGGTGTCATTCGTTATAGCCTTGAAGGGATCAAGAGGGGGGCCTCAATTATTTCCTATGGAGATCCGGTCGGAGCAATCGGTATTGTTGGACCAAAAGTCTATCGAGAGTATAGCGGCCCCTCAAGCTGGCGGATTATCAAGGGGATCGGCGAAGATGGTGGCAAGGTTCTTCTCCACCTCTGCGGTAAAACCTCAACGGCACTTGAAAAAATCGAGATGGCGAGATCTTATCCAATCGAAACAGAAGGCGCTATGACTTATGGACAGGGATTGTTAGTCCAGCTTGACAAGGCAACCGAGCCCGTTATGATCGGGCATAGATGTATTAAAGGAAGCTTAAACAAGATGGCTAACCCTATTATTTGGGGGATCGAATTAATTAAGTAAAGAAGTACGCTGCCTCAGTATAAAAAGCCAGGACGTTTTATTTTGTAAACGATCTGGCTTTTTATATTTAATATCGAGAGCTAAAACAGGTGGTTATATAACTTTTGGAATTAACAAAAATATATGACAATATTTTACATTATGTCTAAAGGAAATTATGAGAGATATATAGAACATAAACTTGGTCAACAAAAATGTAGGAGGATTTGGGCAATGATGACTAGGGTGCTTAATTTTATTCAAAACGTTCAGTTCGTTCTGTCTCTATCTGAACTTATAATGGGCTTGTCCGTTTTAGTACTAATTACAGTGCTTGTTTTAGGAGTAAATAAGATCGTGCGCACAATTATCAAAGAAAGGATAATAGATGAACACATGAGAGAAACCAGAGCTAGGATCGCACGAGCTGCTACAGAAATAGAGGTATGCAAAGAAGTGACAATGCCAGAAGTAGGAGATAAGATCAACTCTCAAATAATTCAAACTCAAGGAGAACTTGCCACCGAAGTTGTTGAAACTTCGCATAATAATATCGGAGATAATGAAGAAGTAATGGAAGATGATGTTCGACAAAACACTAATACACAAATTCAAAATATTCAGAATGGCTCAGTAGAAATTCCAAAAGAAAAGAAGACTAGGGCAATGTCGATGGAAGAACGTTGGGCTGATTTCGATAAGAAGAGGTCGAGGATGAATACCGCTTAAGAGGACAACTTGGACGGTGTCCGCAGAGGAGCTGCCGGGCCCGTGGTGGGATATTTAAGTCAGTTTTCCTTAAAGTAATTCAAGGGAAACTGGCTTTTTGCTTTAGAAATATAGCTCATCGCAGAAGTCGTTAAAATGTTGCCCCCACACCAGTTTACGCTGTAGTTTTAGAAGGCGCTGATTGTTCGCCCAATCTTAACCGCTCCAATTCTAAAACGAAAATTTTCTCTGTTAACTCTTGATTTTTAGTCCTGGAAACGTCGTTTTTAACCATCAGGTCTTCAATTTTATGACCGTACTCTTCTTTAAGCTTATGCATTGTTTCTAAAATTCGGCGTTCAGACTCAAGGAGCAGCTTATCCACTTCCAATTGGTGAACTTCATTAAGCTGCTGAATGTCTTTACCATAACCGGCCTTAAGTTCTTGTATTTGCTTGCGAGTTGCTTCTTCTACATGCGTCCGATCATGCTCAAGGTTGGCAACGGTCTGCTGGGCCGTCACTAATTCGGAATGGAGATGGGTAAGCTGTTGCTGGTAAGTAACAGTTTGTTCTTGCAGGTCAATGAGCTCCGCCTTGAGTGGATCGACGGCCGCAGCTTTTAACTCAAGAACTTCTATTTTCTGACCCAATAAATCCACTGTCATCCGATTCCCTCGATTAGTCTCCTCCAACTCTTGATTACGCTCAGTGATTTCTTTAAAGCGGGTTTCGGATTCTGAATGAGCAATCGATAGTTTTCCCAACTCTTTTGCTAAACTGGAATTTTTCTTCTGGAGTTCTTCCTGTATCTCTTGATGTTGAGCCTTTAGAACATCTAGGCGTTCCGTATAGTCCTTTTTTAGGTCCTGTACCTTTTGCAAAGATCCTAGAAAGATGTTCTCAGCCCGGTTTAAATGATAACGGATTTGTTGCATATCATCACTGCGGTCAACCTCGCTTCCGACCTCAAGCTCAGTGTAATAGCGGGTCACCATCGCGGCAAATAAATCTTTATGATTTAGTCCGGTCTTCTTGGTTAATTCCTGAATTCTCTCGGTGACATCCGTAGTCGTCTTGACGGAATAAGAATCAGATTTTACGATCATTTGAATTTCTTCGCCCATAGCTCGACACCCCTTAATTTACTTATAGTATACATTAATCTAATTATTTATGTA
Organism: Desulfosporosinus sp.; assembly: GCA_031292075.1. Classification (GTDB taxonomy): domain Bacteria; phylum Bacillota; class Desulfitobacteriia; order Desulfitobacteriales; family Desulfitobacteriaceae; genus Desulfosporosinus. Next base: position 16,520 of record JARLHW010000064.1, read on the forward strand.
GGTATTTTAGGTATACCGTAATACATTTAGTATACCATTGGCGTAAACTGGTATAAAGATTATTTTTTGAATACTAATTTTAAGAGTAAAAACTGAAAAATCTTTAAATATTGCTCAGGCCAGCGAATGTTACACAAGTGCATTGTGTAACATTCGCGCAAAGAGCCCAAACCCAAGCGTACCAAGGGTTTGGGCTCTTTATTTTAACCAAACAATTTAAGGCTAAATCTTTAATGTGTCATAAATTAATGATATACTATGTTATGACACATTAAATTGAAGGACATTCCAAAAGCGCTTGAACGTAGTTTGAACACGTCTAAATACAGGGGAAGAGGGGGGAGCTCGTTGGATGGAATTTGTCGAGCCCATACGTGATCGAAAGAAGATTGAAGCTATAAAAAAGATCCTTAGAGGAAGTAATCTAAGGGATCATGTGCTTTTTACACTTGGTATCAATTCTGGGCTCCGAGTCAGCGATCTATTAAAGCTTAGGGTCTCAGACGTCCTTGATGAAAAGGGGAGAGTTAAGGATCGGCTTAGCGTCCGAGAGAAGAAAACTGGAAAAACTAAAACATTTCCGTTTAGCGATACAGTTATTAAAGCACTTAAGGAGTATCTTGAGAACACATTTCCAGAGATGGCCTTATTTCCTTCACGTAAAGGCGGAGAGCCGATCTCTCGCCAACAAGCTTATCGAATCATCAATGACGCGGCTAAAATGGTCGGAATTAAGGAGAAAATCGGTACTCATACATTGAGGAAAACCTTTGGCTACCACGCATATATGTCAGGGGTTGACGTGACTCGCATTCAGTCGTTGCTTAACCATTCCTCGCCAAAAGAAACCTTGCGGTACATAGGAATCACCCAGGATGAATTGGATGATGTATATTTGCAACTAAATTTATAATCCTAGATAATAACAATATTTGCAGAAGAGAAAGAGGTACAAGTCATGAACTACGATTTTGATCAGTTAATTGATCGTCGCAATACGGGAGCTATAAAATGTGATTTTAATTTACGAACATTTGGGCGCGAGGATATTTTGCCCCTTTGGGTCGCAGATATGGATTTTCAAGCTCCAAAGGCTGTAGTTGAAGCCTTGGTAAACCGGGCTCAGCATGGGATTTATGGTTATTCCTGCGGAATGGAAAGTTATGACCAAGCAATTATTAACTGGATGCAGACGCGTCATAGTTGGGAAATCCAACGAGATTGGATCACATTCAGTCCTGGTGTTGTTCCTGCTTTAAATGAATTGGTACGGAGTTTAACCAAACCCGAAGAAAAGATTCTCCTGCAGTCACCGGTTTATCCACCCTTCTTTCGAGCGATACAGAATCACGGTCGTGAAGTTGTTAACAGCAAACTCAGGTTCGAAAACGGTCGCTATACCATGGATTTTGTGGACTTAGAGGAAAAATTTGCGAGCGGCGTTAAGATGATGATTCTTTGCAATCCCCACAATCCTGTGGGGAGAGTATGGGAACGAGAAGAACTCGAACGCTTAGGGCAGCTCTGTCTAGCTTATGATATTTTAGTCATTTCAGACGAAATTCACGGTGATCTTATCTATGAGGGTTATCATCATATTCCTTTTGCTTCTCTTTCCTCAGAGTTGGCGGAGCGATCGATCGTTTGTACAGCTCCTAGTAAGACGTTCAATTTGGCGGGTTTACAAACTTCCAATTTAATCATTCCCAATGTCAAGTATCGACAGTTGTTTCAAGCGTCTCTTAGTTTGACCGGCATTCATAATCCCAATGTTTTTGGCATAACGGCACTGGAGGCTGCCTACCAGCATGGTGGGGACTGGCTGGAACAATTAATGAAGTACTTGAAGGTAAACGTGGAATTTCTTAGTTCATACTTAAACCGAGAGCTGCCACAGATTCAGGTGATTCAACCTGAAGGGACCTATCTGATCTGGCTTGATTTCCGGGCCTTAGGAATGGAACCGAAGGCCTTACAAGAATTTTTGGTACATAAGGCAGGTGTCGGTTTAAATGCAGGTTATCTATTTGGTTCAGGCGGTGAAGGTTTTGAACGACTCAATTTAGGTTGCCCCCGTTCAGTTCTAGAAGAGGGGTTGCAGCGGATTAAAACTGCGGTTATGGGGTTGTAAGCTAGAGCACAGCCCTTTGAGACTTTTTTAGAAACTATTTTATGCGTTGGTTGAGAAGCTAAAAGACTTCTCACCAACGCAGTTTGTTTCTATGAAAACGACATTATTCCACAATATTCCCGAAGGTTATTTATTGTCTCTTGTGTAATTTGTAGTATGTATAACTTTTTGTAGTAAATACACCTTTGGAGGGTACTAATTAATGAAATATAGTGAGCAAACAAATGAACAACAATTAATAAATGAACTTATTGAATTACGAATAGAAAATGCTGGACTAAAAGAACATATTGTGGTCATGGATAAAAAACAAAGGCAATTAGAAGAAAACTTATTAATTACAGAGGAAAGGTATCGTAGTGTCTTTGAAAATACATTAGTTGGGATTTACCAAAGTACACCGGAAGGACAATGTTTAATGGTAAATCCTTCATTTGCCTATATTTTGGGTTATGATTCAGCAGAAGAACTTTTGAGTTTAGTAGAAACCCCTCAGCTTTATGTGAATAAAGAGGATCGTGTCAAGAGTATTCAGCAAGTTCTGGAACACGGTGCCGGTAGCTTTGAAATTCAAGTGTACCGTAAAGATGAAAGTAAAATTTGGGTTTCTAATTATGTTCGGGTTGTCCGAGATAAAAACGCAAATATTATCTACTTAGAAGGTACTGTTAAAGATATTACTCAGCATAAGCAAACAAATGAAGAGTTAAATGAATATCGCCAACATCTTGAGGAAAAAGTGGTAGGACGTACTCTTGAGTTAAAAACAGCTAATGAGAGACTTCAACTGGAGATCATTGAACGTAAACGAGCGGAAGAGGCACTTTTTAACCAGTTTAGTCAAATGAGCACCATATTTGATTCAATTAATGCATTGGTCTATGTTGTTGATATGGTAAATTATGAAATACTTTTTATTAACAAATATGGAATGGATGTATTTGAAAAGGGCATATTAGGCAAGAAATGCTACAAAGTGTTACAAGCGGATCAATCCGTACCTTGTTCTTTTTGCACTAATCATCTACTTCTACGTGAGGGAGTACCACAATCTCCTTATGTCTGGGAGTTTAAAAATACCGTCTGTAATAGATGGCTACAGTGTATTGATCGGGCTATAACTTGGATAGATGGCCGATTGGTTCGCTTGGAAATTGCGTTTGATATAACTGAACGTAAACTTGTAGAAGAAAAAATGAAATTAAATGAACAACGACTCAAAGCGCTTTTGAAGTTAAATCAAATGACTAAATCATCAGTAAAGGAGATTGGCGATTTTGCTCTAGAAGAAGCAGTCAAACTTACCGGAAGTGAGATTGGATTCTTGGGGTTTGTAAATGAAAATGAAACTATTTGGACAGTACATTCCAGGTCAAAGAACGCCATGGAGATATGTGTAATTAAAAATCAACCGGCTATTTATGATATAAGAATATCTGGAATATGGGCAGAAGCAGTACGCCAAAGAAGACCAATTATAGTTAATAACTATTCTGAAAATAATCCGTTAAAAAAAGGCTACCCCAAGGGACATGTTCCTATAACAAGTTTATTAAGTATTCCTATTTTTGATGGGGATAATATTGTAATGGTGGCTGCAGTTGCTAACAAGAAAAAGAATTATGATGAATCGGATATCTATCAACTAACATTGTTGATTGAAGGTATGCGGAAAATAATTCAACGCAATGAAGCAGTAGAAAATTTGCGATTATCGGAAGAAAGGTTTTTTAAAGCTTTTAATTTTACTCCTGCTTCAATGACGATATATTCTCTTGATAGTAAAAAATTTATTGAAGTAAATGAGAGTTGTCTAAAAATGCATGGTTATGATAGGGAAGAGTTCATCGGGTGTTCAGTATTAGGTATAAAATTGTGGGTGGATATTGATAAATATAATAGTTTTATACGGGATATTAGTAAGAATGGTATCGCTCATAACCATGAAATTAGATACTATAAAAAATCGGGTGAAATATCTATAGCCTTACTATCTGGAATTATTATTGAACTACATGGTGAGCAATGTATTTTAGCCGTAAAATTTGATATTACTGAAATTAGACAGTACCAAAAAGAGTTATTACGTTTAGATCGCTTAAGCTTGATTGGCGAAATGGCCGCAGGAATCGCCCATGAAATCAGAAACCCAATGACCATTGTAAAAGGGTTCTTACAGATATTAGGCGAAAGGAAGGAGAACCAACAAAACAAAGAATATTATGACTTAATGATCGAGGAACTTAATAGGGCCAATTCAATTATCTCCGAGTTCCTATCATTAGCAAAAAACAAAACAGTTGCTCTAAAAATGCAAAATCTCAATTCAATAATTGAAGCAATTTATCCGTTAATTCAGGCGGATGCTATGATTAACGATATTTATATTAAGCTAGAATTAGAAAAAATATCTGATTTGTTATTAGATGAAAAAGAAATCCGGCAATTAATTCTTAACCTTGTTCGTAATGGACTAGAAGCTATAACTTCAGGTGGAAACCTAACTATAAGAACGTACTTAGAGGGCAGTGAAGCTGTTTTAGCTGTACAAGATAGAGGCAATGGAATACCTGCTGAGATACTTGATAAAATTGGAACTCCGTTTTTTACGACTAAGGATAATGGGACGGGTTTAGGATTAGCAACCTGTTACAGTATTGCTGCAAGACAGAATGCCAGTATTAAGATTGATACCGGGCATGAGGGGACTACTTTCTATGTGAGGTTTAAGTTGGATGTATAGCTTCTTCTTGAAGGAAACAAGCGCGCATTTCGCTGCGTAATTCTCCTATTCGTTCTTGACTTATCCCATTAGTAATACTACTATTAATAATAGCAGTATTACTAATGGGGTTAGGGGGATTTTATGTTATCAAATGTGGAGTTAATCTTAATAAAATTCATTAAGACTAAACCGTCTTACGCATATGAAATTGAGAGGATGATTGAAGATCGTGAGATAAGAGTATGGGTTAAGATTGGGGGGACAACTGTCTATCAAGTTTTAGATAGGTTATGTAATAAAGGCTTTCTAAAGTCTAAAATTGAAAAAGAAGGTAACATGCCCCAAAGAAAGCGCTACTATGTAACAGATAATGGAAACAAGGCTTTTGAAAAAGCAACAGTAAAACTTCTTAGAAATAGTGAACACTATTATTTTGATTTAACGATTGGTTTAGCTTGCCGACATTTAATGGAAACAGAAATGTTTAAACAAACCATTCAAGAACGATTAAACAATCTAAATGATTTCGTAGATCATTTTAATGAGAAATTTGAGAAGGTCAAGGAATTATATCCTAATAAAAGGCTGTTAGTTAAGGAATATTTACTATCTCATTATCAGCTGGAACAAAGTTTTTTGGAAAGAATCTTAAGGGAGCCTGATATAAATGGCGAGTAATACAACAATGATCACAGGCCTCAAAAAAACTTATCCGGCCCTAACCTATCGTAATTTTCGCTTTTTTTGGTTTGGTCAATGCATATCTTTAATAGGCACCTGGACGCAGGCTACAGCTCAACAATGGCTCGTTTATACTTTGACTAAGTCCGCATTTTTGCTAGGTTTGCTAGGGGTTGCTCAGTTTGGACCGGTCATGTTTTTATCATTATTTGCAGGGGTTTTTGTGGATAGGTACCCTAAAAAGAAAATGCTCATTTTTACGCAGATTTCACTAATGATACAAGCCTTTATTTTGGCTTTCTTAGTTTGGTCAGGGCATATTGTTTATGGAGAAGTTTTTGTTTTAGCTGTGTTCATGGGTTTGATCAATACACTAGATCTTCCCACTCGTCAATCGTTTATGCCAGATTTAGTAGATAGAAAAGACCTGAGAAGTGCTATAGGACTAAACTCGGCTATTGTCAATGTTGCCCGGATAATCGGACCTGCTATAGCGGCTCTGTTAATGGTTCGGTTTGGCGCAGGACTCTTATTTTTTATAAATGGAATAAGTTTCCTTCCTGTCCTGCTTGGTTTATACCTAATTAATGCGAAACCTGCTGTAGTTAAGAGAGTAGAGAAAAAAGTGCTTAACGAAATACTGGAGGGGCTACAATATATTCGACGTTCTCCGGCCTTGTCGGGTGGCGTACTATCGATGTTAGCTGTGGGCACATTTGTCATGAATTTCAATGTGGTTATTCCCCTTTTTGCGGCAGAAGTACTTAAGCAAGGCGTTGACGGCTATGGGCTTCTTTTATCTGCCTCGGGAGCAGGTTCTCTGGTCGGGGCACTTCTTGTCGCATCTCAGGCTAAGGGAAATCCTCGCTTTAGAATGCTTTTTGGCAGTGCTTTTTTAGTTTCAGCGTTGCTTGTTTTCCTCAACTTTATTTACACCTTGCCTTTAGCAGTGGTAATGTTTGCGATCATCGGATTCGTAAATATTGTTTTTATTACAACCGCAAATTCAATCATTCAACTCAATTCTGAAGAACAGTATAGAGGTAGAGTGATGAGCGTTTATTCATTTGCCTTTGCCGGTACAACCCCAATCGGAAACCTTTTTGCTGGGATTATCACAGAAAAGTGGGGTTCAGGTATAGGCTTTTTAATGTGCGGAGCAGTGTCGGGAGTGTTAATAATTTTAATTGTGATCAATACTATATTTAAGAAACGGCGCGCCCTTTTGACGACTGCCTGACGGCTAAAGAAGCCGCTTGTTATCTTTTGCGTAGGGAATCGATCATAACATTGTGATTCAAAACTTTTTTCTGTTAGTTCTTGTTTAGAAATCGAAGGGTTCACATCAGGTAAGTTTATATTGTCGGTCGTAGAAGGATATAAGCGTTCGTTTTCTTGGGTATGATTTACAGTCCAAAAAGAGTGGCAGTGATCGTAAGATTTCTGTCGCTCTTTTTGGACTGTAAACGGGTATTTTGTGAATGTCGTGAGCCGATTGAACAACTATTTGTCGTGGTTGTTTTGGGTTAACTTAAATCTTTTAAGTCTTGGTAAAAATTAGCTATAGTGGTATTGTAGTAGGGATCCACCCATAATAATGCTATACCAAGGGTTATAACTCCCAAAAGGAACCAACCTAAAAAACTTAGCCATAATACAAACAATTCCCACTTATGCCCAACCATCATGAGCTTGCTTTGTTTTAAGGCTTCAAAGGCACTGAGCTGTGGGTTATCAGACATTATAAAATAAGCCATGGAGTATCTTAGGGAGGCTATAATGCCTGGAATAATTAGCAGCACACTCCATAATAAAGTGAAGATAATAATCAAGAGATTCAGCACAAACGCTTTAACGAAAAATTTGAAGCCGCTAAACAAATCCTCAATGATCGGTCCTTGATTTCTCATCAGTTTAAGAAAATAACCCGCTGCTCCGAGAGCTACTGGCCCCCCTAAAATAAAGCTTAGTAAATCACCCAGACCAGAAGAGGATTTGGACGCAAGGCTTCGAGCCATTATCCCATTCTGCCACACATTATGAATCGTATGGTACTCACTTCCACTCGTAAAGGCCCTTGTGAGTAGCCAAACAATAAAACATACGATGGCAGATTGAACCCATTTTCCGTTTAACTGTTCCTTTGCCCGACGTTTCAAATCATAGCTTTCCTGTGGCAAGACTTCCGCCCCCCTTTTAGTAATCTATCGTACAATGAATTATTACACCATTATCCTTACATTACAATGGGGAAAAGATCTATTCTAAATAGCTGTGCTCAAGAATAATGGGTAAAATTTTGTTTTAATGCAATTTAACATTTTTTTAATATTATGGTATTTACAAATAACACAAATAGTGTAATATTACACCTGAGGAGGTATTGTTTTTATGTCAAGACTTGGTTTCATAAAAATTGCCTCTGAAAAATTAAAACTTATCCGCATTGAATGTGGCTATACTCAAGATAAAATGGCTGAAATACTGGGTATATCCAAGAAAACCCTGGTTCAGATTGAAAAAAATCGCTCTACCCTAGGCTGGGCAGGTGCCGTAACCTTGTGTACTATTTTTAGAAATAGTGAAGTTTTAGAGATGACCTTCGGAGGGGATCCCCAAGACATTATACTTTCTTTAGCTTTCACAGATTATGAAAGTAACGAAAAAACTATGGGTGGAAAAGTATGGTGGATTAATATTAAGGTAACTGATCAATTTCGAATCCAGCAGAATATTATTTCCAAGCACTATCGGATTTTAGATGGTCAGGACAGAAGAATTTGTTCTTCGTTTGATTACGAATATATCAAAATCAGAGTTCAGGAGCTTTCAGAAGATTGTGGGGTTTGATAGAGATCAGTTATGGGACAATGGATAATGCTCTGAATATCTTTCGCGGAGCTGTCCCCCTCAAAGTGATCTTAAAGCATAACCCCGTGTTCAAAACCAACCACGGTATTAGGAGAATGCTCCATAATGCTTTAATTTACAGTCTGATAAGGGTAAAACTAAAGCCTTTTGCGCCTGGATATAATCTTGAGCATGCCAAAATTGCCAAAGCCATAACGGGCATTCCCATCATTAGTGTCGGTGGTTTCCGGAAGGGAGCGGAAATGAGGGGGTGTCTTGAAAATGGCTTGGTTGATTTTATTGGCCTGAGTAGACCCCTTATTTGTGAACCAGACCTAGTAGAAAAGTTGGAGCAAGACGGGAACTATTCTGCCCAATGCATCAATTGCAATATTTGCGCTATTATGTGTGATTCAGACCAACCAACACGATGTTACCAAAGATGATAAAAATTTATAGTGGAAGGCGTGGCTGAAAATGGAAGATAGGATAATGTTCACAATAAGGCATCTTTTAAAAAGAGGGTCTAAGATAACCTTGGAGAGCCGTTTGATCGAAGACTTGAAGCTAGATTCCTTAGACTTAATGATGATTCTTTCGGATCTAGAGGATGAATTCAATATAACCATTGCTGAAGATGATTTTGTTAATGTGGCTACCGTCAACGATATTGTCTTAAAACTTAGAGCTAGGGGGATAAAAGGTGTAAACGATGATTTTGAGAGATTTTTATAACCGGTTTAGCCTGGATGAGAGCCTCGCCGAAGTCACGGGCCATAACCCCTATTACCGAAGAATCGACTCCGGATTGAATAAAAAAATCCTGGTAAACGGACATGAGATGATTGACCTAGCATCTAACAACTATCTTGGCCTGGCTACAGACGACAGGGTGAAACAGGCTGCTATGAAGCTGTCCAAAAGTACGGAGTATCTCTGTGCGGCACTCCCATCGCCACAGGGTGCCTTGATTTGCACCAAAAGCTGGAAGGAAAATTATCTTGTTTTATCGGGCTGGAGGATACAATCATCCTCTTTGCGAAAGCTGCTCGAAAGAGATTCTTAAGCTTTATCAGGAAAATAGTTTGGAGTCCCTTCCGCTTCCCCCCAAGCTGTCGGAACAAATCTACAGTTCTTGGGACCTGGGGGGAAGGACAAATTTATATGAACGGCTGGAAAATATGAAGTAGTGAGAAACAAAGAGTACGTCTCATTTGGCTAAATGGACTGTACTTTTTTTGTTATGTTCAGGCAAACTTTTTACCCTCTGGACCTTTCTATTGGGTGAAAAGAACTTAATTTTAATGAATTTACTATATCAACTAAGCATTATTTTGAAAAATATAAAAATGTTTGGTAACAAGGATATACTATAATTAATGGGATTAATTAAGTGGTGCAGATCAAAGATGAATTGAGGTAGGAATTAATATGGAGAAATATATTCTACGCTTTAATGAAATTGATAAATCATTTTTACCCTATGTTGGTGGAAAAGGAGCTAACCTTGGTGAGCTGACTAAAGCGGGTTATCCTGTTCCCCAAGGTTTTTGTGTGACAACTGCGGCTTATCAAACTTTTATCCGTACAAGTATAGAGATGGATAAACTATTTGATCTGCTTGATGGGGTAACTCATAATGATCTGGAACAAATCAAGATATTGGGTGGGCGTATCAGGGAGCACCTTGATTCCATCCTCATGCCTGATGATATAAAATTAAGCATTCTCGAGGCGTGGAGAGTAACAGGGGAAGAAAAGGCCTATGCAGTACGATCCAGTGCCACAGCTGAAGACCTTCCCACTGTGTCGTTTGCCGGTCAACAAGATACCTTCTTGAATGTGCTTGGGCAAGAGCAGCTTCTTAAAGCAGTGCAAAATTGCTGGGCTTCACTGTTTACTGACCGTGCTATTTTATATCGGGCTAAAAACGGCTTCAATCACCGTTTAGTGTTGCTTTCGGTAGTGGTTCAACAAATGGTCTTTCCAGAAGTATCCGGCATCATGTTTACGGCCGACCCAATCACAGGTCACCGCAAAACCATCACCATTGATGCCAGTTTTGGTCTTGGTGAAGCTCTTGTTTCCGGACTTGTGTCAGCAGATTTGTACCGAGTACGCGCAGGTCAAATTATTGAAAAGCAAATTTCACCTAAGAAGATAGCAATTTACTCGGTACCTGCCGGCGGAACAGTTACCACGGACCTACCTCTTGACAAACAAACAACGCAGGCTCTGCAGGATGGCCAGATCTTAGAATTAGCGCGCATAGGCCTGGCAATTGAGGCTCATTACTGTGCAGAACAAGATATTGAATGGTGTTGGGCAGAAGGAAAATTTTATCTTGTGCAAAGCCGCCCGATTACGTCTTTGTATCCAGTTCCGCGTACTTCCGATCACAAACTGCACTTATTCTTATCCCTTGGGCATATGCAAATGATGACTGCAGTTATGAAACCCTTGGGAGTATCCGTGCTGAGGACTTTAGTGCCAATCGGTAAAAGTTCTCTGCAGGCCGAAAGTAAGCTACTGCTGGAAGCCGGAGGCAGATTATTTTTTGACATTACTAACCTACTGGAATATCCCCAGCTCAGAAAGAGGTTACCGGCAATACTAAGCAACATTGATGAGTTATTTGGCCGAGCAGTGCAGGAATTTTGCCAACGCACGGAATTCAAAACTGCGACGCAAAACAGCAAGAAGGTACCCCTCGCTGCGGTGAAAAGAGTTTATCCAACAGCTTTGGCAGTTCTACGCAATATCTTGTATCGTCACAATGAGCAGGCCATTGTAAATCTTAACCGTTTTATAGCCAATAGTGTTCAGCAAAGCAGCAACAGGTTGTCAGCTGTATCCGGAACTGCTAGAATTACCTTAATTCAGGAAATGTTGCCCACCTTACTAGCCACCGCTCTCACCCAGGTAGCACCCTACATTGGAGCTGGAATTGGCACTTACCGTCTGATTGAGAGCTACTCTATAAAATGGCTTGGTGATTCCACCGAGTTGGGCAGTATCAGTAAATCCCCACCGGGAAACGTCACAACGGAAATGGGTTTGGTCATTGGGGATTTGGCCGATGCCGTGAGAGATCATCCAGCGGTCATCGAATATCTACAGCATGCTAGTGACGCCACTTTTTGGGAGGGCTTAAGGGCTGTGCCTGACGGAGAAGCTGTGCTGCCTATTTTCTCCTGATCAAACAGGCAATTTTGCAAGAAGCAACCCAACTGGTTACCACCGGAATTCTGACTGTTCCTGAAGATATTTTTTGGTTGTCCCTGCCGGAAATTAAAGAACTGTTGGTTACCCAACAGTTAGACAGAACCGTGATCGCAAGTCGTAAGGAAAAATTCCTGCATTATGCTAAACTCACTCCGCCCCGAGCCATGACCCGTGAAGGAGAAATAATTACCACCAAACCAGGAGCTCAGGTGCCACCCGGCTCCCTGGCCGGTAGTCCTGTATCGGTGGGAATGGTCGAGGGCCGGGCCAGAGTTATCCTAAACCTGGAACAAGCAAATATGGAGAAAGGTGATATTCTGGTGGCCCCCTATACCGACCCGGCCTGGACGCCGTTATTTACCATGGCCGCCGGTCTGGTCACCGAAGTCGGAGGCATGATGACCCACGGCTCAGTGGTTGCGCGTGAATATGGAATACCTGCGGTTGTGGGCATCGACAAAGCGACGGAACTTATCAAAGATGGTACCTATATTCGAGTTAATGGAACGGAAGGCTATGTGGAATTACTACATCATTTCAATTCACCAGAAAGCTGCTGCCATTCTAGAGAATAGTTTTTCATTCTGTGGGCCATTTCCTGGGCATTGACCGGGCAGCTTTTTTGGGTTGAGTAAGCACCTGATTCGGCTACCATATCGGCCAACATTTGAGGATTATCTATTAACGGACAGGGGCAAAGATGATTTGCGTTGAAAGGTTGTCTTTTTTGATAGGATTTGAATAACGGAGAAGATAGGGCTTCCAATAAAGAAACCTCTTTAATATTACAAGTACTGTAATGAATAAACGCGCAGGGTTCCACTTCACCGGAGGCATTAATATGAATATAAGACCTTCCACCTGCAAGACATCCTTGAACTGCTTTGCCATCGTTCCAAAAGTCTGCTACGAAAATTTGCTGGGTACTTCTCAAATACTGAATTCTTTGATACATTTGTGCCCTTTGAGCAGGAGTAGCCATATACTCTAAATCTGCTTCCCCACCGACAGGTACATAGGTGAAGAAGAAACCAAAATAACAACCTTTGGTTATGATCATTTCAATAAAAGCATCACTCATTAGATCTTCAAGGTTTTGGCGCGTATAGGTCGCGGAAAAACCAAAGAAGGCACCGGAGTCATGAAGAACTTCCATAGCTTTCATAACTTGAGTAAAAACACCTTTTCCTCTACGGTCATCGGTAGCCTTTTCCAATCCCTCTAAACTCAAAGCAAAAACCATATTGCCTGCCTGGACAGCCTCGTGAGCAAAACTGCGATCTATTAATGTTCCGTTGGTAAATATAAGAAACACTGCGTCTGAGTGTTTTCTCGCCAACTTAATTAAGTCGTCTTTTCTGGTTAGGGGTTCTCCTCCAGAGATAACGTAAAAAAACATACCGAGTTCTTTTCCTTCGGTAATAACTCTATCGATTGTTGCTAGATCAAGGCTTGCTCCTTTTTCATAGTCTCCTGCCCAACATCCTCTGCATCTTAGATTGCAATTCTCCGTTGGATCAATAAGGATGGACCAAGGAATAGAAAAGCCATATTTTATAGAGTTCTTATTCTGTAAAGGTATTCCCAATAAAATTGAATTGATTATCAAATTTAAAGTAAGGCTTTGAATCGAAGTTGGAGCAGTGTCTTTGAGGATGCGTACTGCGAGCTTGTGCCAGTTGTTATTTTTATCTAAAAGGTTAGGGCTAACCTTAGCTAGAATTTCTTTGTGCCTTTTCTTAATTGTAAAAACTTTACACCACTGCAAAATAGGTCTGATGTTTTCTTCCGGGTTCTTAGACAGATACTTAAAAGCACGTTTTAGCATACGTTTTTTAAAAGATGTAAGCAACTGAAATCCCTGGTTTATTATTTGTTGCTGAACTGATGGCAAATCCATATTAGATGCCCCTCTCACTAGCGTAAATTTCCTTACAGGGCATCATATGAACATGAATATAAAGGGTTACTCGATAGGTGATCAGGATGATCCTAGGGTAACTGGGCCATCGCAGCAGGCTTGAGGAAAGTGGGTTATTAATTGGATAAGACGAATAAGACGATAGAGACCTATAATCTACATGCATCTGATTTTGAGCTTAAGTTTATGGATTTTGAAAGCTATAATAACAAGGTTAAAGATTTTTGTAAAATGATTAAAAGCCAAGCAAGAGTTCTCGATATCGGATGTGGTCCTGGGAATGTTGCCAAAATACTGGCTGAGTCAGAGAAAAAATTTGAAGTTTTAGGAATTGATCTTTCCAGCGAAATGATTAAAAGGGCAAGCGTAAATGTTATCTCCCCACGTGTCCACTTTTTAGTGTGTGATATTAGGTCTATGGGTTTAGAGAGGAAGGAGTATGATGCAGTAATAGCGTCTTTCTGTCTGCCACATTTAACAAACAACGAAGCAGCAAAGCTTATTAAAGATGTCAGTTTGGTCTTAGTTAAAGGCGGATTTTTATATTTGAGTTGTATGGAGGGCTCTAAATCAGGATTTGAAACCACTAGCTTTAGTCCTAATGAAGTAGTATTTTTCAATTATTACTCGGAAGAATTTATTCAGAGAGAACTCACCAAAAATAATTTACGCACTATTAAACTCCAAAGAGAGATATATAACGAAAGTGATGGAAGTGAGACAACTGACATGTTTTTCTTTATTGAAAAGAGCATTTAAATCAGATCCTGAAATGGCTTGATACAGATTATATATCACTCATTTCTCAACAGAAGGAATTTTAGCGAATATGATACTCGAAGTAGCTTATAAAAATAGGAGGTGTACAATATGTCCTGCTGTTCATATCAATGCAGACACGACGGCTATGAAGTGTGTTATAGACAGCCATATGACGAATCGCCACATGGTTATGGGTGTTGCTTCTGTCAAGGTGATATCGACTATTGCCCTCTGCCTTATTTTTCTTACGAAGAAGAACATTGAAAGATGGTACATACACTAAGGCCCCAGTCGACTGGGGCCTTAGTTGTATTCCGAAACTTTTAAAGTTTCCCATCAAAATTGCACTAAAATTTTATTAAACCGACAGTGTTACACCCAAGAGCATCAGAGATTTCTTTCTCAACCGTCATTGTGACGGTCTTTATGTTAAAATTGATAAAGAAATGTATCTATCATTTCCTTCTTAATAAAAAAGGCCACCCTTAGGTGGCCGAGCTTTGCTAAAATACCCTTCTAGCACTGAATTCCACTGATTCCCAATAAGGGCCAATAGGGTAAATTGTTACTCCCAATGAACTAGAAGCATTGATGAACTGACCGTTTCCAATGTAAATGCCGACGTGGTCGACTGTTCCTTTGTTTTCTATGGAGAAGAAGATTAGATCACCCGGTTGTAAATTGTTAAAGCTTATAGGTGTTCCCACCGTGGATTGATCGACTGACACTCTGGGTAATGTAATTCCGTTTTGGGCAAAGACATACTGAACAAAGCCTGAACAATCAAATCCTGTGGGTGATTCCCCACCCCATTGATAAGGAACCCCAATATATTTTTCTGCTGTGGCAATTATGGTATTCGCGGAATCACTATGTAGCTTCGCTGAGTAAGCGCTGTTTAAAGAGTTAGCTGTGATTGATCCAACTTTGCCGTCTACACTTAACGATTTAGCTGTTTGAAAAGCAATTACCTCCGCTTGCGTTTTAACTCCGAAGACACCGTCTGTCGCGCCAACATTATACCCAAGATAATTCAGCTCAGTTTGTAACTGTACCACGTTGGCACCTGTTGAACCTATCTTTAGTAAGGTGCCACTCAACAAGGCTGCTTGAGCTGTTTGGGCTAAACCAAGAACGAAGAAAGTTGCGAGAACAAATAGGACAGTTAATTTTTTTGTCATAGAACATCTCCTTACTTTTAATAAAAATAGGTTGTTTTGGGCAACTCCATTATACGAAGGGAGTAAGGGTTAAATCCATGCAAAATATTTTACAAAAATTGTTGAAAATAGGAGAAATGCCGTCGTGGTTATCCCTATAGAATCCAACTTCGCCCCTATTTATAAGGCAAATTACTCTGAAGAGGCCAATCCGGTAAAATAATCCATCAATGTCGATTGTTAATGCAACAAAAAGGCCGCCTGTTTTAACTTTACTCAGACGGCCTTTTGTTCATAAATAAATAGGGTTAGTGGGTATATGAATAGGACTATCACCCTTTCAGATGATCGCCAGTTTAGAAGAGAATTTAGAAGATCACGCCTAAAGCTATCAGAATTAGAATTGCAATAGCAATAACTCCAACACCAACACCATGACCGACGCCGCCATAGCCATAAGCAGCTGCTACTGGAGCAGCAGGGGGTGGGCAGCATACAGGAGGATGACAGCATGCTCCACCCATTCCACCATGAACCATCATTCCACCTTGACTCATTCCGTACATAAGAAGCTCCACCTTTCTAAACTAAAATACGATTCCCATAGCGATCAAAAGAAGAATTATTACGACAACTACTGCGATTCCTGCGCCAAAGCCTTTCTCGCAACCGCAAGCTGCTCCATCAACGTTCCCAAATGCCATTAGCGTTTCCTCCCTTTCCAGTGATAATTAATATTATGAATAAAATGGATAAAATGAAACTTATCTCATAATAATATTCCAAAGATTTGCTTGGCGGATACCCCAACGGATGGTTTTACATGCAAATTGATCAATACGGCGCTCGCTTGCTAAAGAACAATAATTATTATTGGTATCCTCATTTAAACTTACGTATAGTATAATAAATTAATGAGAAAATATATAATTTTCAGATAAAGTATGTAGTACGCCATGAAGATAACCGAAATCATCACAGCTCTAGCACTAATAATGGTTCTGGCGATAGGCAAGAAACAACAGCACGTTGACATTGGTGAATCGCGTCCTGTCAGCTAATAATACTTGTAGGGAGAGATTATGAAAAAGAGGATTTTAATTATTTGCGGTTCGATGGTCCTGATTATGACTCTAGCAAGCTTTTGGGGATACAACAAATATCTTAGGCCTGACCCAGAAATCCGACAACAACTTAATAACCAATTTGGAGCAGATTTTTTTAATTCATTTGATAATATGCAAGCAGTAAATAATTCAGGGCTAGCCAATAACGTAAAGTCAGCAGATGAGTTCGTCAAGAAAAGTGATATTCCTACGATTGTGTCAATGCCGGAAAAGTCAAAAGATCAGGTGGACAGGGAACTAGGGAAAACGTCAACTGCTGAGAATGAAAATATTGTTGAGGAACGGATTACGCAACAGGAAATTAATGATAAATATGCACCACAGTTTAACTATTTAGAGAACGTGGCCATGAGCCGTTTAGATACTTTGTATTCAGCAGCAATCCAGGAATATGTACAGAACAGTAAAGCTGGCACATTGAACCGTCCAGCGCTGTTGCAAAAGTATATTCAAGCTGGAACCATGCTTGAGGCTAACATTGACAGCCAATTTTACAGTACCTTAAATGCCATGCAGGCTGAACTGATTGCTAATAATCTTCCTACCGATATTGTTAATATATATAAGATTAATTATGAAAAAACCAAGTCTGTTAAACGCTCACAGCTATTGTCTAGAACCCGCAAATAAACACGTCCAGTTAACTTAACATTGATACTTGAAGTACAATAGCTCCCAATGGAGACTATCGCCAAAAGCGTATAGATCTCTTGACGATCGCACGGAGGATTACTATTGCCGAGCCACTAATCTCCATAGGAACACTTTGTGGCGAAGGCGGAATATGCCTCAACCAAAGTAATAACCTGTAACGCCTACTTATAGAAGTGGGCGTCTCGTCGTTCGTTGTGTGTTAGGTCTTAACAAATTCTTCATAAAAAGGTCACGGAGCGGTAACAAGTTTGATCTATTATATTATAAGAACATATGATGAAATCACTCTCCAGCAGAGTTTATACGAAATCAATTGTCAACCAGTAGGAGGCAAGAGTATGAACGGAGACATTCGTTATTCCATAGTCGTTCCTGTCTACAATGAAGAAGCTGTCATTGACCAAACTTACCAACGCTTGAAGCGAGTGATGGATTCAACCGAAGAGTCTTACGAACTCATTTTCGTGAACGATGGCAGCTGCGATCATACGACTGCCAGGATCAAAGGTTTCGGAGACCAGGATGATGCCGTGAAACTCATAACATTCTCTCGTAATTTTGGTCATCAAATTGCCATTACGGCCGGGATGGACTACGCATCAGGTGCGGCTGTCGTAGTAATTGACGCAGATTTGCAAGATCCACCTGAGCTTATTCCTGAGATGATTGCCAAGTGGAAAGAAGGGTATTTCGTAGTTTACGCCAAACGAACGAAGCGGAAGGGTGAAACTTTTTTCAAAAAGTACACCGCCCGCTTGTTTTACCGCATACTGAGCATTTCGACGGATCTCCAGATCCCAACAGACACTGGTGATTTCCGCTTATTAGATCACAGAGTATGCGAGGAAATGAAACGTCTACCTGAAAAAAACCGCTACGTTCGTGGTTTGGTAAGCTGGGTTGGCTTCCAACAAACGGCGGTCGAGTATGAAAGGGATGAACGGTTTGCCGGAGAAACCAAGTATCCTCTTAAGAAGATGATCAAGTTAAGTCTGGACGGCCTGACTTCCTTTTCGTCTAAACCTCTCAAAATGGCAAACTACGCAGGTGCCTTCCTTATCTTTTCGGGATTGATCTACTTAGCCGTCCTGTTACATTTAAAAATATCCACCACGTCCGTGAATGCTGGGTGGAATCTGGTAATGGCGATGCAACTGCTATTGACCGGCATTCTCCTGACGATGATGGGTATTATTGGAGAGTATATCGGACGCATTTATGATGAAACAAGGGATCGCCCCTTATATATCGTAAGTGAATGCTACGGGCTGATGAAAAAAGAACGGAATGTAAAGAAGGTTGTCTAATATGGCAAAACGTCCTCTTGAGTTTATTAGGTTCTGTTTAGTCGGAGCAGTAAATACGGGTGTCGATTTAACAGTGTTTACTGTTCTCTCCAATTTGGGTGTTCTACTGCTTGCCGCACAAAGTATCTCTTACACCTGTGGGGTATTAAACAGTTTTCTTCTGAACCGGACATGGACTTTCCAGGGACGCAGTCATCAATCCCGCGGACAATTAATCAGATTCTTGGCACTGAATCTGGGCACCTTAACGATAACCTCTGGATTGTTGGTCTACTTTCATAATCATTTTGCATGGCCATTGCTTGTTTGTAAATTGATTGCGACGGGAGCTAGCCTTGGAATTAATTATTTTGGCAGTCGTTTATGGATTTTTAACTCAATTTCAGAATCGAACGAAGTTGTATAGTAGGAGGTCGCCATATTGGAAGAAGAAATAAACTATAAATGGGAAGCCTTTTTACTATCACTAATTTTAATGCTATCTGCAGTATTGAATTTTGCCAATATAAGTATAGAAGGGTATGCTAATATTTTTTATGCTGCCGGCGTAAAAAGCATGCTGATGAACCTTAAAAATTTCTTCTTTGCATCCTTTGACCCGGCTGGATTTGTAACTATCGATAAACCGCCTTTAGGTTTATGGATACAAACTATCTCTGCAAAAATATTTGGTTTTAGCGGATATAGTATAATTCTTCCCCAAGCTCTTGCGGGAGTAATTTCAGTTTGGATAATCTATTATCTTGTTAAAAGGGCTTTTGGAAGCTTCTCAGGACTGATTGCAGCATTATGCCTAGCAGTAACTCCTATATTTGTAGCATCAAGCAGAAATAATACCATCGATAATTTGCTTGTTTTAGCCTTATTGCTTGCATGTTGGGCTCTTTTTGTTGCGGCCGAAAAAGGAAAATTTAATTTCCTCATCTTAAGTTTAGTCTTGGTGGGTATAGGTTTTAATATTAAAATGGTAGAAGCCTATATGGTGGCTCCCGCTCTATATATAACCTACCTTCTTTCAGCCACTCTACCTACTAAAAAGAAAATCAAACATCTTGCGTTAGGTACAGTTGTTCTTTTAGTTGTATCACTATCTTGGGCCGTAATCACAGATTTAGTACCTGCCGGCGACAGACCGTATATAGGCAGTAGTACTAATAATACCGTGATGGAACTTATTATTGGTCACAATGGATTAGAGAGAATAGGCTTAGGTGGAAAAAGTGCCAGTAGGGGACAAAGTCAGCCAGGGTTCTCAAGAAACGGATCAAGCCGAACCAGGACGCAGACAGCAACAGGTCAAGTTCGCACTGGTGCCCAATTAGAAAGGTTCGACGGTACTTCAGCACAATTAGGACAATATGGTATGGGAGCGACATCAAAGCCCAGCATTCTGAGATTATTCTCTAAAAATAATATGTCAGACCAGATAGCTTGGCTCTTACCACTTGCTCTCCTTGGGTTCACTGTCGCAGCTATAGAGGAAAAATTTAAACTCCCATTTGACAACAAACGAAAGATATCCTTACTATTGTGGTCAATGTGGCTTTTGACTGAATTTATATATTTTAGTTTCTCAAAAAATATAACTCACACCTATTATTTAACCACAATGGCACCCTCTATTGCCGCTTTAGTGGGAATAGGCTTGACAGTTATGTGGAAGTTTTTCAGAGATGGTGGGTGGAAGACGTGGATTTTACCCACGGCATTTATTGCAAATGCGCTTGTTGAGATCCTAATTCTTTCTTATGGCTATAGCACATCCAATGGTTATAAACTTGTAATTTTAGTAACAGGCCTCGTAGGTATAGGATTTCCAATAATACTGCTTATAGTTACTTCTATAAGTAGTATAAAAAACAAAAAAAGCATTCCTGATCAAAGAAATACTGCTAGTCAAGCTATACAAGGTAAGAGAAAAAATACTAAACTAAATATAATACTCATGGGTATTGCTTTTATAGGTCTCTTAATTGCTCCATTGGTCTGGTCACTCACACCGCTGTTTCACCCAATGGATGGCAGTAGTCCTTCTGCTGGATTGGAGCTTTTTTCAAATAGACGGATAAGAAATTCAATCATTAGTGACAACTCAAAGCTAATTAAATTTTTAGAAGCCAACCGAGAAAATGAAAAATATCTTGTTGAGGTTCCTTCAGCAATGTCTTATGGTTCAGAGTTAATCCTTAAAACTGGTGAACCTGTCTTGACATTGGGAGGGTTTAGCGGATCAGATCCGATCCTAACCGTAGACGAATTTAAACAATTAGTTGCTGATGGAGCTATAAGATATGCACTGGCCAGCGGAGGAGCGAGTAGAGGAATGGGGTTAGCTAGAACTGTAGGAAATAACTCAAATAATGCTATTATGAGCTGGATAAGAGCCAATGGGAAGGTTGTTCCTGATAGTGAATGGAGGAACTCTCCTTCTTCGATAAACCAAACAGGAGTTCAAAGATTTGGTGGATCTGGCGGTGGAACAAATTCGACTGAACTCTATGATTTAAAACCTAATATTTAAACACTCCACGTGCACCTTGGAAGAAATGAACAACTTCGACCAAATGGCAACCCCGAACACTGAAGATGGTAGTTGAATAAATAGAGAGGAGATTGTAAGATATATTATGAATCAATTGAAGGAGTAGATAAGATGATAACTGAAAGCATTCTGGATATTATTGGGAATACGCCAATGGTTAGTTTGAAAAAACTTACTGGGTTGAATATTTTTGCTAAGGCGGAATATTTGAACCCTGGCGGTAGTATCAAAGACAGAGTTGCCAAACATATGATTGAACAGGCTGAAACTAATGGATTATTGAAATCCGGTATGACAATAATGGAACCTACTTCGGGCAATACGGGGATAGGCATTGCTTTAGTTGGTGTCCAAAAAGGATATAGGGTAGTAATTGTTATGCCGGAAAATATGAGCGAGGAACGAAAAAAGATTGTCTTGGCATTGGGAGCGGAACTTATCTTAACTAAGGCCGAAGAAAGCATCGGCGGATCAGTGTCGGAAGTTGAGAGACAACAAGCAAAAGATTCTCGTATTTTTGTTCCCCAGCAGTTTGAAAATCCAGATAACCCTCGAATTCATTATCTTGCTACAGCTTCAGAAATCTGGGAACAAATGAAGGGCAAAGTAGATGTTTTCGTTTCTGGATTGGGTAGCGGAGGAACTCTGGAAGGAGTTGGAAGGTTTATTAAGGAAAGAAATCCGAAGGCAGTGATCATTGCAGTAGAACCTAAAAATGTTTCTGCACTGCTGGGGCACGAGCCGGGATTACATAAGATTCAAGGAATTGGTGACGGTTTTATTCCCAAAGTACTCGATGTAAATCTCATTAATGAAGTCATTGAAGTTACTGACGATGACGCAGTGGAGACAGCTAGAGATCTGGCCAGAGCTCAAGGAATTCTGGTAGGGACTTCTTCCGGAGCAAATGTCTGGGCTTCAATCAAAATGGCCCAAAAGTATGGCACGGATAAAAATATCGTGACAGTTTTACCTGACAGGGTTGAAAGATATTTTAGTACCTCGTTGATTTGAAACCCAAATAAAATCAGGAAACGAAGTGTTATCCTAAAATTGGAGAGTTTTTTCACAATCTGCCTTCCTAGTTAATGATACGAGGTTTTTCACGTAAGCAGGTTGCCAAGCATTTTAAACTTACCCTGATGAGTGTATGAACTGCCAGATCTTCTTGTAACGGTCTGGCTTTTTTCTTGAATTATTTCCGGGATCTTAGGAGGAAATTAGGGAAAGATGTGGAAAGTTTAATGTAATACTACCTATACTATTGCCACCAGGAGAAAATTTATTTGGAGTATAAGTCCATCTTGACCATATGTTACCACTACCTAATTATAAGAAACAGGAGGCAAACCTATGCAAAAGCTCAATCGTAATTTAGTTATCATAGTACTTTGTTTATTAATTTCAGTAATACTATTTCCGAAGAATACTTTAGCATACGCTCCAACAAACCCAACAAATCTAACAGCCACAGCAGTCAGTTCCAGTCAAATTAATCTCACTTGGGATGCTACCAGTGGCGCAACCTCCTATTATCTTTATATGGCAACCTCATATTACGGGACTTATAACAACATTGCTGTGCTCACAAGCTCAAGTTATGCCCATACAGGTCTGTCGACGAATGGCACCTATTATTACAAAGTCCAAGCTGTTAACAGTGATGGGTACAGTGGCTTTTCAGCAATCACTTATGCGACAACGACTAATACGAATACTGCTTACAGTATCCCATCAACCCCAACAAACCTGATAGCAACACCCGCTAGTTCCAGTCAAATTAATCTCACTTGGGATGCTACCAGTGGCGCAACCTCCTATTATCTTTATATGGCAACCTCGTATTACGGGACTTATAACAATATTGCTGTGCTCACAAGCCCAAATTATGCCCATACGGGTCTGACAACCAATGGCACCTATTACTATAAAGTTCAAGCTATCAATAGTTACGGGTCAAGTGGGTTTTCGGCAATCGCTTTTGCGACAACGACTAATGCGAATACTGCTTACAGTATCCCATCTACCCCAACAAACCTGATAGCAACACCCACCAGTTCCAGTCAAATTAATCTCACTTGGGATGCTACCAGTGGCGCAACCTCCTATTATCTTTATATGTC
>JARLHW010000006.1 GCA_031292075.1 Desulfosporosinus sp.
GCCGGCTCCCGAGCCAAGGACAATTGCTTCCACAGCTTAACGATCCTCGCTCGATGCGTGCTTGACGTTAAAATTCGACCGGAAGATCAGCGGATTCGTAGCTCGTGACTTCCATGCCGACGCAGATCTCTTCGACGATAGGGGCAATCCAGTTCATGACGCGCTCCGCGGGATTTGGATTTCGGACGGACTTACTCTAAGAGCATTCTAAGAGAAAGCCTAAGAACATCCTAAGATTAATCATCCAGCGTTTGCGCCGGATGCAATATATATGGTCGTATTGGCTTTACTTAGCAAGTATCGAAACGAAAAATGTCGAGATGGAAGGCGTGGCCTTTAGCATGAGGGGGCGGGTTGTGGCGTCCAAATCTGGTCCGCCCGCGGCGGAGAAAACCCATGCAATCGAGAGGCTTATATAGAAAAATGGCGGCGCTTCCCTGGAAAGCGCCGCCATTTATAAACAAATCATTCTCGTGCCGAGCTGACAACACGCAGCCTACCCGAGCTTCGGTCGGGTCTTAGAACTCGACTTCAGCCGATTCGTAGCTCGTGACTTCCATGCCGACGCAGATTTCTTCGACGATAGGGGCAACCCAGTTCATGATAAACTCCTTGAAAGATGGCAGATGACGACGCTTCCGAGACATTTTCAATCCTAAGAACATTCTAAGAAGATAATCTAAGAATATTCTAAGAATTCTTATCCAGCCTCCGCGCCGGATGAAGATGATATGAACCTATTTGTTTCGAATAGCAAGTATCGGAATGAAAAAGTCGGAAAATATCTAATAGCGAAGGGACTGGTCTTTAGGAGGAGGGTTCTCTCGATGAATTGATCCGGCGATCAAGGGGGCGCCTCGCGAAAACGGCGGCGCTCCGTTTCGGAAAGCCGCCGTTCCTAAGGAAGCCATGCGTGCGTCGAAACGGAAACCCGCCGCGCCTCACGAGAGCTTCGGTCGGTTCTTAGAACTCGACTTCAGCCGACTCGTAGCTCGTGACTTCCATGCCGACGCAGATTTCTTCGACGATAGGGGCAACCCAGTTCATGTCCATCTCCATTTTTGTCTCTCGTTTTCTCTAAGAACTTCATAAGATCTTATATAAGAAAACGTTAAGACTTTATAGCCCTGCTTTATTGCAGGTCTAACCTTTATGAGGCCATTTCTTTTATTTGGCAAGATACAAAGGTGACACAATCAGTTTACGCGGCATGTTCAAGCATGAAACCGCGCCCGCGCA
>JARLHW010000065.1 GCA_031292075.1 Desulfosporosinus sp.
CATCTTTATGTAGGCGGAAATGGTGGAGTCAAGCCGAGGCCGGGGAATATCCTTCTAGAAAATCTTCAGAAGGAACAAGTTTTACCGGCGGTGGACGCGGTTATTTCCTATTACAAGGAAAACGGAAAACCCGAAGAACGAATTGGTCGTCTCATAGAACGAATAGGGATCGAGGCACTTCATGACTACGTAGTAAAAGTAATACATTAAGACAGCAAAGAATTGTAGATCGGCATGCATAAACAGCCCTCTCACGTTGATTAACGTGGGAGGGCAACCAGAGTTAAAGCCATTAAAATTGTAAACCTACCTAGAAGAATCATTTCTAACGAGGGATGTTTGGTTAAAGGTTAAAGAAAGAAATTAATGGGTGGCTCTGACCACTCCGCAAGACTATTAATTTTCTTATTATTTGATAGTTCCAAGCTTAATAAACTTAGAATGAATTTATCTGAAGGCATCATTGCTGGATCGATTTTATTGCACCTTTTGTATTTATAGTTCGACGTGGGCTACCGTTTATTGCAATCACTTTCATTTAATATCATAGACATCATTACTAGCATTATTAGGGCTGCTATTTGAACTCTTGACTTGGAGTTAACTCCAAGTCTTATGCTATGGGTGACTTTTAGGTTAAATTTATACTCAGTAAAAACCTCCTCCTGTTATATATTAACCCTAGGATTTTGTGCTCCCCTGAAAAATGCACCTCAAATAAGTAATGCACCCCCTTGCCAAAGCGAGGTGCATAATTAATATGTGTCAATAGTTGGGTTAATAGACTGTAGAGGCGAGGAAGCAGAGGGAGTTTTAACCCAAGTGACAAGGCCCTGGCGGAAACGCTCTACTTGGTCCAATAGATACCACCAAGAAGCAGACCCTACGGGCCTGATATTGGGGTTGCTCCCAGCCCGGTTGGCCGGTTACTTCGCGAAGCGTACTATTGCAAGTCGGCTAAAATGCTTTTCCTGCTTCATAAGCTTTTAATAAAAGTTCTTTATTATTAGCCGCAGTGTTGGGGTCTCCGCCACCCGTTAGTAAAATGGTATCAACTACATTAAAACCAAGCATCTTAAGCACAGCTTCGTTAGTTTGAAAGGATGTCTGAAAAGCCTGTGCGTTTGGATTTCCTTGGGAATATACCATGACCAGGCTTTTAGCGTCATATCTAGGCTTAAAGTTTTCATCGAACAAGCCGCATAATCTATCCCATAACAGCTTCATTTGAGCCGTAACTTGCCACATGTATACGGGTGAGCCGAAAACCACAACATCGGCATCGATAATATGTTTAAACATGTTTTGAAAATCGTCTTGCATGACGCAGTGTCCTGTTTTGCGACAAACAAAGCAGCCTTGGCAGGGTTTGATGTTCATATCATACAGGTTAAAAATAGTTGTTTCGGCACCAGCATCTTTTGCTCCCCGAATAACTTCTTTGACAAGGGTGGCTGTGTTGCCATCTTTTCTTGGACTCCCTATAAAAGCGACCACTTTTTTCATAATGTAATTCCCTCCATTAAAATAATTTTTAAATATAATAAGAAAAATCAGGCCCGTATATTATTCAAAGGCTACGACATGATCATCTATGGAACCACGCAACTTTTGTTTTTTTACTGGTAAAAATGAAATGGATAAAACTATGACAGTAAAGATGACGGCAATGATAAATGCTTCACGTATCCCATTTTGAAATGCCATTGTTTGAGTATGTTATTGGTCTTTAATTAATTATTCCTTATACTCTTTACCAATTGACCAGCATTGAGCAAATGCCTCTCCGAGCTTCCAATATCTCCTAGTAGGCATATCAAACATCATGGGCTTTATTTTTTTATAGTCTAATAATCCATCCGTCAATACCTCGTCATTGCAGTAGGTGTTCTTCGGTTTAACTAAAAAAATATCATAGTTAGGCGTATCGTATATATCCACAACCTCACATTCCATGGATAATGGAGACTTTTTAATCATTGGTGCTGTTTTTAATTCTCCGTAAAAACTTTCAAATATCTGGGTTTTATCAACCTTGGAACCAGAGAAAATACCTACATAATCTGTTTCTACAACCATATCTTCCGTAGGAAAATTTATACTTAGGGTTTTTTGCTCTTTTATTCCCTTGTTGGAATAATGAGTTTTGTTTGTACTTATGGATATAGTCTCCATATCTATAATTCCTACGTGAGCTATAGTTATGTAGTTTGGTTTACCATCTACTACTGTTCCCACTAGTACAACGGGCATTGGGTAGAGAGCATTTATCGCCCCTATATTTTTCTTCATTGATACTGAAACCTCCTTGAAATTAGCTTTCTTTTAAGATTATTATAGAATTATCCTGTTAAAAGTCTAGTATCCACTTTTTTGTCTGGTACTAACTTTTTTAATAGTATAGGAGGTGTTCAGTGTATGTCTGATATTGAAGTATGCCAGGGCGATTGCCCGATTGAAAGAACCTTAAATCTAATTGGGGGAAAGTGGAAGACTGTAATTCTGTGGCACCTTGGAATTGATGGAATTCTTAGATATGGTGAATTAAAGAGAAGGATGCCCAAGATTACAGAAAGAATGTTTAGTAGACAACTAAAAGAATTACATACTGCTGGCTTGATTGACCGCGTGGAATATCCTCAGGTTCCTCCAAAGGTAGAATATTTGTTGACTGAAAAAGGGCAAAGCCTTATGCCTCTTTTGAACATTTTGTGTGAGTGGGGAAAAAATAATACATAACTCTCTAGACATGAGCATCATTAGATTAAGATAATGTGGTTACCGAAACGAGACTGAGCGAGCAGACCCAGATCGAAACGACAATTGCCATTTCCCAGGAAGGCTTGCCCGCCAGCGCGGACACCGTCATCCTGACCCGGGATGACAATTACCTGCCCTGACCGGGACTCCGCTCTCCAAGAAGCTGGACGCGCCCATCCTGTTTACCAACCCCCAGACACTGCCCCCGGCGACTGGAGAAGAAATCGCCCGTCTGAAGCCGGTGCATCAGCAATGGTTACCTTTGATCGGAAGGTTTGAGGAAACACCTCAATTCTGTTAGTTTGATATGGAGTTTTTTTTAATTTCCTTAATATCCCTGAGTGGTGACAAACCAAAGAGTCTTTTGTATTCTCGATTAAATTGGGAGGGGCTTTCATAGCTGACTTCCAGTGCGGCGGCAGTGACATCCATGGAGTTGGTCAGCATAAGGCGCCTGGCCTCCTGCAGACGTAGTTGTTTCTGGTACTGTAAAGGTCCCATTGTAGTAATCACTTTAAACTTATGCTGAAGGCTTGATATGCTCATATTACTGAACTTAGCAAGCTCGGGGGCGGTGAATGGGCGTGAGAAATTTTCTTTAATCCAACCGATTGCTTTTCCTATGCCATCAGATTGCTGATCATAGAGGGCTTGCTGAAGAAAAAGGTGTCCATATTTGCCTGAGACTAAATGATAGATCATTTCACGCATCATGAGAGCGGACAGAAACGGAGCAGGTCCGGGCTTATGGGCGAGACTAAGCAAGCGTACAAACAGTTCAAGAAGATCTGCATCAGATTTTCCAATGAACGCTGCAGTGCTTGGTTTTAATATCCTTTGGATATCTGCGATTAAGTTGATTTACAGAGAGGCTTAGGGGCTTATTTTAAGTGAATACCTGCGATGATAATTAGTGTTGTAATTTTATATAAGGGAGAGACAAATACATGAGACTTGTAACTCGCTCAGACTTCGATGGCCTTGCTTGTGCTGTTCTTCTTAAGGAAGTTGGCATAGTAGACGAGAGGCAATTTGTACATCCTAAAGATATTCAAGATGGGCTTCTGCAGATTACCAATAATGACATTCTGGCAAATGTTCCTTGCGCTGAAGGGTGCGGTTTATGGTTTGATCACCATTCTAGTGAACAAGAAAGGATCGATTTAAAGGGTCGCTATGAAGGGGACAGTCGATCTGCTCCAAGTGCGGCTCGAGTAATATATGATTATTATGGTGGAAAGGAAAAATTCAGGCACTTAGAAGCTATGATGGCAGCTGTTGACAAAGCTGATTCAGCCCAATTTACAGTCGAAGAAATTCTCCACCCTCAAGGATGGGAATTACTAGCCTTTGTGATGGACCCTCGCACAGGTCTTGGACGTTTCAGAGACTATACGATTAGTAATTATCAGCTTATGGACGATATGATTGAATACTGTCGCCGTATGAATGTTGAGGAAATCCTCCTTCTCCCTGATGTTCAAGAACGAGTAGTACGTTACTTCGAACAAAACGAATTATTTACCCAAATGATCCTCAAACATACAAAAACCAAAGATAATGCCATTATTACAGATTTAAGAAATGTTGAAACGATTTACAGTGGTAACAGGTTCTTAATTTACTCACTCTATCCAGATCAGAATATTTCCGTATGGATCATAGATGGGCGAAACAAGCAAAACTGTGTTTTTGCGGTTGGGCATAGTATTATTAATCGGACTTCCAGAACTGATGTAGGATCTCTGATGTTAAAGTATGGCGGAGGAGGTCATAAGGTCGTGGGTACCTGCCAGGTGCCTTATGAGGATACAGATAAGGTTCTGAATGAACTACTCTTGGTAATTACAACGAACAACTAAATTAAATACGGACACATACCTAACAATCCACAAGCGGATTCCTAACTTTGTAGGGACGCATCATTTCATTATCTTCATGGTCTATAATGTGGCAGTGCCATACATAACCTGGCTCAGTGGCTGGGTTGAATGGGAATTCATTAATGCCGGGCACTGAAACCACTACATCCTGGGGAGCGAATCGAGCCCTGATTGTGGTTACTTGTCCTGGATAGGCCTGAATTGTATCTTTCCAGCCATTTTCATGAGCTGGTGGGTTCATTGGCCCATCCAGAAGGTAAGGTTTCACTGGTAACACTCTAGTCGGATGGTCGAGCGGAGGGTTACCGTTAAAGACTAACCAATCATTAGTATATTTATCAACCAGGAAATCCTGACGACTGACCAATCGGAATTGAATTAAGTGGAGATGAATAGGGTGAGCATCCATTGTCAGGTTTACGATTTGCCAGTCTTCGGTCGCTCCAACCAATGGCAGTTCGGAAATTGGCGCATTCCAATTCTGGCCGTCTAGCAAGACTTCTAATGGTCCGTTAGGGCCTTCAACTTCAAAAAGGGTCAGGGTTCGTATTTTACCGTCGCGCTTTAACGGATTCAGTACGTTCAAAATTTTAGGCAATGATGGCGGTACTACAGCGGGTTTATTAAGCACTGTAAATTGCATAATTTGTCCTGTGGTCATGGGATCAGGAGTATCGCCACTGGGGAACGGAGCATTAGCATTATTGGTCAGGATTAATTTAGTGCCCGGAGTCAACTGGGAAAAATCCACAAGGATATCAGCTCGTTCGGCAGGAGCAATGAGCAAGGAGACGAGCTGAACAGGCTTCGGCAGGTAACCGCCGTCTGTACCGATTTGCAGAAACGGCATTTGGTTCGAAAACATCAGGTTATAGAAACGAGCATTGGAGCCGTTTAAAATTCGAAAT
Organism: Desulfosporosinus sp.; assembly: GCA_031292075.1. Taxonomy (GTDB): domain Bacteria; phylum Bacillota; class Desulfitobacteriia; order Desulfitobacteriales; family Desulfitobacteriaceae; genus Desulfosporosinus. The sequence continues at coordinate 5,552 of JARLHW010000065.1, forward strand.
CGATATTGCCTGGGCTTGACATCTAAATTAGGCCAAACCTTGCCATTGACCATAATGCTATCGCCGAAAAACTCTGGTACCCAATAAGGATGAATATCCGGGTTTATCCCGGTATTAGGAAACGCCAAGGAACCGTCATCATTAAAAGAACGGTCCTGGATGACAATGGGAATCTCATAATTGCCTTGAGGAAGTTGGGAGTTCTCCCCTTCCAGATGGTTGTGGGAATCGCGTATTATATAAAAACCGGCAAGCCCCATCATGACATTCAAGCGGGTGATGCCTAAAGCATGGTCATGATACCATAAAGTAGTCGGTTCCTGTTCATTAACATAGTGATAACAGGATTTAGTAAACGCAGGCCCAGTAATTGCCTCCCCAGCGGTAAACCATGCTTCCGGGTGCCCATCTGAGGAGGATTTAGTCTCCCCGCCGTGCAGGTGGGTTACAATTGGCACAGGGATTTGGGTTAATGGAAATCCTGGCGGAAACGGTGGAAACGGCGGCATCGGCATTCCTATATTATTAGGGTCAGCCCAGTGAATAGTTGGATCCACAGCCAACGGATTGGGTTCGTTCAGGTTGTTAATCCATTGCACATTGATCGGTATGTGTCTAATGGCTTCGAAAGTAGGGCCGGGCGTGGAGCGGAAATCAGGAATGATCTCACCGGTCTCCGGGTCCCTGACTTTGCCTTCATACCCATAAACAGTTGTTGCGGGGAATCCCGTCGGTAATAATTGTTGGGTGAATTCGCTGATTGTCACTTGGTAATCATGGCTTTTTACTTTGCCGGTCTTGGGATCTTTAAACAACGTTGGTTCGTATATCAGTGGGATAACCAGTGGGCTTACAAACTTCGGAATATTATTTGGATCAAGTGGATTAGGCATTAAAATTCCCCCCCTTATTATTAATTTTGTGCCACTTGCTACAGAAAGAAAGTTTAATTTGTGTTTATAAATACCGAGTCTATGCCTGGAAATTATGAGGATATAATGGTTGTTTAAAATAAGGTATGAGTTTTAACAAAAAGTGTGTCTATGGTTTTATCTGGAAACTAAAAAGCGACGCTTTCTAAGCGTCGCTCAATATTCATTATTAATGAAGCACTTACCCACTGATTCCTTCATTAAGGAATAAATGACCAAATTGAAACTGTAAGGTTTGATACTTTGAGGGAAACTAAATACATTATTCGGATCGTATCTTACCTTAATTCTTTCCAAAGTTTTCTTTATGATTGAGGACAGCTACATTCATTTTATTTGACGGTCACCCATGCAAAGGAGACTGTAATCGTTGTCCAAATAAAATTGGCAACTATTCTAAAGCTTTAGATCATGTCGAAATCAAACCCGGTGAAGGGAGGCCGGGGAATCTGATGAGGTATTAGACTATTATCCGCACCAGCACCGGAGGAATCCAAGGCGGTCATTGGGTCGTGCCTATTTTTGTACGTGAAAAGGGAAACATATTTTGTGTTGCCAGATCGTTTTGACGGTCTGGCTTTTCTGTTATTTCCAAGGATGCCTAAAATATCTAATCATATTTTTGTAAAATCTTTCTTCCTGATCGCATATAGTTAAACGTTACTAGCTAGAAGGGAGAATTATAACGTGGAAGAGGATACTAGCCCTTCGGAAATATCAAGAACCTTATGTTTGTCGAAACGGCACAAAGTCTTACTAACTATAAGTATTCTAATTACATTAGCCGGAGTTCTCACCCTTTCAACCGTTTTATATACCAAGGACAGAGGACAGATCGCAAAGGGCGTTGTATTAGAAATCCCCTTGGGACAGTTCTCTATTGAGGAAGCGCAGGGGAAGCTAGAACAACTTAGAAATGAAATTTATAAACGTCCTGTTCATTTCATCACCGACGAAAAAAGCTTCCTAATAAACATGGAGGAACTTGGTTGCACCTATAACTATCAGGAACCGCTTCAACAAGCCTATCTCATTGGGAGAGAAGGGAGCATCTTTAACAAGGCTATCAGCAAGTTCAAAGCAAGTTGGGGAATCACCTTTAAACCTACCTATCAATGGAATGATCTCGTCCTTGCGGAAGCTCTGACTAAACATCTCTCGACATTGAACCTCCCTGCAGAGGATGCGCACTTTTCTATTAATCCGGATAACTCCCTGCAAATAATTCCTGAAAAATTTGGAAAAGAAGTTGACATCGATTCTCTCATAACGAGCACGAAGAACCAGTCCCTTAATGCCTCAATAATCTCCATTCCCTTCAAAGCAGTCAAACCGATCATAACGAAAACAGACCTTGAGAATGTGAAAATGAACGGTCTCTTAAGTGACTACACCACCAATTTTGACCCAAACCTGAAAGAACGAACACTCAACCTTACGCTCGCAGCTAAAGCCATCGACGGCATGGTGTTAAAACCTGGAGAGGTGTTTTCTTTTAACCATATTGTAGGCCCTAGAACTGTCGAGGCAGGTTATCAGGAAGCCATAATAATTGAAGGAAATACATTCGTACCCGGTCTAGGCGGAGGAGTCTGTCAAGATTCCAGCACCCTTTACAATGCCGTTCGATTAGCATCACCATCCCTAAGCGTTGTCGAACGCTCGCGCCATAGCTTACCCGTTACATATGTCCCTCCCGGCCAAGATGCAACCGTGGCTTATCCCACTCTAGATTTCGAGTTCAGAAATGATTCAGATGGCTATCTCCTTATCCGTAGTAGTGTCAATAGCAATACTCTGAACTTCAGTATCTATGGAAAAGCAAAAAAACAATCCTAATACGCTAAAAACTTGGTCTTTCAGAACTATGTGACCTCGATTATTACCTATTCTTCAAGTTCCTTTGAACAGAGAAGTGATGGCAATGCACCGAGATACTTCATAATTTTCTGTAAATCTTAGTATTAGCTTCCCATCATTGTTAAATTCCTTGACAATGTGCTCAGACAGGGCACCCTAGTCACGGTTAAATGACTATAAAAATATAGCTCTTTTGGGAGACAGCAGTCGAGCGTAAAACAGCGATCTAATGCAGAGTCACAAAACCATGGAACGGCCAAGGATGTTTCGTCGCGATTAATGCCTGGATGTTTACAGTACTTATGCACAGTTTTAATTCATTACGAAAACTGTGCATTCTTTAATTTCTTAGCATATTAAACTATTCTTTTAGAAACTCCATAAATGGTATATCCATACTCACAAGTGCATTGACCATAAGTTCAACTAAGTCACCATCCTGGACATTGAATTCTTTGTCATCTGTTCTTCTAGCCTAGAATGCTGAGCTCAGCCACTGCAATTCTTTCTTAGGACACGATGGGGCGGGGCAAGACAAATCGGAGTGATCCTAGATCCTTGACTTAGTGTTGAGAACGGTAAAAGAAAGAATAGTAATTGACATATGTTCAAAACAGAGTATAATATAGCGAAAGGGGCATATGTCAATAACTGAAAGAAGGTAATTATTATGCCAAGAAGAGATGGAACGGGTCCACTGGGGCGTTCATCAATGAACGGAAGAGGCCTAGGATTTTGCGCTGGAACAAATGCTGTTTGTAATGGTGCTAACTCCGAGAAAGGATCAGGACGTCAGAACAGAGGTCTCAGAAGAAATGTTGCAACAGATCCAACTGTATCGAAAAACCAAATAGAATGGCTACAAAAGCTTGAGAGTAAGCTTGATGCTATTAGTAAGCATCTAGAGAACTTATGAGAGAAAGCAAAAGTGACAGGAGGTTGATCCTGTCACTTTTGCCGCAAAATAAAGAATTCTTCCAAGAGCACGAAAATGGAGAAACAAACGGAGAATTCAATTTGTAAAATATACAAGGAGAGAGTTAAATTAAACAGGAATTGTGAAACAATCGCAGCAGAAGCCTGTGATAAGGGTAAAGAATAATTAAAAGTTTTGATGGGTGGAAACATCGATCAAATGTAAATTTTAAAATAATGGAGTGAGAAAAATGAAAATTGCAGTCGCAAGTAATAATGGAATGGTTACAGAGCATTTTGGTTATTGTGAAAGTTTCAATATTTTTGAAGCCGAAAACAATAAAATTGTCAAAAGCGAGTCTATACCTAACCCCGGACACAAGCCTGGATTTTTACCTAATTTCTTGAATGACCTTGGAGTAAATGTTATTATTTCAGGCGGCATGGGTGGTAGCGCGATCGAAATCTTCAAAGGGAAAGGTATTCAGGTTATTACTGGTGCTAAAGGAAGTGCAAAGGCCGCCTCAGAACTATATCTTCAAGGCATGCTCAAATCCAATGGCTCTGTATGCAATGATCATATGCACCATGATGAATGTGGACATTAAAGGATTGTCTATATAAATAAAACAATTGCTACGCTTGTGCTCAAAATTGAAGGGCCTTCACGAGTTAGGTGAAGGCCCTTCAATTTGTAATTAAATTCTTTCAGATAAAAGATTATTGACATATGTTTAAATCGTAAGTATAATTTAAGTCAATAAAGGGCATATGACGATAAACATAATTAGGTATTTTTGGATGATGCTCGGAGGAGATGTAACAAGTCAAATGGGCGGGGATCCGTTTGATGGTTTTGTTCAAAGAGAAAGTAATTTTGAGGGAGGATACAATATGCTTGCTGAAGTAGACCAAGAACAGTGTATCGGGTGTGAATCATGCCCCGAATTTTGTCCTGAGGTTTTTAAGATGGGGGCCGACGGATTAGCGATTGCGTACACAAACCCAGTCCCTAGTGAGTGTGAGGAAGCCGCTAAAGAAGCTGCCGAGGGCTGCCCAGCACACTGTATTCACCTCAAATAGCAAGTTCTAATTAGGTCAAGGAGGATGATTATCTTCCGCGTTTAATACATATTTCAAGTGACGCTGAATGAAGAATGCTCGAATTTAAATTTGATGTCGGAGGTGACTGTAAGATGGGAGAAACAATAAGAATTAAAAATTCAGATCCAACCTTACGTGATGAAATGGCAGCATTATTGAATGGCTACGATTTTTCTAATTGCCTTACTTGCGGTATGTGTACGGCTGGTTGTGTTTATAGTGATCTTCATAATGATCAAGACCCTCGTAAGTTCATACGTAAAGTAGCTCTAGGTATGCGAGAAGAAGCAGAAAATGATCCCTTTATCTGGAATTGTACAATGTGTAATCGATGTACCGTGGAATGCCCTATGGGAGTGAATATGAACGCACTCACGAGAGCCTTCCGAGGAAAGGTGGAAAGGGCGCCCGGTTATTTGCAAGTTATTGCGGATGATCATATACGGACAGGTAATCAGATGGGTGTCGAACAAATTGATTATGAGGAGACATTAGAGTGGATTGAAGAAATGATGCAGGAAGAATTGAAGGATCCGACTTATAAGATTCCGTTAGATGTTCCTAATGCGGACTTCTTTTTTGGATTCAATGCTCGGGAGATCAAACATTATCCTGCTGATCTGCAAAGTATTCTAAATGTTTTCCACGCCGCAAAAGCAAACTTTACAATTAGCTCTAAGCGCTGGGATGCTACTAATATTTGTTTGTTCACCGGTAAAAACGATGAATTCGCTGAAATTTCACGCCCAATGTTTGAAGAAGCAGAGAGGCTAAACTCTAAAGAAATTATTGTCACAGAATGCGGTCACGCATTCCGATCAACTAGAGTGTTTGCGCGTGACTATTGGAAAGGGAAACAGATTCCTGTACGACATA
>JARLHW010000066.1 GCA_031292075.1 Desulfosporosinus sp.
CCAAAAAGCGTTCGCGTTCATCGTCGAATATTGCGCGGCGTAGATTCGTCCTTGCGTTGCTGAACTTTTGCTTCTGCTGCTCTTCGAGGGTGATGACTTTTGCAGGCGAGCTGGCGATGAGAACTTGCTGTTCTGCCGCACCGAGAATTTCAGCAACTCCGCGTTCAAGAGCTTTTCCGACGACAACAGCAATATTTTCTTCTGGTTCGCCCATCAGAAGAAAGGATTCGACTTCATGTTGTTGCATCGTCGGATGAGGAGGTACAGGAGCAGGAGGAGGAGGAACAACACCTTCGTCCATCACGATGCATTGTTCGCCTGCGCCGCCCAGAACATTCTGTTCTGCCGTCGGAACGAGAAAAAGAGGAGTATTGGCGCCAAAAAGACGAGGAGAAGCAGCCCTCGATGTTGGAGCGCTTGGGTTCATCCACGGCATGTCATAAGAGTCGCACTCCTGCATCAAACAATTTTATCTTAGACCTCTGAAAGACAGTGAAAAAACGCACCATTCTTTTCTTTCGTTGGTTGCAATGAAGAAAAAGGTGGGTATGGTAGCCAAAAATAAAAGTATTAAAAGAAGACGTTGCGTCACTAATATACACGTCATCATTTTTGTTATGTACAAAAAGGGTTAAAATATCTAGATTTTTATTGGATTCAATCTTCTTGAAACAAAAATCTCCATTGTTTAAAAAATTTGGAGCTTTTATATTTTATGGACCAAAGAACACACAACGAAAAAAAATGGACGAAAGGTTGGTAGCACTCAATGTAAAGGAATCTTGCCAGGCTGCTGTGGACCATCCAACAGAGTCTGCACTTCGTCTTCAACGACATATAAGAAAAACTGTCCGTACCGCCAGACACGCTCCTCCAGACTACCGTTCAATGACCACTGAGCAATTTAATGCTCTCCCTGCCGACGATAAACGCTGTATTGTTAAGACTCTCTGCCCTGTCTGTATAGAAAGATGTGCCGATGTCGCTCTGATCCCATGTGGCCATGTTCTTTGCGGAACAGACGTGAATTGTACGTTGAGGCCCCAACCACCTTTTGTTGATCAATCGTTTAGTTTGCGCCCCAACTATACCAAAACCCCGGCCAACTGCCCCGTTTGTGGCACAGTTTCTCAGGGATATCTACGGGTTCATTTTAGTTAAAAATAAAAACCATCATTTGTTGTTTAGATAACGTGTTGGACAATCGAAACCTGGGCAGTCCATTTCACATTAGCACCAGCCTGTCCAAGAACCTGGACTGCGAGATGGCCAGCCGCTCCTTGGACAGCTTGAACATTACAATTACTGCATGCGGCGTCCATCGCACTTATCGCAGACGCAAACGGCGTGACCACAGTGACCACCCCAGCAACACGCTTTGCGCGGAAAGAACCGGTGAAATGGCAGTAGTCCGTTGTTGATGTTGAGTTGAAGCCAACAATGTTGTAAGACGCAGACATGACATTTGTTGCTGCAATAGCTGTTGCGTCAAAATCAACAACAGTCGTCCATGTAACGCCATCGTTGGTCTGAACCGAACCTGACAAGATCATGCTACTCTCGGAAGCACTTCCACCCATTGTTATATTCGGGCCAAGGATTGTCACATTGGTCGTGCCAGGCCAAGAGTTAAGATAGGACCCGTTAGGGATTTGGGCCCAAGCCAGACCGTTTGAAACGATCCAATCGCCAACAGCATAAATACCTCCTGCCGTAGCACACACATAAAAATGGCCTGAAACAGGATCAACACCCGGAACCGCCCCGCCGTTAAAGGTGCCCATGTAGACAAGACCGCTTGCAATGCCTGCAAGAGCGGTTTCGACAAACTGGGTTGTGGCGACATTGAGCGTATTGTCAGCAGGGACTCTTGTAGGGGCCAGAAGACCCGTTGTATAGGTTTTAATACCAGTCACACTGGAGTTGCTTGCGAGCCAGGCGTTAAATTGCGCAACCGAGTCGACGTTGCTCAGTTTGTAATAGGCGTGTGTGGAGCCATTGTAGATGGCCCAATCGCCAGTGTAGTACGTTACACTAGTGGGGATGGGCGGTGATGGGACAACGCCGTTATCAGTTGCAATATAGTAATGACCAGGAACTGTGTCGGCTGGATACACGCCGCCGGCTGGAGACCAGGTGCCGGCATATGTAAGGGTCCCAACCGTCAACGCATCAACGTATTCTTTGGTGGTTGGGTCTTTGGGTCTGATAGGGTTGGACAGAGGCCCCAAGGCCATCAACCCGTTGTCCGCAGTATAAACACAATTTGCCTCGATGGTGGCCATAATTTTCTATATATCAATTATTTTTTTATAGATTGGTAAGATCTGAATAATAATTTTTTTAATTTATGTGTGTTGTCGGACCTCAGACCACGCAATTGGCCATTGTTTACGTCTGACGGATATAATTATTATTTTTTGTTGAGGGAGACGCTTTGTATAAAAAAAAATAGGGATAACAAGTAACTAACAAAACAAAGGGGGGAATGTCAACAGCAGCGGCAAAGTTTGCTGGGTTGGTGACATGCACCGGCGTTGCTGCGACGGGAAATGTCACTACTACAGCGCTCGCAACGGGCTTGCTCCCATACTCTACAACGACAGCAAAGAGTCGTTTTTTTACTGCAGCAGGTATCGCATGTCTATCGTACAATGGCGTTTGGAACAGTGGATGGTCAAAGGATGATGCTACAGGGAAGAGACTGATGTCCGTTCAGTTGGACGACAGCGGTGTTCAGGTTTGGTGCCAAATCAACGCCACTGACGTATCGGCACTCTATAAAATGGCCTACTTTACAACTGCGGGATTGACCTTAATGAATACTAACACCAACACGACCCTATTTGCCGTGGACACTAGCGGTTTTCTGAACATCACGCCTCAGAACAGGAGACTCAATGCTCATGGGAGTGTTTACTCTTACAGTCCAGACGACTTGAAAACGGTTTCTTTGGCGGTCGACAACACTGGAATAGCCAGCATTACCTCGAGTGGCGCTGAGTTTGATTTCCCTTCGGGTAATGTGGTCAAGGTTCTCAACACTACCAACGCCACCGATCCTTTTACTGGAGCTCTAAATGTGGCAGGCGGCCTTGGTGTGCAGAGAGAGTCTCATCTGGGTGACATTGTGACCATTCATAATGCGTCTGATATTGGCAAGAGCGCGGCTCTGAGTGCCGACGCCACCGGCAACCTTATGATCCAGCCGAGCGGGACGACCGGCCACGGCATTGTGCTGAAAAACGCCACGGATCCGTCAAAGCAGGTCACTATTGCTGCCGACGCCGCCGGCAACTTTGTGTTTACGCCGCCCTTTTCGTCGTCGATTGGCAGCTCGATCACTCTGACAAACGGCACGGAAACAGCAATTCTGGCAGTCGATGCGTCTGGCGACTTTTCGATCACCCCGTCAGCATTGAACACCACCATCTCAGGAGACGTTGTCAACAGTGGCAAGATTGGGCCGGCCGCTGCGGTCCGTGTTGTTGACAAGGCTCCTTCAGCTCTTTTCAGGGCAGAGGGATACCGGTCTATTAACGCCGACTATACTGCAGGATCAGGAAGTCTCACAGGAGTTACTGGACTGTTACCGGCACTTGCGGTTATTGACAGCGGCAAGATCAGATGTAATAACGCCTCGGTTCAATGGGCACTTGGAACTGGTGCGATTCAACCAACCGTCGGAACCTTCCGTTTCAAGTACACACCAAACTACTCTGGATACCCTGTTGGAAATATCGTGTTGTTTGATAGCTACACATCACCTACGTACAATGAGGTGATTCTCCAGCATTGGAACGCCACTGGCGCTTTGCAGTTTACCACTACAGACTCGACTGGCGCAAATGGGTCCTCCTCAAAGGTTATTGTTGCTACATGGTCAGCTGTGGCTGGCAAGGAATACGAATTCGAGTTTAACTGGACTACGGCTGGTGGTGGTAGTTATCGGCTGTACATTGACGGACAAAGTGTCGGTACTGCAACAGACACGTCGTCAATATCTACCCGAAATGCAGCACAGTATTTCGCTATCGGCACGTCCAACGATGCAAGTTGGAGAGACATTGTTGTGTTCGGAACAGCGTTGCACTCATCGGCGTCGTATGCGACAGGATACTCGGCCCTACCCATGGTAGAAGCACCAACCATTAAGGCGTTGGAAAAGGTCCAAGTATTGTGTCCGACAGACATGACAAAGAGTGTTCTTCTTGCAGTCGACTCGTCTGGCAAAGGCAGCATTACTTCGAGCGGCGCCGAATTCGATTTCCCAGCCACCGATATCGTAAAGGTCCTTAATCCCACCGATGCTACAGCGCTAGGCAGTGCTGCTGTTGTTATCAGCGGTGGTCTGTCTCTAGCGAAGAAGGCGCATATGGGGGATACGGTAACGCTTCACAACATTTCTGATGCGACCAAACAGACGACGCTTGCTGTTGATACAACAGGCGTCTTGATTGTGACTCCGTCTGCAGCTCTCAGCACTAACGTCGGCTCATCC
>JARLHW010000067.1 GCA_031292075.1 Desulfosporosinus sp.
TATTTGAGAATTCCTTTCTTAGTAAACAGTTAAAAGGCCTTGGAAATGTTGCGTAGATGCCAATTATCAAAACGAAATAATAGCATTAGTCTATCTGGAAATGTAGCAACAGGGGTCTAGAGGGGTGCGAAACTTAAGTAGCTATAAACAACCTTTCTGTGTTATGAGGAGCACAATGTTAATTTAGCTTAATTTGGTCGTTGCCCTAAGCCAATCTTATATTTTTAAAGAAAATCAGGTTGTCTTACCCTTCTACATGGGCGGATAACAATCGGTCTACGATAGTCACAGTAATCCAAGTTATGTAAAATTAATGAACAGAGCCCCTAGAATGATCAAGTATTGTTCAATTACTACTTTCTTGCTTCATTAGCTCATGGTAGACCTTTTCTGCAACATTTTCCGAGCATCCCCGAAGAACAGGAGTTTTCAAAACATTATCTATAGTTAACGCCCATGTACTCTTTCTGACCTGCTCGATCATATCAGGGATCCTTCTTGTCTGATACGATTCTATTGATTCAATTGATTTTTCCAGGAAGTTAACAGTTCTAGGAAGCTTCTCCGGAAAACGTTCAATTCTTGCTTTGTCCCTTACTGTTAACTTATTTAAGATAGTGTACTTTTGAACGCGCGTTTTAGGCGGAATGAAATATGTTTCTGAAACAACTCGAGATAATGTTTCCACAATTTCTTCATCTGTTTGTTTCCAGTCAAGAGATTTAAAATTAAATTCTCTTGGAGGAAGAACTGAATTCATCCACTGCGGATCTCGTTTCATCAACCAGTTGTAAGTACTCTCTCCCACTTTTCGTCTGATTGAATCCCTATCATTTAAATTTTTTATACACTCTGAAAGTTTAGCTTTGTCTTGTTCAAGTCTCGACTTAGCCTTATCCCCGTACATCCATCCGAATGGATTGGAAAGGTAGTCCACAAATATATTGTGAATTTCAGGCCAGTTGATTACATCTTCGATTGACTTGGCTTGCCTACATTTATATAAAAAATCTAATAGAACACTCTTTTTTGCCGATTCAAGTATATAGTTAACTTTGTGCTCAATCATCTTACGCTGTCTTGGTTTAACCTTTAGTTCCTCGAAAATATAGTCAGGGGTTACGTTATTTAGGTAACCCACTAATATTATTACGGCTGCTCGCCATCCAATGAATACGACTCTTTTTTGTTCTTGTTTATGGTCCTCGAATTCCGCACCTGTTTGAGAATAAATCATGCCGCAGCTAGGACAAGTAAACTCACCAATAAATTGCTGAGTTGTTCTGCAAGTCTTACGTTTATATTGATTTATGATCATAGTATTATAGTCCGGGCAGTAAGTATTTTTACATAACCAAGGACCCTTACCGAAAGGTGAGATTGTATCATTAGTAACAAAACCTTCGACGGATTGAGCCATATATTCCATGCCCAAAATATGTAATAATGGATTTTTTAGACATCCATTGAAATTCAAAAGTTTTAAAGCGGTCCTACTTGACAGATAAATAGAACTAATACCAACTGTCTTTAACATTTCTGTGTCAAAAAGGCCCAAGAAATCTTTCGAAATATTTCTATTTAAGTACATTCCTTTAGATGTTAGGTACCCTTTATGCGAGCACAATCTTAGCATTCTTTCCTTAAATAGCTCGACGTTTAACTTACCCACATTATCTATGATAAATTTAGTATCTCTTGCCAGTTGCTCGTGAAACAATTGAATCCTTGCGGACGGTTCAACGCTAGTAACATCTCCTAGACGGTGTCCGTTTGGACATACAGGTTCCATTAAAATAAATCGTCCATAACTATCTGACAACGGCGCACTACATTCAAGACAGTGGGTTACCAGTTTAAATCGATGATCTGGGCAAACAGCTACAAAATTGTACTGATGCACCCTATGGATATAACATTCCCCAAGTCTTTCAAAATCTTGTATTAAACAGATCGGACAATATCGAACAAAGGTAGAGACTATTGGAGATAACAATCGAGTACCAATCTCCGACCTTTCACTTGCGCTCCTGAATTGCCCAAGGATTTTCTCGTTTTCATCGACAGAAAGAAAGGGAAGAAACAGCGCTAATAGCGTATGGTTTGCTATGAAGTAGTCCGAAGTAAGACAAAGATTACCTGGAAGCCTTGCGACCAAGTAATTTAAACTACGGGGGAAATGCGCTACTCTGTGCGTCTTGATGTTCAACAGTTCCTCAATTGTTTCTAAAATATTAATGTTAGTGGAACGAATGTGGTAACGATAAACCAAACTCTTAAAGTCTTCGTCTTCGTAAGGGGTAGGGAAAAAAGCTAGTTGGTTTTTCATATTTCTAGATTACCCATAATGATTTAGAACAATTCATAGAGATTAGGGAATCTAGTGGACTCATAATCCACCAAGATTCCTTTAAAGCCGCCGTGTGTGCCTGAAGACATATATTTGTAGGTGGGAACGTTCGGACAAATTGGCAAATTCGAACAGGCCACCTAGTTTCATACAGGCGGCCTTTCTTGATTATGAGTGTCTAGGTGAAATACAGATACCAAGTGATTCGAATTATTGTGATCAATTTGGTAACTCTATGTTTTACTAAACCTGTAAAATCTTATTACTAGAATTTGGCGAATGCATTCCCTTTACATCGAACATATTGTTTTGCTAAGATGGAAACAGACATTCTCTGTGGAGAAGGTGAAAATGTATGAGCCAACGAATTATATTTCATATCGATGCGAATTAGGCGTATTTGTCATGGGAAGCCGTACATCGACTACAGCATGGCGACCCACTTGATCTTAGGACTGTACCTTCTGTTGTTGGATGTGATCCCGTAACTCGACATGGTATTGTGTTGACGAAATCTATTCCTGCTAAAAAATTCGATATTCAAACGGGCGAGAGCATTTTAAGTGCAAGTGCGAAATGCCCCGGACTTATTATAGCACCTCCGAATTATGGATTGTACATGCAATGTAGCCGAGCTTTTGGTGATATTTTGAGGGAATTCTCGCCCTTGATTGAGCAGTACAGCATTGATGAGTATTTTGTGGATTTCACGAACAGGGAACGTCTTTTTAAAGATCCCGTGGAAGCAGCTTAGATAATTAAAAACCGCATTCAGGATGAACTAGGCTTTACTGTTAATGTCGGGATTAGTACGAACAAGATCCTAGCTAAGATGGCCTCAGAGCTTAAGAAGCCCGATAAAGCACATACTATTTTCCCAGGCGAGATTGCAGAGAAAATGTGGGTTCTGCCGATTGAGGAACTGTTTATGGTCGGTCGTGCAACCGCGAAGAAGTTACGGAGCCGGGCCATCAACACGATCGGTGATCTGACTCATTATGACCCCAAGATCCTTAAACTCTTTCTAAAAGGCCATGGTTTATTGGTCTGGAATTACGCTAATGGGAATGAAGCGAGCCCAGTGCGGGAATCTCGTAGACCTTTGATTAAAGGGATTGGTAACTCAACCACAATTCCATTTGATGTTTCGGATAAAACGACCGCTCACCTTGTTTTGCTGTCTTTGACAGAGACAGTTGCTGCAAGATTAAGACAGGCTAAATATTGTGCTAGGTTAGTTTCCGTTTCGTTAAAGACCAATGAATTCTATTCTTGTTCGCATCAAAGGAAATTCTCGTCAGCGATTGATTGTACGAATGCAATACACGAAGTTGCTTGTGAACTATTCGATGAGCTTTGGAAAGGTGATCCTGTTCGACAGTTAGGCGTCCGTGTGTCGGAACTGACACTGAATGACTTTCATCAGTTAGCTCTTTTTGAGAAGGATTACGAAAAGCAGCGAACAGTTGATCGGGCAGTCGATTCAATACGTGACAGGTTCGGGAATAGTTCAGTGTTCAGATCCTCGTTTATAAATAGCGGAGTAAGATTTGCGACGGGAGGAACAGTCGATGATGAAGCTTACCCCATGATGTCAAGTCAGTTGTAAAAGCATCACTGTGGCTTTGATGAAAGCTTAAAATAGTGTAGTTTGCACAGGAACCAAACACTCAGGTCCATTATTCCGAGGCGAATTTACTAAAGTTGAAACCTCATAGGCGATCATTAAGTCAGCTGGATAAGGCAATAACAAATTTTTTAGAAAATAACTATCCACAATACTCTGATCCAACCAAACCCGCACTGAATCCCGCGATAATATGACAGGCATTCTATAGAGATTCCTAATTGTTAACCTCGTAAATTCACCCTAATGTGCAATTTAATCAGGAGATCCATTTCTACAATTTGAGAACTTAAAAAAAATCACAGAATTTAATAATCAATAATTTGTTACCTTGTTAGGTGTTTAGACCATTCTTTATCAAAATCCAAATAAGCCAATTCTGGGGATTTTCCGAATCCAGCAATACCATCCTGGAGATTCTCCCCATATAACGCGCACCACATATTTCCATCTATAAAAAGCCTAGGCCTTAACAAATTTGATGATCTATTTATATTGCACGAGTATTCATAGATATTTGCTTCTGCTGCAGCAATATGACCATTGATGTCTGGTAATAGATTCATTTCCACATTATCACCTCCTTGTTAGAAAGTATTCCTTATATTAAAGGTTTAATGATAAAAAGCTTATTGCCAATACATGGCAATAAGCTTTTTATCATTACTTGAAATTCTATTATTTTTTATACCTTGGCATAACGGTAATGTCCTTTAATGTTAAGATTAAGATACTTACCGGCAGAGCCTCCTGAATTTGCCTCACTTACAAAGCCTTCATATACTGGGTTCGGTACATCAAAGTATTGGTATCTTGCCCCACTCTTAAATTCAACTTCCAAAGTCTGAGAATCCTCGTCATAACGGAACTGTTCAACGTTTGATGAACTAACAGTTAGTACCCACTCCATAACTTTATCGCCCTTTCATTATATAAATTCACTCTTGCCAGTCAGTCTTTGTTCTCGGAGAACGTGGCTCTTGTTTCCTCCAGACTAGAACTACTTCACTATAGTCACTACTTTCTCTCATGCGGTTCCAACCCCCAGGTTCTCCATTGCTTGAAACAATCACAGGATCGCTACTATCAGGCCGCCGATTTTTTGAAGGGCTATCAATTAACGTTCGGATCGGCATATTAACGGCTTCCCCCACAATGATTGCTTCCCCAGTTCTTAGTACAGGAAGCATACTAAGCAGTCCTTCCAAATTATCAGTGACTGCGCCAGTTACATGAGCGCGGTCTGAAGAATTTGATAACCTCATTGCAAATATAGTGCCACATTGTGAGAGTATTGTCGGATCTATCTCAGAAGGCCGTTGGCTTACAATCATTGCACCAAGCCCATATTTACGCCCTTCTTTTACAATTCGTTTCACAGATTGAGCGGCTGCACCATTATCGCCTTGACTAAGATATGCATGTGCTTCCTCTAATACAAAGAGGATCGGGCGCTCCCTGCCACCCTCGGATAAAAACCTTGACCAAAATAAGGCATCATATATAACCCGTAATAGTACACCGATTAAACTTGTAAGAATTGTTGCCGGAATCCCTGACAAATCAAGGATAGATATTGGATGTTTTCCACCTATCCATTGTTCAAGCATTGTATCCATATCTTCGTATGGTATACCATCTTCCCCTGGAAGCCATGGCCCAGGTCGAAAGAGAAAATCGTATCGAGGATCCCTTAGCTTTGAAGCCAATCCTTCTAATTGCCGACGAATATTTAAACTGCTACCGCTCAGATAGACTTTCTCTCCCGCGCCTTGATTTTGTGGTCTGCATTTTGGTGGGATTACTCTCATGGCATCTCCCAGTTGGACAGGATTTCCCTTATCGTCTAATAAATATGCAATTGTGCTTTCGTTCTGCCCAGTGGATTGTGCTGTATGAGTAGAATTTACTAATTTGTGCAGGTCAAACCAAAGTTTGTGGATACTAAACGGCACCGGTGTATCGACTGTAAGATTTTCACGATCAATCCCATCTCTTTGAACCTTATCGAGTGCCTCCCCTTTTAAAGCCACTACCTTTTCGAGTACTTGCCCTCTATCATTTTCAGCTAATGAACCTAAAGTCATAGCCATCAATTCGTCAAAATTCATTGCCCAATACGGTATATACAATGGCTTTTCACTTTGTTTAGGGTTGGGATTAATCTTAAATACATTAGCACGGTCATTAAAAGCGGCGGAATACTCTCCATGAATATCAAAAACTAGTATACGTGATGATGAGTATCGGTTTTCTTCGGAAATTGAAGCTAAAAGACCAGCTACGGTTGTCGACTTACCTGATCCAGTAGTGCCAAGAATTGCACAATGCCTTGTGACAAGTTTGCCTATATCAATAAGTGCTGGAATAGACTCAGCATTTGCTAAATGGCCTACACGAACAAACTTTGGGGAATCAGGGTGCCCATATATCCTTACTAAGTCTTGTTCAGTTACCAAATGTACTTCGTCACCTATAGTTGGGAATTGAGATATACCCCGTGAAAAGGCACCATTGCGTTGGCCTTCACCTACCAATTGTACCGTCATCCACCGATTACCGTGAGGTAAGTTTTCCTGTAACTTTTCGGGCACAGCCCCAGCACCTATTTTTGATACTACTCCAAATAGATCAACATAACCGATAGGTATTCTAATAAAGGTGCCAATTTGTCCAATCCTATACCCATGTCCATTAATAAAAACAAGACCAGGAAGAGTCAAATTATCCAAGACGACACCTATGGTATTCCCACTAACATCCTGGATTGTACCAAGGTATGTCGGCTGATTACTCACTCACTCTACCTCTTTCTTCCCCAATGATATCCTCGAAGAAATTTCCAAGGCTATCAAAGTCACCTAATTTGAAGTTTGCATCGAATACACCGATCGTACTGCCAGCAACTCTTTTAAGCGAAATGGATTCCTCTTGATTATCATCGATGCACGTATTCCAAGGTGCTTGTTTCGTTCCGATAATTGCTCCATCTAGAGCTAACAGACTCAGATTTGGGCTCTTTTGTGCTAGCGAAAATGCTTCTGGATATTCCTCAAGTTTGCCGTACATTAAGGCGAATACAATTGAAGTTGAACTAGCTTGTAATGCCTGAAGTATTGTTTCATTAAGATGTTGATCTTTAAAAGAATAACCTGATGTTATTAGCATAGCCGAAGGAAGTTTGATAAATGCCTTTAACCTATCTATCATTGCTAAATACGGCATCTTACGGCTTTGGTCATATTTAAGGTGTGAAGGGTAAATCACAGTTCTATCAGCGTTTTCTGTAGAAAACCGACGGTAAACTTGCCCTTTCTCATCATGAAGCCAATTAATAGAACCATGTAACTTCCATAACCTAGCCCATCGCGCGGGAAGCTTATCCTCCTCAATTGCTGATGGGTCAAAGAAGGTCATGCGGGAACCCACAAAACCATCAAAATATGGTATTCTGAATTCTTCAAGGGCTTGCTCCATAAGCAAATCATAATTAGTCGTAAACAGCTCTACAGGACACGTCCGTAAGATCGTTCTAATCCATGCAGCAATTTTATGGTAGGGTGAACGAGCATCGGGCATTTCTTTGTTTACGATCTCAACGATTATCTTACATATGGCGACGTCAAGATTAGCCAGTTCAGAAGATTTTAGCCCTCTAACCTCACCATTCCCCGCCACTTGTAGTAAGGAACGGATATAGCTTAAAATTTGCTCAATGTTCAAATCTTTAATTCCATCCTCTATAAGGTGAGAATATACCAAATCAAAATTACTGGACAAAGGGCCACTTTTAAGCTTCACACAAATTGTCTTTGTCATGCCTGCGATATCTGGTATAAGCGGGCAATCATTACCACTAATATTAACTCTTATAGCCATTGGCGCTCCAGCGCCTATCAACATCCCCAACGGTTTTTTATCATTTTGCAGGCATTGACGCAGATAGCTTTCTTGACGAATTATGTCATGGAATATTTCCATTACTTGCCCTCCATAAATATTACTTACTGTTACTCTTCACCTTGGCTTTGTGACATACAATCTTTGGTAACCTAGTAACAATGCGCGTAGAATGAACATTCCATTATTCGCCATTCTAATATATTAATTCTTGATAAGTTGCTAAATTCCTCCATCTTGGTAAGATAAATATTTGCCAAAGAAAAAAGACACTTAATCAGCGTCTTAACTTCTAACATATTAACATGCTTTCCCACTTATCCACGATTTCGGGATTATCCAGAAGCCTAACTTCACATCGAACTCCGATGATTTCAAGGAAGACTCGAAGCATTCACTCAATCATGCCGCCCAATTCCCTTACTTACAGTTACAGACTAACCCACCCAGAAAATCACTCAAATACATTAAACCCACTCCGACAAGTTTTTTTATATAGCATTATTGCAGACAAATTAATCTTCGATTGGATTCCCATCTACCCCACTAAGGTTTATTGCTAAGCATGTTAGTTATGTAATCTAGGATGTATAGCATGCAGAAAAGTATTGTAGCATATATACTTTTTTCAAGGGATTATCCCTTTAGTCGATGAACTAATGGGAAGCCGACTTGTGACAAGTTTCGATTAATGCTTACGCTCAGATGGGTAGTCTTTGACTCCTTCTCGCTTCCATTCCCAAATACCCGTCTTTATGGAATTATCTGTTGCACTGAAGCCAACCCAACGACCATACAAAGTCTCTCCGTTTATTTTGATTTCAAGTTGAAATGCTCCTGAATAAGTTGGGCCTACTTCAATATCTCGCCAAGAGCCTGTAATGAAGCGCATTTGTTCAATAACTCCCTCAAACAAATATGTCCGTCCGACAGAAGTGAATTTTGCTGAAATCTTATCGCCAAATTGTTCAATGATTACATTATTGTCTTCAAAATATTCCAGTTCCTTTTCATACTCGTAAACACACCACCGTTCATTCCATTTTCCTTCAAGGGAAAGCATACTATTATTTCCTAATTCCCTTATTTGGTTCATGACGGAAGTGCAAAATGGAGCAACCGAAGCTTGCAAGTCCTCAGTTCTATTACTATCATAATCACCTATCATTAGACCTGCTAAATCTGATGGGAGATGCAAGTTGTCAACGGAACGCGGTTTTAATAAAAAGACCTTTTTCCTACTATTAAGTCGTCCTAGAAAAAGACCAAGTTCGAAAATAATATTGTCTCTGACAGTTTTATGATCTTCTCCTCGAATAATTGTTATGTCTTCAGGATTAAAAACAAAAATTGCAAAATCAAATTTGTTTATTGCAACCAGTAAATCTTCTAAGGCTGTACTTGTTAATTTGAATATGTCCTGTGTCCAGATATGAGTATAGGCATCATGGTCAAGTTCTAGTTGAATTACCTTAGCCAGTCGTAAGTTTTCTGTCGAGCAGCCAATAAAAATCCTATGTTTCATTTCCACATACCTCTTTAATCATTATATTTATTTCAGAAATAAACTCTTTTTCCACGCTAGTAAATCATGAATTGTATTTGTTTATCCGCCTACCAACAAATTCGACCCACCCATCAAATCCCTTAACTATCTCATTTCTCTTTTTAAGTCGTTTCACCCTTCCCCATCTCCGAATGATCCGGCGTATGGAAGCGTAATGTGGTACTTTTATAAGCAATATTTGGGAGGTACCAATCCTCTAACGAGTCATTCCCTACCGTCCGGACCGGACGGATCCTTTACGACTCAGCACCCAACTTCACCATGATGACCGCAGCAGCTTGAACCGCGACGAATTTTAATCCAGTTGTTCCTGAATGCCATTCCTAATTTAACTAAGAAAGGTTCTTTGCTTCGGTGCCAATTGCTGAAAACGGCCTGAATACTGGGCCGAAACTGGCTTTTCTCCCCATTACCGTGCTTGTGCGGTTGTTTATGGTGGTGCGAGCGTTCATGATCTTTATCATCCATTTTTCTCACCTCAAATACAGCTTCCTAGAGGCTCAAACCACCCAGCACATCACTTAACTTCCCCAGAGCTTCTTTACTAAGCCAGTACGCCCTTCCCCAATCATGGGATGATGTAAGCTACAGAACGTGAATGACTTCTCACTAGAATTTTATATTTAGAAGAGAAACGTTCTCCAAGCTTCATTGAACTGGTCTTCAGTCAAAATTATCTGATATATGTAATGAGGTTTGGCTTCCTGTCGGGCACATTGACAGTTGCGACTTTCTTATACCCAAGCACTGCAGAAGAGTGCGGCTTGTAGCCCTCAGGTATTTTCAACGCTTTTCGCAATTCTGAACCTTGAGGTGAATTAAACGCTAATAAGACAAAGAAAATCCAGCACGACCCCAGTTCGATCGACTCTGCAGCGAGCAGTAAGTTCTGGGTAGCAGCGGCACAATCCGCATCTAGTGGCATAGGAGCCTGCTCATTGCCAGAGACTATGATCAGGGTTGGTGCACCATACAAACAATTAAACTTTTCATTATTCCCCAGTGCCCTTAATTGTTCAATATTCATTTCCTTAGCTGCTTCTTTAGCTGCAGAATTTAGTCTCTCCAGTAATTCTCTGTTCTGGATTACTGTAAAATGCCACGCCTGGTTCCCGGCGTTTGGAGCATGTAGCCCCGCTTCAAGTACCGCTTGTAATTCTTCCTCCTTGATCTGTTCACCTTTAAAATTTCTAATACTCCTGCGCTGTTTAATGACTTTTAAAGTTTCATTGACAACAATCATCAAATCATCCCTTCTAATTGATTTTTACACAAAATCAATAGTTTGGTACACAATCCCCTGTTATCTTTCTAGCAACTGAGGTTTTCTACTCAACTCAAATTCTACAATCAACCCACCCAGCAAATCACCTAACTACTTCCGTTTCTCTTTACTAAGCCGGTACGCCCTTCCCCATCTTCGTATAATCCGGCGATCGATTTATGTGATGTGTTTACCAAGGCATTTGGTCACCTTTTGTAAGTTTTTGCTTTTTGGGTTTTGTATTCTTATTTCTAGATGCAACTAATGATTTCATAGCCCAATCCGCTAACAGTTCTCTGTTTTCCAAAATATCAACAGGAACTTCATAATAGGGCATTACCATAGGTTTGTCATCAAATGGTTGAAATGGTTTCATCCCTGCTCTTTCATAGTCTGACTTATTTGAGTCATCCATCTTAAAATATAGGACGTCATCCGCTAACAATCCGAAAATCAAACCGTCATAGTAAATACCAGCACCGCCAAACATCTTCTTGACAGTAACAAAACCCAAGTCTACAAGTTGGTCTACTACATATTCTTTGAAACTCTCGCTAACTGCCATGGTGTTCCTCCAGTTTACAATAATGAGCAGAGTTTGGGACAGAGACCCCCAAAGGTTTTCTACTCAACTTTATTCTACGGATTCACCCCACCCAGCAAATCACTAAACTTCTTCAGTTCCTCTTTACCAAGCAAGTGAAGCCCTTCCCTAAATATTGAAATGATCTTGTGACTAAATAGGAGACTATTTATCTCCTTCTTCATGCACAATACAAATGAAAGCAAATCTATCCTTGCCCGTATTTTTGAATTGATGCAGATTATCACTAGGTTCATAAGCAAACGACCCTGCCGTCAAAAAATGATCCTGATCGTCTAAATGCAAAGTCCCCTCACCTTCGAGAATGTATTTATTTGTGGCCAGGGGTGAGTGCGGCGAGGAGTAACCACCCTGGCCTACTAGCCTAGTTCAAATTCGCGCATAGCATACCCTTCCAAGCCTTCGGTAGGAGAAATAAGCACCTTCTTTACGGCATTCTTGATTTGGTCATTGTCTATAGTGTTCCTAAAACGTCCCTTAAATGACTTACAATCATATTCCTTTTCCATGCCTTTAGGTGATTCTGATAAGACCTTAGATCCAATAATCACCTTATCATTATTTTCTACTCTTCGATTCTACAGTCAAACGTCTATAAGCTGGTAAGGAAAATTATATACCTTGGAGTTATAGCCTTACTAATTTCGCGGTTCTGCCCGCCCTACAAACTATCAATACCAGTTATAAGAAAAGCAAGTACTTCGCAAACTTTTATCACCAGGGCTCACTGAGTTTACTTACAATATCACGACGAGACAAAACACACGCACATCGTTCCCATAAAAGTGCTTCAGGATTTATGGTTTCACGATACTTCACAGTAAAAGCATCCTGAGCCTTTTTCCTTTCGTGCATGTATTCGTTCATTCGGCTTTTAAGCTCTTCTTCGTCTTTAATCCATTCGTCCTCAATTGTATCAGGGAGGCTGCCGAAAATGTCATAGGTGTCGCGCAGGCGTTCTGATAAAACGTTGTAAATATGCTCATCCTGTGTTTCGCTGTAAACAAGATTGAGCATGTCAACAGACTTACGAGCCTGACCAAACCGCTTGATTCTACCTAATCGTTGTTCAAGCCGAGACGGATTCCAAGGAAGATCAATGTTAATCAAGGTGCCTAGTGTTTGAAGGTTCAACCCTTCGCAGGCCGCATCGGTTGCTACGAGCAGTCGGATCTCACGGGTTCTAACAGCAGCCTTTATGACTTCACGTTCGACATTATTAAACTGCTCACCCCGGAAAAGCCCACTCTTTCCAAGACCAGCATATACTGCCACGACTTCACCTTCGAAAGATTTGGCAAGCTCTTTGGCTATCCAATCCACAGTGTCATAGTACTGACTGAAGATAATACATCCGTGTTCAAGCCATGTTTTCCCCTCAGTCCTGAATTCAGTTAAAAACCACTTCACTGTATTGAGTTTAGAATCTACGGCTTCAACACGTGATAGCTGTGTCTCTATTTCTTTGAGACAGGCGACTTCTGCGGGCGTCATTTCAGAAAGGATATGTTCTACTTCTTCAATGTGATCCTCATCCTCATTTGAAATAGAGTGCTTAAGCATATTCTGTGCTGTTTTCAAACCTGAGGCAAAACTTGAACAAATACGCTGAAGCATCAGTGATTTCATAAAGCCGCCTGCTTTAGTTCTGGAATTAAGAAGCTTGCAAAACTCTTCAGCTTTTTCGTACGCAACCTGAAAGGGTGTGTTTGTTGGAATTCCCAAGCCAACAAAGCGAGACTGGTACTGTACGAGGTTTCGGGTTAACGGATGCGTATTAACCCCAACTTTTTCTAATAGACCATCGTCTTCAAGCTGTTTTCGCTTTCTCAATACGGTATGACGCAATACGGGGTTATTTTCTTTGAAGAATCTGGGATCCAAACACTCAGAAAGCCACATATTCTGAATCATATAGTCCAGGTCTTCAAAACGGTGTGCGCAAAAGAAAGACTGGGATTCAATCGCCAAATGATCTCGAATCTGCTGGACAATAAACTGTTCTTTAGCCGGAGGCAGTGGATTGCTTAACCATCGCCATGCCTCTTGCTCAGACGTGACCTGGGTTTTCCCGGTCACCAGAGAAATCGCTTGTTCATGGTCTCTCCAAGGGGATAATGAATCTCCAAGAACAAACTCTGCACCACTATTTAAGATGCCTAAAAGGTCCCAGAGTTCCTGAACGTCCGTCTGGATTGGAGTCGCAGTACCAAGTATCAAATGCTTGGTACGTCTTCCAATTTGCTGCATAAAAGCGAGAAGGTTATTTGGTTCAGATGATTTATCACCAAGTCCACTTTTTGCTCGTGCTTTGTGTGCTTCATCCAGTATGACTGTCCCATATCGATTCTTAAGGAGCATTCCTGCTTCTTTGACAAAGTCGGATCTCTCCCGCTGGTGCATGATCAATCCGGTTGAGATAATAGCAATTCTATATGGACATTTCTTTATAAAAGATGAATCTCCGCGTGGGGATAAGATCTGACCTTCAACACCAAACCACACCTTTTTTTGAGAAGACCAGACAGCTGCCGGAATCCCCAGCTTATCTATCATCTCAATTTGCCACTGGATCATTAACGTGGACGGAGTAAGAATGAGAACCGGACCATCATCAAGAAGTGCGCTCACTAGAGCACTGGTTGCCATTGAGAGTGTTTTACCACCCCCGACCTCATCAGCCAGAAGCAATCTGGCTTTACCATATGTTTCCCGGTGTTCCAAAAACATAGTTACAAAGGAGCGCTGCCATGGCTGCAATTGTTCTCCGCCCCGATATATCGGAGCTTCAACCATTGCAGCAGCTGGTATCTCATCTGGCTTCAATACTTCTACCGTGACCTCCCGACGGTTAGCCACACGAGTGATTTCTGCCAAGATGGTTTCCGGCAGAGGAACACCGTCGTTCCACAAGGCCCAAAATTCTCTTTCTACCCAATCAGCGCTTTCCTCATCGTCATCCTGCCATACCAGCTCATAGTTATGGGCAAAGGCACTTTTCGACTCATTAACAGAACCAACGAACGACATGCGACGACCATCCGAATAGTGTATAGATCCAGCTTTTCCATGCAAAAACAGGCGTTCCCGCGGTACAACCCTGATTTCCACATTACCAGACTGCAATAGCTGATCAAGGATCTGATAGCGGCTCTGTTTCAGGAGTGATTCAGCTTCAACATCCACTTCATTCCAGCGTTCTTTAAGGGCTGTATTCCGCCCTGTTGCCACCTGAAAGTCAGCCAAATCCAGTTCGGAATTACAGATAATCTTCACTTCTGGAATTTGAGCTATCTGCTCACCAACCAGCTCGAAAATTGAACTTCTGAAATAGCCTGCAATACGGAAATACTTTGTTGCACCTTTCAGAGTTTCTACCAAAAACTCAGTATCCAATCTTTCCGTTCGAGATGAAAAACGCTTTAATGCCATATCTTATAACCTCTGGTTTCTTATGGATTCCGCAAGTACGCGTGCGCAGCTTGCTTCCACTTCGGGTTTGAAGGCTTTCGTGCCTTTAAGGCCTTCCCGTTTTTCTGCCAGATAGTCTGCCATTTTGGAGAGCAGTGTTTTGTTTGGCAGATAGTTGGGGCAGTTCTCCATTAATTGGAATAGCACATCATCCACTTCTAGCTCTTTGGAGAGTTCAAAGAGCGCGTAGAGTAAGGCTCGCAATGGTGTTCCTGCAATTTCAGCTTCCCCGGACATCATGGAGCTTTTGAACTCCGATGATAGCTTCAACCTTGCAGAATTTGCCTTTGAGGTGTCACTCATCAACTGGTCAAAGTGATAGACTTTGAAGGCTTTGGCGAAAGTCTGATAATTATCCAGTGATTTGGCACCCTGATGCTCCATTTCCGCCATTTTAAGATAGAAACGCTCCACAGCTTGTAGTTTCTGCCATTCTTCTTTTTCAAAACCCACCGGAACAAGGAACTGAACAGCGGTCTGGACGGCAAAGTCAATCAGTTCATCAACAAAGGTCTTTTTGCCTTTTTGACGAGGGGCCTCAGCCTCGGTGACCATATCCTTGCCGTCAATTCGGGAATAGGCTGTCAATACTTTCAGAGCAGCTGCATATCCGGCCATCTGTAAGTCAACATCGGTGTAGAGCCCTTCGTAACCTTGGGACCGCACCTTTTTATCTAATCCAATCAACGACTCTACCTGCTCTTTAACCGCTTCCTCAATCTCCCAACCCAGATCATCACGGAAGGTCTCCAGCTCTTGATGGCGTTTGCGGAGAATTAGGATAATGGTTCCTTTTACATTTGCGCCCTGACGCAGGGCGGAATCTGTTTCAGTAACCACATACCACGCCGCTGTAACTTGCAGACCACTGGCCCAGATAATGTTTGCCATGTCTGCCCAGATAGCCCCACTTTGATGGGTAAACATTAAAACTTGAATGCCATTGTCGGGCATTTTTTGGGCCATCTTGCGGTATGATACCACCATGCCTTGGCGGAAGCCCTCATCCTCACCTTTAATAGCTAAGGAACGACGGCTATCCCAGGTCCAGTGTGCGAATTCCTTAGGAGGATTTTTTCGAAGCCATGCGATGAAGAATTCGGTGATTTCTTCGTATTTTACGGCATCACCGTAGGGAGGATCAGTTACGTAGATATCGTTTTCTAATTCTATATCTTGGGCAGGGATTGTTGTAACAGTTGTTTTGGATTTTATTGGTGAAATAGCTATTTTCTTTCCCATTACATCCAAGAGCTGAGAAAAAGACCTACATCCATATGAGTATAAGGTGTTAAGAGCTTGATTGTAAAAAACGTTAGCTGGATTATCAGATGCACCACCTGTTCGCTTTCCAATTCCATCCTTTGCTTTACCCTTAGGTGAAGTCGCCCAAGGGCATAATCTGGATGAATAATTCAAAAGATCCATAAATCTAACATAAGAATCTGCACAATCTGAATATTTCCTAATCAGACCTAAATAGAGTAATTGCCTTGGATTAAACAAATGGTGCCAATGGGTCCAGCCACGAGTTCTGATAGGCTCGTCTGTTTTATCTCCAGCTTCAATAAGCATATCTGGGATGTACCCTTTATCCTGCCACTCTCCCACATGCTCACGAACATAGTTAATAACCTTTTGTTCTCGCTTCAGATCATCATCAGTGACTGAGCGAAACTCATAGTCGTATTTAGATCCAGTTGGCTTCTTTTTCGTCCATTGAACGCAGTAAAGTCGCTCTTGAAAAATATCGTCGTGGCGCGGAATAAAATCTTGAACTAACCATTTGCGCAATCTATTTTTATTTTCTTTACCGTCTCGATAATCTCCACGAATAGAATTAATGCTTATACGGTACTCAATTTGTCCATCTGGAGAATGAACTAACGTATTATTTTGAAGCGTACCAATTTTAGCTGCTTCAACCTCATCATCTGTTTCCACTTCTACAATTTCGATATTATATTTTTTCTCCCTTCGTACAGGAGAAAGTTTCGCTATAAGGCGTGAACCTTTACTGACAATTAAGGAAGGTATAACGGGGACTTTCCATCCAGTTTCTGGACATATTACCTCTACACAATACAGTAGAGATTTAAGAGTCCACCCTTTTCCATCCTTCTCAATTTCTAGTTCATCAATAATGTTTTGCACTTCTCGAACCAATTGCCTTTGTTTCTTTATCAGTTGAGTTCGTTGCTTTTCATCCGCACCAACAACATTAAAGGCACCATATGTCAACAAGCAGGCTATCGGGTTTAAATCAGAAGCAAAAACGTCACAGCCTAAGCGTGCTGCTTCAAATGGAATTTGCCCTGCCCCAGAAAAAACATCAGCAACTTTTGGCCTACGTCCAAAACGAGCAATTCCCATTTGCTCGACCAATTCAATAAATGAAAAAGCAGACGTACCTAAATGAAGATTTACTCTTTTCCATACATGAGAAAATAACGACTGAGGAAGTTCTTCAGCTCTTTTTCCTTTTGAGAGCTGTTCAGAGTATGGTTTTATAAGATATTCACCAATAGAGTCTTGCTTGGAAGCTGGTAGAGTGGCTTCTATTCGCTTCTGCATGGTCTCTGAATCCATTCCCATAAGCAATTCAAAGATTTCCAAGTCTTTGAGTCGGTCTTCCGTAATAGGAAGCAGTGAGCCCAATATACAGGCCTTATTCAGAATGAGCGGCTTCCTTCCTTTCCAAAAGCTCCCAAGAGCAGTTAAGGTTTTACTTTTTCCAGCCATCTGCTCCTTATAGCTCTCAGCTGAAATTTTTTGCACTGGAAAGAGATGTTCAATTAGTGCGGGTTTATCTTTCCATTCAAATGGTGCTAGTGCCATTAGATATCTCCCTTTTCTATGAAATCAAAAAGAGACAGTGTCTCTTTTTGCTCTGTCTTCCCTTTAGTCTTTGGCTTCTTTTTGGGTTCTAGCTTAATATTTGAACCGTCAGACAAGGCGCAATAGAGTGCTTTGCGCCAACCTCGCCCGAACTGATTATCACGCCCTGCCTCCGAGGCAGTTTTGCTGTAAAGCCACCAGCGTTCCTCGGGACGTAATGCCAGCCACTTTTGGCATATTACAATGCACTCTTCAGGTGAGGCATGCTCCGCTGCCCAGCCAAGGACACACAGCTCTCTACCTAGAAAGCGATCCAGTTTAACTTTTCCGATTGTCCAACTGCCGGTACTTTGCTTTTTGTTTTTTAAGCGTGCATTAAAGTCTCGTCTTGCGTCATCCCGGATTTTGTTCCAAAGTTCACGAGCAAGAACCAGTCTGGATTCAACCGTTTCACGACGAGCTTCCTCACCATCGAAGCCAAAATCTTCATAAATATAGATAGCATCCCGCGGCCCTACGGGAATCTCCACATAAAAGTGGTGCATACCAAATTCTGTTGGCGCTCCAAAATCTGTAGTTCCACTCATTTTTGTTCTACCTCTCCATTGCCTATCTCAATACCTAGATGCTTAGCAAATTGCTCTAAATCGTAACCGGTTGGCGTGTAGGCTTTTTTAAATGTCATAATCACAGGTGCATCCGGGCTAAGGAGGGTTTGAAGATGTGCCAGTGCCTTTTCAATAAACTCTGCATTAATTTTAATTTCACCTAGGGAAAGATGGATAGCCTTAGGAGCAGAGCCCACCATCAGTATCACCTGTTCGAATTCGATACCTTTCTCCTTGGCCATCTTCAGGCCCTCATACGTTTTTGAGGAACTATCCAAGCGTTTTGGTAACGTGCTATGAAAAATTGCGGGGACTTCTTTAATAATGGGAACTTCCTTGGAACCAGACTTGTAAAAGGTAAAGTTTCGCTTTGCCTCAAGACCTTCACACTCGGCAAAGACATAAACGATCGTTTCTTCATCTCCCAATTGAATAGGACCTGTATAATCAGTTCCGTTTCGGGCTTCTGAACCATCCAAGGTGTATTTAATAGAACCCTTCGGTGCGACAAACAGTTCAACGGTTCGAGGAATTTCGTTAAATCTGTTACGCAGTGTCAGTCGATTTCTCCATGTTTTTGCGGCACCAGTGAGGTTTTTTCCAGTAGGATCGACAGCAAGAAACTGAACTCGCAGTGCTTTGGTAGCCAATGTATTGTCGCTCAGTACTGGGCTACCTTCTGAAACATCACCGTCTTCTGCATAGTGGACTCGAGGGCTATTGCCTGCATTCATCACATCAATCTTCAAACGAACCGTGCCCGTATCATCCGGGGACGAGTCTTCACTGAAAATAACCCCTGTGGTTTTTGGCTTCGGCTTTTTTGTGATGTAGCCATTTCCTAGGTCTTCCCATACACCACGCTGGTACGCTTCAATGAAAAGTTTATCAATGTCACGGCTTGGAAGCCAAGGCATTTGTGTTTTCTGCTTCATTTTGTCCAACAAGTCAGTCTTGCGTACCTCATCCTGAGAGCCGAAAAGCAATGACTCAGCTCTGGCGCGAAGAGCATCAAAGTTTTCATTGATCTGGGTATACAATTTGATAGGATCATACTTCAGCGTTTTTATAACCTGCTGTTCCCCATTGTAGGGTTCATTCGATGGATACGTACTATCTAATGCCTTCGACCGCAGCACATCTTCTCCTCGGTTGTTTCCCGGGAAAAAAACTTTGTCAAAAACTGAAAGAACTGTGGTTTGAAAGTCTTGTACATATTGAGCTTTCTTCTCATCCAGCTCTTTTCGCTGCGGGTGTGAACCGGGAATTTCATTATCCACTTTTGTTACTGCATAAACATGGCGGGATGCTTTTTCAATGCTGGCAATTGATGACTTATCACCAGTCAACACAAGTACATTATTTTTATTAACCAAATCCTTGTAAAAATTCGCAACAACGCCCGGAGGTATTTTCCCATCTGGACTAATTATCAAAAGTGCCCGTCCGGTTCTAAGAACAGCCTCTGCTTCATCCATTTCAGGAAGAGGTAACACTTTTTCATATGCTTCTTTAGTAACCGGTTTATACATTTCTTCAAGGCGATGGCGTATCAGTTCATCAACTTTGTTTTGTGGAGCTTTATCCGCATACCCCTGAAGCTTTTTTGTTAAATTTTCCTGATGACTGAAATAGTTACGTCCTTCCTGGGTCTGGTGCAAATACCATGCGGATTTTTGAAGTTCACTAAATGCTGTTAAAAAATCACTACCTTGGTGAATAGGGTCAATTAAGCATTCAACCATTTCACTTTCAGTAAGCCCTTTTACAGAATTGATTGCAGTTGAAAGGCTGGCCGTGAGCAATAGAGTTCCAACTTGCTTTGCATAATTATTCCCGTTGTTGACATCGATAATCTGCGCATGGGCGCTATCGGTGGAATCCCATAGGTCTCTTGCGATCACATCCCGCATTTCAGAGATTTCGGCCAGCTTTTCACGAACATCGTGGATGGAAAGGTCAAAATGCTGAGCACCAATTAGGTACACGTCTTCGCCACTTTCCCAGACGGACTTCAAAAGACGGGAAACCAATTCCATCAATCCTCGCGTTTGTTTGAACTTTTCGTTTTCCTTAAACAGGGCAACAATACTCTTGAAGCTTGGATGGAAGGGATAGGTTGATTCAATATCGTTAGCCAATGCCTCAGCGCTTCTTTCAACCGTTTTTGCCCTTGCTGCTTCTGCCAGCCGTGACGCGTAGAAAGAGGAAATTTCTGCTATCTCACTTTTATCCGGTAACGAAAGAAAGAGTCGTTTGCGAAGAATTTCATAGATTTCATTGGATTCCAGATTAACCGGAGTAATAGAAACTTCCGCACGCCCCAGCTCCTGTGAAGCGTCATCAAGAGCGCGTTGAATTAACTTCCCGCCAGTATCGTAGGCAGCTTCCAGATCAGAAACGACAATACAGACATTTTTCTTTTTTTGAGCTGCCGTCAGCATATTTGAAAATGCTCTAGTAACTACGTCGGCAATCGTTCCCTGGCCTAAGATCTGAGTACTATAATAATGAAAGTATGGGGGCATTTCATCCAGTAGAATAAGAATGGGCTCATCACCGTCGAATAGATTTATCCATGATTGTTCATCCGGAGCCTTTGCACCAGATTCCCAATATTCCCTGAAGAGGCTCTCTTTACCTAACTGACGAGCAATTTCTCCCCATAAATATGTATGTGGATTGTTACGTCCATTAAAAGCGGCTATCTTTGCTGAAGCAAAATCTGACTGATATGGTATGGATCCTATTTGTGTGTCTCGAAGGGCCGAATCTTTTGCAAGGAGTCCAAATCCAACCATCAAGTGCGTTTTACCCCCACCCATGGCTTGTTTAAGATGAAACACAGTATCGTTTGACTTTCCTGCCAGACGTGCCATACCTTTTAAAAGAAGAGTCTTCATTCCATCTGTAATAAATGTTTTCTTAAAGTATTCCTGTCCGTTGGTATCATGAATAATCTGATCAAGTAGTTCGATCTGATCACCAACATATATTTCAAGAGCCTTGGGTTGTAATTTACATGCTGATCGTATTGTTCTCATAATTTCTTCCCCTTTATGACCAAATGTCTATTTTCTCGAGAAGCATAGTGACGTATTATAATATAATTGTGAGGAACATGCTTATTTGACAATTAGTCTACCGCTTCTTTTATCAGTAAATAGAAATGTACCCTCAAATAGTCCTCCACATTTGTAAGATTGTCATAAAAAAGAATTACCTAATCTGTGGTATCAATAGTGTTTATTCTTCCATCAGCCAGTTTATCCAAACCACGTTCAATGTGGTAAAAATTTTTCATTTAGTTTACTAATTTTAAGAAGTAGTTCTTGCGCATTTCATGCTCTGATTTTAGCATTGAGAGTGGAAGCATAAATAGCTTTTAAAAACTCCAAATTGCTACACTTCTAAAATTGGTAGAAAAGCCTGTCATATCAATGGATTGACCGTGGTAGAGGCTAAAGTGCTGCCCCGGCTATGTTCACTGCTTTAAAAATAGTTTTTCATTAATCTAGTAACCCACTCTGGAACAGTTGGTTCCAGAATCCGATCGTATTCTGGATAATAGGGTTTCAAATCTAGAATTGGTGTTCCGTCGATCGCATCCAGCCCTTTTACGGTTAGCACATTTCCGATAATCTTTATTAATTCAACAGCTGTGATCCCAATAGGGTTAGGCCGATGCTTTGCTCGTTGAGCGAAAATGCCTACCTCTGGCATGTCCGAACGACCCTGTGGTCGCCTAATTAAATCACCTTTCGGGTCAAAACTAGACCGGTCCATGTAGAAAACAACAATTATATGATCGAACTGATCTATTCCTGTTAACCCTGTGACTAAGCTTGGATTGAGGTATATTTCCGATACAACGCTACCCCAATTTTCATCGATACCTTCTGTGACGGGTGACTTAACCACTCCAATGGTTCTAATAACATCTCAACTCTCCTTCCCAGTGAGTAGATATGATATACACCATCGTCCAAGGTAGAATTCCAGTCACCATCAGATATCCAAACGCACCAGTTAACCAAGACTGCCCCCCGGCGGGGTTCGCCCAAGACGAGGGCCGCGAGGCTCTTAACCTACGTTCCAAAGACGTGCGACATTCTAGGCCACAAAGAAATTATCGCATTCATTGTTTGTTATTTCTTCGACCGATAGAAAGACATGAACTCTTCATGTCTTTTTAATTGTTGTTCCCGTTCATCCTCTGTTATGTCCGGAAGGCTATTGATATACTTTAAAATTGTTTGAACCTCTTTACTTTGCTTACTTATAGTATTAAGAAATTCCCGTTCATCTTCAGGAATTATAGAAAATATCAAAGCGACTTGGTGTTCTTCTAAAAATCCACCTAACGGCATTTCTAGACCGAACTTCTCAAATATTGGTAAGAACTGTGAACCAATCGGATATTTCAACAGCATAGTAATAACGACATCAGTCACTGCCCTTGTCATAAAAGGCTCAAACATTTGAAGGGATTTTTGTGAGAACCTACTATAATTGGCTAAATTTAATGCTTGTGAACTGTTTCCATACCCCCTAGTATGAACAAATCCTCCTAGTTCGCCCATGGTTTTTGACACACGTTCTCTGAGCTTGAACTTGGTGTCGAAGGTTCTAAATGACTCAATTCTATTAAGACTTTTGAATATGTCTCTTTGCCCAGGAGTACGTCCCTCCGAATGAAGCCATGGTTGGACTTCAATATGCTCATTATCAATAGCAGCGAAGGAAACTCCCAACATCCCTAATTCCATAAATGATCTCAAAGAAAAAAAGGCATATGAGTAAAAGCCCTGAAGGGCTAATTCAAGTGAACTCATTAATAAATATTGCGATTCCGAATATGGAAAGTAGTGACCTGAATCCAAGTTCACGTTAGTAAATGGAATCAAATCACCTATTTCTTCATAAATCAGCAGATATAAATGTAGCCTTTGCTCAAAACCCGGATTTTCGGAAATGAACTTTATTGATGTACTATATGTTTCGTCGCACTTTGAATGGTAAAGTTCATGCCTGCTGACCAAATAGGATCACTCCCTAGAAAATGGCATATTATTTCCGTGTTTTCCTGATGTCTCAGAACTTACTCTTCTCTTTCATTCTACATGCTTCATCTAATTCCTCCCAGAATGGTTTAAACAGCTACTATTTCTCTGCAAAAAGCTAAACCGTCCAAAAGATTTAGCTAATAATTTCAGTTGTTGACCTTGTATATATCTTTATGTCTTGTTTCATTGTTCATATAGTGTTGCAGTGACTCGTTATATAAATATATAGACATCATAATAAAATTGCTTTTTGACATATCCTGTCGAATTTATCTTATCTAATATTGTTGGTAGTAGAATAAAAGTTAGGAGGTGACTATAATCCATTCATTCAGAAAATAAAATACATGTTGGGAGGCTTATCTATTGTCAAAAGCAAATGACTTTTACTCCGTTAATGAGGCTAAGAAGCCAGTTGAAGATCAAGTCTATCACAACAATAACACCTGTCCTCCAGGTAGCGAAATACCCGTAGCAGATCGACTTAGTGGCACAAACGGGTATAGACTATGCAAGAAGTGTGCTGAACTTAAATAGATAATGTTGCTATTCATTAGATTGAATACAATCAAACTCGAAAACAAAATGCGTTGGTGTGAGAATTTCACTTCTCAACCAACGCATTAAATATTTCTTCGTCAAACTCTTCCAGTAGTGAATCCCTGCCCGTTTATTGTCTCTAGGATTTCGTCAAACCTTTGCTTCAAACCATTCTTTGATTTGATTACCTTTTCATGCTCCAACCTTTTCTTTCGTATTTCCCCCAGTTCTCCAGAGGAAATTAAGTATCCACAGCAAAATTACCAACGGCAATGGGAACATTTACATAATCGAACATGTTCCCGCGTACGTGCCCTACCCAAAAACCGTCTAACCCAAACCCTACTATTATGTTCCCGTGTTCCTATCTGGTCCTATTAAGCCGTCAAATAATTCAAACCCCAAACCTTGAAACCAGCACCACAAGCGCCTCTCAGCTGTGTTTAATAGTAAGACAACTGACCGTCTCCACGTGCCCTTTTCACGGGAATATGACCATAAAATAATATGTTTCCTCCGTCAAAGGTATACTCCTTTTCATGTCTGAGGAAGCATATTTGATATCTCTTTAAACCCAGTGATGGCAATACTTTGAAGTTATTCTCTTCCCCAATATAGCACTATTATCGTCGCCACGTACCCTGGTCACGATAATATGAGCATGAAAAAATATGTTTCCTCAGTCAAGGGTATACTCCTTTTCTTATCTGAGAAAACATATTTGATATCACTATAAACCCGGTGATGGCAATACTTTGAAGTTATTCTCTTCCGATATAGCACTATTATCGTCTCAACGTGCCTGGAGTTGCCAAATCGGCTCGGTAGAAAACACATTCTATCTCTACTATATATTAAACTTACTCCCATGTAATTATATGGATAATATGAGGTTTATACTTACCTTCAAAAGGCTAACAAGATTCTTGATTATTTATTTAAGGTCTATTGGCTGAAAGTTAATTAGAACATTTCTCCATTGTCCAAATATAAAGTCGCAACCGAAATTAATGAGAGACAACGTTTATAAAAATAATCATAGTACCTATCATCCTCAATATCTGTTTTTGTAGTTTCATGGTGACGAATTCTAAAGTTATTGCCAATCGCTGTAAGCTCGTGGAATTCTTTATCAAACAACTCTTCATAGGGATCTTTGTTGCCGCCCATATCCCTAATGATTCTATTTATAGAGTTCTTCTTATCCAAAGTTGGAGAGTAATATGTTTTTAGTCTTTCAAAGGCATCCCAGAGTTTTTCAACGGCTATTTTTAAATTGCCTTCGCCGTAATATTTAGTGGCTTCTTGGAGCAACTCTTTGAGTCCTGCTTCTTGAATTGAATCTAATGTGCTGCTATTTATTTGGCTATCAAACGTACTTACAATTTTTCCATTATCTAATTTCAAAGCAATACCATTCAGTTTCAATATCGCATTAACTTGCGCTTCAAAATCATTAGCACGATTATATTTCTCAAAAAACTCTATCACATCTATTACACAATAGGGTGCACTATAACACACAAAATCCTGTAGACTAGCAGTTTCCACATATTGTTTTTGGTCATTATAGCACTTGGGTGTGTAAAACTGATGAATATCGTTAAAAACCTTCTCGCTTGTTGTGACATCGTAGTCCCAGCCAGTTTCATCTGTTTCTCGATAAACGTCATTGTATTTTTCTAGGAGCTTATAAATTTGATTCCTTGTGCTCCGTTTGATAGATAGCGCTATTTTTTTATCCTTTAACGCCTTTTGATTGCGTTGAGAGTAAGGAATAAATAGTTTATTTTCTTCCGGATTAAATATTCTCCACCCGTAGACATCACGACTAGATATTTTTTTTGCCGGATAAAGTTCGTACCCATCGTTTTGCAACAATCTGTTTATCTCAGAATGAAACTCCTTCCAGTATCCTTTTTCGCTCCTGACTGTTGGATGAAATATTTCACAGATTAATTTCAAGTACATTTCATCGCTTCCGTTTTTCAGTTGGAAGCGTTCATCCTCAAATACCCAGCAAAATGGATAATCATCATTGTTTATTGCATGCTGCCAGATGTCACTTCCAGCATCAGGAAACCTCGAATCCGAGCTTGACATACTTTTTAAATCATATAATCTCTTAAGAAATTCGATCTCTTCTAGCCGACCGAAATAATTATATGTAACTCTTTTCGTTTCCCAAAGATCGGGTATATCAATCCCATTCTTAAACAAATCGAGGATATCGCGTTTTGTTATTTCACTAATTCGGTTCATTGTATTAAATACCCCTCCTTTCATGAGTATCCCAAAGAAAGCTAACAAGCGTTATGCTGCTACCAACGGCAAGTTTTGCGTGGCGCTCTTCAAGTCCTTTGTATGTAGCACTTTTCCCATGCCCACTACCATATGGGTTGCGCAACGCAGCCAAGTTTGTAGCTATTGCTCGCAAATTGCCCAAAATGGCTTTCATCTCAGTTGCTGACGGTGTTGTATCGGGTATGTCTCTGGGCATTAGTTTGAGAAGTTTAACCGTCTCGGCAGTCAACTGTCCAACATCCCAGTTCTTGTCCCATTCTACTGTATTTTCATCAAGAATTGTTTTACAACAACTCTCAACTAATTCCTTAGCTTTCCCGATTGCTTCTGTCGGATTTTCAGACTGCATTTTTAGCATTAAATCAATCTGCGCAGAAAGATAGGGGCTTGAAAATTTCTCCTTCAATTCTACGGCAGTTGAAGCAAGGGGAATATTAATATTTAGAATACGTTCCATTATATCTTT
Organism: Desulfosporosinus sp.; assembly: GCA_031292075.1. Lineage (GTDB taxonomy): Bacteria > Bacillota > Desulfitobacteriia > Desulfitobacteriales > Desulfitobacteriaceae > Desulfosporosinus. The sequence goes on from JARLHW010000067.1 coordinate 26,606, forward strand.
GCATCTGTTATACGCTTTAGAATATTCATTATCGTTTTCAATTTCGTATTCGTAATGGACTTCGTAATAGTCCAACAATTCTTTCAACAATTTAACAGTATTATCCTCGGAAGCTTCGTTAATATAAGCTAACAGCGATTTGCCCTTTGATTGTTTGTAAGTCTCACACAAAGGAACCCCAATGCTTTCCAATGTAAACACGTCAAAGTCATTTGTGGTGAAATCCAGAACATATCCGCCTCTATTGAACAACTTCATGAAAATTCCTTTTTCAATTTGAGATAGTCTAGGCATCATTTCTTCCCTTTCTTTGTAGGAATATTCTCAAACCAATCTGGAGTTTTACATCAAAAAAGCTAAATCCATTGCACCTCAAGGAATTCAACCTCTGGTAATATAATACATTGTCCATTTTGTGGTGAATGTATTATACTCAATTCTATCTATCAAATCGCTGAAACCATTGTGCCACAAGTGTTTTACTATAAAAGAAATAATACGGGAGTATACGGAACTACATTCTCAAAATTAACAGCAATTTGAGGCCAACCCAATCTCAAGATCTGCATGGATACAGTTATTACTTTTGAATTTCTAGGTTCTGATAGGCAAACCGTCAATGATCAGTTTATATTTCTTCAAATTTTAACGTGATAATCAGCTTAATATATCTTTTATTGAGGTACTCTATTACTTCATGTAAAGTCATTTTTACATAAATATCATTTGTTATATTAACATAGTACATGTCCTTATTTATAATTCTTTCAATTTTACAAGAATAGTTATCATCTATTAATATTTTATCGTATTTAGTTTTAAAATAATTAAATTTAATATTTGACTCTCTAATTTCATGGATTACTCTGTCAATCTCACTATAAGAAGAATAAATATCTCCCGTCAATACCCCTACTGATTCAATAATTGTGTATTCGAAGTTATCAAATATGCCACACGAAATGTCTAAGCGTCTCATTGCATTCAATTTTTCTTCTAATTCCAACTTATATTTATCAATTATTTTATCTCCAACTGCTTTATTAAAATATCCGTGAACTTTTTCAATGGCCTTCTGCTTGTATACATTTGATATTTGATCAAATAAGAAATTGGAATTGTTATTTAATTCTTTGTTATTAAGGTATAAGGAAACAAATAAGTTTCTTTCCTTTTCCAAATTTGAAGCGAGATTTCCATATTTATCGAAATGTTCAAGTAGTGATATGAATTCATTTTCATTTAATAGCTTCCAATCATAAAGAAATTTGTTATCTGCGGAATACATATATTGCCAAGGAATTATAAATGCAGAGAATAGAACAAAGTATTTAGTCCATTCATTAATTAAATATGGTTTATAAGCAACGTATTCAATTTGTTGCTTAACATATTCCATTTCAATTGCAAAAACAGGATTTAAATATGATTCATAGCATTTCCAAATATTTATATTAGAATTATTTAAGTACAATATGAAAGACCTATGTGTAGGATAAAGCCTCTTAGAAATACTTTCTTTTATGAAACTTTTATGTTTTTGGGGAAATGATTCCTCATATATCAAATAGTAAAAATAGTAAGATAACTTTGCGACTATGCAATTTATCTTTTCTCTCTCCACCGGAGAAAACAACTGTTTATTAACAAGTTTATCTAAAATCAATTTTAATCTATACTTTTTATTCTCAGCAAACTTTTTAACAATAATAAGTAAAATAATTTCATAAATAAAATCATCCACTTCACAATATTTACTTATTATTATACGTTCAATATAAGAAAGCAAAGAATCTTGTTCTTCTGGTAATAAATATCTATTCTCCATAATCGCAAAATAATAGTTCGCTATTTTAAGCGCATAATGCTTTATATGTGTATCTATAATTTCATTATTTATGTCGGAAATTTTCTTGTTTTTTACAATATACTCATAAATATCTAATATTTTATGAATTATATCACTTTCAAAGTGTTTGTACTTCATTTCCAATGTGCTTTCAATGTAGCTATCCAAAAAATTATAATTATTAAAACATTTACCTTTGTTTTCTCTTACAATGTTTATAAAACTATCGATTAAGAAATTACTAGATATAAAATATCTAGTATCCGTTAATTTTTTAATTGAATCATCGAAAATGTTATTAATATCATTAATCGTAGAATGATTTTCTATGCCTATAAGCTTTTGAAAGTTAGAATTAATGCATATTTCTAACAACGATTTAATTTCTTCGTCCTTAAATAAATCCTTCAAATCAATAGCAAAGATAAAATAATGAATAAACATATCAGAATAAAACAAATTATCTATATTTAATGATTTAAGGGTATCAAGTCCAATATTATACAAATCTTGGAAATCAGTATAAATATATTCTTTATCATTTACAATTTTACTAATAATTCTTATTAAGGATTGATTTATTCTTAGCTTTACATTGTTATTGTCAATAAATTTAAAAATCAAATTCTCATTGATAAACCTGATTTGCTTATCAAACTCAGTTTTATTTATTTTTGAGCAATCATAAGCATATAATTCTAAGCTCTCAAAATAGTTATTATATCTAAGTTTATCAGACTTAATTAATTTATATATATAATCAACTACTGAATCTTCTATCTTTTCATAATTTACTAGGCAATCTATAGTTAAAAAATATGCTATTACCATTAATAATGCATTACTGAAAAAAATTACTGTTATCATGTTTAGCCATCCAATTATAACAAAAACCAAATTCAATATTGCTAAATATATACTTAATGACATTAAGTCATATAAGTTAAAAGTGAATTTGGTATAAATAGAAGTTACTACTTCATTTATTTGTAAACCGTAAATTTTCCTTTCAGATTTATCGACCAAGAAGGTCAATAATGTTGAGGAAAAAAACGAGAATAAAATTTGGGCACTCCATATTGCAATACACAATGGATACCAATTGCTTTGCTCAATAACCTCCAATGGTTTTGTTTTCCCTAAAACTTCAAATAAGTAACCGATACTCAATATTATAAAAATACTTATTATTGGCTTTACAACTTTCTCTATCTTCTTTACCGCTAAGATTAAAAACACCTCGTTTGCATTACTACATGAATTAAGTATTAATAATAACCTTAATTCCCGCATCTATTTATACCCACAAGAAGAAACGCTGTAAATAAGGGAAAATAATGCTTCGCAATTAATTCAGGAATAAATCCATACCTACAAAAATACCAGAATGCGTGTAAAATCAAGGTTTATAAATGTAGGCATAATTTTTACCGGGAATCAACGATATAATCATATTTGAGTTTCTCTTTATACATTCCATTTACTCTTACTAAGATAATACTAATCTATTACCAATACATGGTCAACACTTCAATCTGTTTTTAAGACATTGATTTCCTAATTATTAGCCTAGTATCTCTTTTACCTCTGACCCTGCTTTTAACACAAACACCACCTCCACCATAGACAGCACCTTAACCTTCTCAACCAACTTCCGAAATAAATCTCCATCAAACCTATCAAGCAGCTTACCATCCCTAGCATCCAGATAAGCCTTGAATTCTTCTAATTTACTCTTTTTCCAAGCTCCCTCAGCTTCAGCGTTCTTCAACCCGACCCTGCGCCCCCGCAAATTCTCTATCTCGCCTACCACTCTCGAATACTCATTACTATCAATTCCCAAGCTTTTTATCACATTAATCAACTCTTGCTGGAGTTTCGCCAACCTAGTGTCAATATCGTCTGACCCTCCTACACCATTCAGATACCCAGTGCCTTCAATTAAAAAAGCTTCTTTACCGCTAATGAGTTTGTTCATAGCTCGTAAGAAAGCTTGCGCCAAATCCTTCTCCCTAATTGATTTCATGCTACAAGATTCCACTCCGTTAATTTCCCGGTTTATACACCGCCAAACATATTTTTTATTTTTACCACTCCCCCACGCCTGCCTTCTAAACTTTGAACCGCAGCTTTGGCAGAACAATTTACCTGAAAAAGGGTACTCGCTGGTAAAAGAACTTTTCCCAGTCTTAGAATAACCTCGCATATTCGCACGTCGTTCAAACTCCACCTGTACCGTAGCAAACTCTTCCTTGCTAATAATCGCCGGGTGACTATCTTCAACATAATATTGGGCTGCATGACCCGTATTCTTCACTCTCTTTTTTGTTAGGAAATCTGTCGTGAACGTTTTCTGCAATAGCGCATCTCCCATATACTTTTCATTCCTTAAGATCTTATCAACCGTACTGTCATACCAACGCGAGCCGCCTGAACCGGTAAGTTTACCATCCCGTTCCAACCCCGCAGCTATTTTGTAAGGACTTTTCCCTTCAAGGAACTCCCTAAAAATCCGCCGTATTATTTCAGCCTCTTCCGGCACAATGACCAACTCACCGTTCTCATCCTTCGTATACCCAAGAAATTTGTTATGATTAACCAAAACCTTCCCCTCTTGAAACCTATAACTTATACCCATCTTAGTGATCTGGGATAGGTTTGAACTTTCCTCCTGGGCCAGACTTCCAAGCAAAGTTATCAGAAACTCCCCTCTTGAATCCAGGGTATTTACTTGTTCCTTCTCAAAAAATATTGCTACCCCCTTTTCTTTCAGTTGACGTACGTATTTCAAGGTATCAAGAGTATTCCGAGCAAACCGGCTGATTGATTTCGTGATCACCATGTCAATCTTGCCAGCCATGCAATCATCAATCATGCGGTTGAAGCCTTCACGCTTCTTGGTATTCGTACCGCTAATACCCTCATCCGAATATACCGCGATGAACTCCCAAGCCGGATTGTTCTTAATATAAGAAGTGTAATGCTCAACCTGCGCCTGATAACTAGATAATTGCTCCTCATTATCTGTGGAAACCCGAGCATAAGCACAAACTCTGAGTTTTGCCGTTGCCTCTAAACCCTTCAATTCTTGCATCGGTTTCGCTGGAATCACTGTTACTGTTGCCATTGTCTAAAACCTCCCTAAAATAAATCATGGCCCCGTTTTAAGGTGTAATGTTCCTCAAAACGGAGGCCATTTTTTAATTGAAACTCCAGACAGGTGCGTTCCTTGACCACTATTTTTTCAATTATTGCTCTGTACAAATCCTCGTTGAAATCTAAGATTGGACTACCCTGGGATTCGAGAATGGATTCAAGTTCTAAAGTTCGGGCCATTCTATTATCTCGATTGGTGATCTCAGACATCCAGGTAGCTCGTTCTGTTTGAAGTTGGGTCAATCTCTCCACAAGTTTTTCGTGTTCTGCTTTTAGAACATTATAATCAGCGTACCCCTTTTCTTCAATTAAAAAGAGCGCCCGTTCCTGTTTGATGAGTTGCTTAATTTCCTCATCCAACTTCGCGATGCGCTCATTATCTAACTCGGTTAACTTTTCTCTTTCCAAACTCTGTCGATATTCTCTCAGCAGCTTGGCCCGATCATTATAAAGTCGGTTAAACATCCTTACAAACAAGCCTTTAATCGTTTCTTCTTTGATCCTGCCAACACTGCATGAATTTTTACTTCCTATTATATAGGTGCTACAAACCCAACAAACCGATTCTGCAACTGTACCGCAATTATCTAAATGCCGTTTGTAGCTTTTGCCGCAATGACCACATTCGATGGTTCCGGTAAAGGCATATCGTTTAAGGTATTTTTCTCGATTCCCTTCGACGTTCCCTTTGGACTTGGCTCGTTCCATCATCAATTCCTGAGCCTTCTCGAAATCTTCCCTGCTGATAATAGCCGGGTGGGTGTCCTTGACATAGTACATTGGAACCTCACCTTTATTTCGCTTCTTCTTAAAATCCTTAGTTATTGTCTTCTGAAGAAGCGCATCCCCAATATACTTCTCATTTTTTAAAATATCTCTGACCGTTGACTCGGCCCATTTATCTTTGCCGGAGATGGTTTTAATACCATCAAGCCCCTTGGCTATCAGCGAAATCCCCAGTCCTGATAGGTAATCCTTAAAGATTTTCCTCACTATGGCGGCTTGTTCTTCATTTATAATCAGGGTGCCTTTAGCATCCTTGTCGTACCCCAAAAACCGCTTAGTATTGATCATGACCTTACCCTGCTTGAAGCGGCGTTGGTAGGCCCAATGCATGTTTTGAGATATGGAGTTTAACTCTTCCTCAGCCACCGAGCTTAGAATTGAGAGCATGAGCTCGCTCTCGGCGTTTAGGGTGTTTATTGACTCCTTCTCAAAATAAATTCCTACACCGATTGACTTAAGCTTTCGGACCGTTTCCAAACAATCTGCGGTGTTGCGAGCAAAACGGCTAATGGACTTCGTGATGATGAGGTCAAATTTCTTGTTCTCGGCATCCTTAACCATCCGCATGAACTCTGGTCGTTTTGCTGCGTTTTTGCCAGATAGGGCCCGATCTGCGTAAATTCCAGCAAAGTTCCAAGTTGGATTATTTTTAATATAGGCCGTGTAATGTTCCATTTGCGCTGAGAAACTATTCTTCTGCTCGGCCTGGTCAGTGGATACCCTGACGTATGCGCAAACTTTAAGTTTCTTTTCTTCAAGAACTGCTGCTTGAATCGTTCGGATTTTTTTCATATGTGACTCCTTTCCGTCACTGTCGATATAGCGAATCGAAGAATGCTGGAACATATTTCTAATAAAAAAACATCATTACTCCCGGTTGGTTGTCCGGGTGTACGAATGATAGCTCTGTGTTGGGTGAATAGCAAGTTAATTGTTTGGGCTAAGATCTTAAGATTCTTCTTATCAAGGGTCTCGAATTCAGCCTTGGAATTAAGCCCCTTTTGGAGCATATTTGATATTATCTGACGGGCAACTTCATACTCTACCGATAGGACTTTATGCATCTGCCTGCCTTCCCTCCCGATAATAGAACTGCTACTTTTTGTATTAAAGTAACTGCCTCAACATCTTAACTTACTAAAAACCTTGTATAGTGAAATCAAACTGTAAGAAACCCTTGATATTAACGTAATTTCACTATTGCTTCTCCTGAAAATTGCATGAAAAAAGCACCTGGTAGAACAGATGCCTTAAGTATATTGCATTATCTTAAAATATATTGCTATAGTGAAACACTCTCTTTTCCAGTTATCTTTTTCCTTATTTTACCCTGCCATTCCACCTTAAAAATCTTTATACCTTTGTCTCTGTAGCGTGCCCATTTATCTGTATCTAAATATTTTTCGATTGATTTATCATTTACAGGAGGTGGCATTGTATCTTTTAGTATTACATCATTTTCTTCTTTAGTTAATATACTTCCCACTAGTACCTTTTCAAATATGTTTCTTATGCAGTCTTCAGTAACTTTCCTATAGCTTAAAAAGTATTTTAGAATAATCTTTCTCGGAACTGCATGATCATGCCTTAATAGTTTATCACAAGAAAAACCAGGGATGCTTTTTCTATTTTCATATAATTCTAATGCCTTTTCTGACCAATACGGACACCCTACATACTTACCATAAAACTCCGTCCATACCCACGCAACTTCATGAAGGACAGCAAATTTAGTTCCATAATGAACATCTAGTTCTAGTACTTTTCTCAGATCTCTTATCAATTCATTTTTGTCTCTATACCGTTCGCTTTTTTCTGATATTCTAGCCATTTATCCACCCCATCCCATTTGCTAATGATAACCATTTTACCATACCAGATCAAATAATATTTCAAGTATTTTTGAAACCTTGGGTTCTAAAAACCAACTTTCATCAAAACAGCAAAAAAAGAGAGGGTTTAACAACCGTCTCTCATGCCTTTAGGTTTAATTCTGTTTTATTGTTAGTTTGCGTTACTGTACCAACTATGTGTCCAGCACTTCTTTGCGCATCATTTAGTGCATCTTTACTCACGTGATAATTGTTTTTCCAAGTTATAGTTTCATTTAGCGATTTATTTGTTAATTTATCGTCTTCAAGTTTTAGTATTCTTTCTTGAGCGAGTGTATCCTCCAGTTTCCGCACTCTATGCTTGTACTCTTCTATCTCTGCTAAATGGTTTTCTTCTCTTCCTATCAGTCTACTATTATAAGCAATCATTTCCTTATCTCGCTCATACTTCGATTTTTTATCGAACACAATATCACTCCTCGTTTACATATTGTAAATATTATGCTCTAATACTCTTGAGTTATTCTAACCTCTTACGATATCACCTGCTCAACCTTAATAACATATCGCCGAGCTTAAACTCGCCGGATTTGGAGGACATAATCACTTTCATACTAACCACACCTCGCCCAATCGCCTGTGATACATTCCGTACAACCACCAATACGAATAAGCTTGTTCTGGCACACTGGACATTTATCATGCTGGATTAACCACGTTTCGCACGGTTCCATACAATAGGATTTCCGATTACACTCTGAACATATATCGCTCACTTCATCCACCTCCCAGTACGTGTATTTGTATTAAATACGAACTTGTGTTCTAATTATAGTCAAATTCTTTGAAAATATCAATTAACAATTTAGCCCAGCCCTCCCAACAAATTAAGGAGGGCTGATTATCTTTTATAGGGCCTGGTTCCTCATAGTTTTATGCTTGTTGAGCAACTTGTGCCACTGGAGGTGTCTCGGTTGTAGCAACTGGAACAACATTTACAGAAAGGCTTAACTTGCTCAACTCTTGCTGAATCAAACTCGTTATTGTATCCACCGGAACATTTGGCACAATCTTCCCTACTTCCGTCGCAATCATATTGGTGATATCATCGGAAGTTACCGTCCCAGTTTGAAGTGGCTGCAATCCGTCTTTCGCTTTCTTGTAGGCACTTTCCAGAAGAGTTTCCCATTGGGAATCGGATAAATTAACTCCTGCCTTTGAGGCCAGTTCTTTGGCTTTCGTAAGCGCAGAGTTATATTTGGCTAAATCCTGAGTTACGCCGAGCTTCTTAGCAGCCTGGGTTGCAAAGTTGACCGCCTCTGTTGCGATCCCACTAGCCGTACTGATTTGGGTAGCTGAGAAGTGTTGTTTAACGTAGGCCACCAGGAAGGCAACAAGCACCCCCGCGAGTGCTGTTACGATATCAGTAAGTCCACTAGCAATTAATGTTTGACTTTCCATTCTTATTTGTCCCCTTTCAGATTTAGATTTCGCCTAAAGTTTTAAGAACGGCCTTCATCGTCGCAAAGCGATCTGCTCCGCCTAGTAATGTCACGCCAGCAGGAGCCGTTGCGCCGCCCACTTGGTATTTGGTCGTCGCAGAATTGAGCAGGTCTGCCGTAGCATAAGCAGCTTGTACAATCGGACAACCAAAGTGCAGGGCTAAGTCTGCCGCTATTGGTAGGTCAGCGTCGCCATAATAGAGAATCAAGGTTTGCAATTTCAAATCGTTTCCCTCCATTTCGTTGTAACTGACTGTCACGTCGGCCACTAAATTGGCCCATGTTTTGCCGTGGGAAGCCAGGTAGTCGATCGGATCAGTGTGCGTAGTCTCCTTCCATTTGGCTGAAACTTGGGCATGAGACATGAGTGTTACACCGTCCACAACAGAAAGCTTCCTATTATATAGCAACTTTGCCAGTAACCAAACGTACTGTGCATAGGCAGCAACGAATTTTGCTGGATCAGTACTTTGACACAACTCCACCTGAGCGTACCCCATATGATTGGCGGTATGCCCTGCCCCATAACATAGGTAGTTGGTATCTGCTACTTGTTCGATTTTCTGGTCGTCAACGAAATAATGTACAAACGCGTTCTGCCAAGTGGTCGATTCGTAGTTGCGTTCCCCATCTGCGGAGTCACCGTTGTTGGCCGTTGAATGCGCGATTACACCGACGTAGTTTCCAACACCACCATCGTAAGCTTCTTTGGGTAGTCCTGGGATAAAATTTTGCACAATCGTGTAACTCATAGTTCCCTCCTTAATGCTTCGTAACCAAATAAATGATAAGACCCGTGGCGATTGTCAAAAGCCCTGAGATCGTCAGCGCGACCAGCCACGATGGACGGCTCCGTGCAGCCTCTAAAACTTGATCAAGTTTGGCCTCAAGGCGATCGAACTTTTTTCCCACGTCGGCTTCTAAAGAGTTCAACCGACACTCTTGGGCCTCGTTTTTCGTCTCTAAAACAGCCACTCGTGTATTGAGCTCTTCTTGCTCACCCAGATGATCCAACTCCTTTCATGGACATAAAAATAACGCCCTGGTTATAGGCGTTGCACGTAAAAACATTCAACGTCTGTTTTAAGACGTTGGATTGGGGTCAACGTAGTTTGGATTCAAAACAAAATTCCCTCCTTCATACAAGTATTTCTGAGGGATAACCCCATCCGTAACGTCTTGGTTTACAATCGTTAATCCTTGGGCCATATAGTAGAACGTATCGCCTTTAACCACAACGATATATTCTCCGTCGGTGTGAATGTCTGCCGCAATGTCGATGATAATGTTGTTGGAGTCCACAATAAACAAAAGAACGCCCTCCCTTTTATGAGCAATTTAGCCCAAAGCATGTGATAGTAACATTGTTGGTGTTGTTTGTGAACGCGCTTAGAGCAACACCAGCGCCCACGATTATTGGACAGTTCGTGAGGTTTAGTGTAGCACTCGACCATGCTGATACACTTAGCCGGGCAATCACCGCGCTGTCCGAGTAGGTTGTCCCAAGTATAAGGTCTACAGCGACTGTACTTGAGCTATTGTTGAAACAGTACACACTTGATATTTCTGTGTGGTCTGCCGATCCTGTTAGGACTTGCGTTATAGGGTAACAAACAGAGCAAACCATTCCTGAGATATTGACGATGTATGTGCCCTGCGTCGTACTGTAATTATAAGAAAGTAAAATCTGCGTAGAGGAAAGAA